>NZ_JBFTNF010000032.1:0-149767 GCF_056397345.1 Cupriavidus sp. 05N38
GTCCCCTCGATCTACCGCAAGCAGACCCCCACCCTGCGCGACAAGTACAACTTCACCGACGAAGAAGTCGAGTTCTTCGACCTGCATATCGTCTCCGACGAAATCCACGGCGAGCGCGGCTACCAGATCGTGCTCGAACACGCCGACACGCCCGAGCTCCAGCAGCGCTGCCTGAAGATCTGCGAGATCGGCGCACAGATGCGCCTGCTCTATACCACCGCCCTCTATCACGACTACGTCGCGCAGGAAATCCCGCTGCCCGAACTCGAACTCGCCGCTTGAGGCCAGCAGGGTAAGGCAGGGCGGCCAGGACACGGCTGCATTGGCATCGACGGCCCCGCGCGGGGCCTGACCGGACGAAAGGCTTGTACATCATGGCAGTAGCAAAGACAGACGAATTCGCCAACCACATCAATGGCGAATGGACCAAGAGCGCCAGCGGGCGAACCTTCGACAACGTCAACCCGGCGGACACGGGCGATATCGTCGGCCGGTTCCAGGCCTCGACGGCGGACGACGCCCAGGCCGCGGTAGCCGCGGCCGCGGCGGCGTTCGAGGCGTGGAAGAAGACCCCGATCACCAAGCGCGCCAAGATCCTCAATGGCGCGGCCGATTACCTGGAAGCGCACGCCGACCAGATCGCCGAGGAACTTACGCGCGAGGAAGGCAAGGCGCTCAACCTGAGCAAGGACGAAATCCTGCGCTCGGCGCAGACCATCCGCTTCTATGCCGTGGAAGGGCAGTCGTTCTCGGGCGAGACCTATCCGCAGGACGATCCGGACATGCTGGTCTACAGCCAGCGCGAGCCACTCGGCGTGGTGACGGTGATCTCGCCGTGGAACTTCCCGGTCTCGATCCCCGCGCGCAAGATCGCGCCAGCACTGATCGCCGGTAACACGGTGGTATTCAAGCCCTCGTCGGACGCACCGCTGAGCGGCTACCGGCTGGCGCAGGCGTTTATCGAGGCCGGCCTCCCGAAGGGTGTGCTCAACTTCATCACCGGCCGCGCCGGCGACGTGGGCGCTGCCATCACCGAAGCGCCGGCAGTGCGCGCGATTTCCTTCACGGGATCCACGGCGGCGGGGCAGCATATCCATCGCTCGGTGTCGCTGAGCACGCGCACGCAGATGGAACTCGGCGGCAAGAACCCGCTGATCGTGATGGAAGACGCCGACCTGGACCGCGCGGTGGACCTCACCATCAAGGGCGGCTTCTCGCTGAGCGGCCAGGCCTGCACCGGCACCAGCCGCGTGCTGGTGATGGCATCGGTCAAGGCCGCCTATACCGAGAAGCTGCTGGCCAAGGTCAGGACGCTCAAGATCGGCAGCGGCATGACCCCGGGCATGGACGTCGGCCCGCTGGCCACGCGCAAGCAGCTCGAGACCGTGCTGGGCTATGTCGAGACCGGCAAGGCCGAGGCCACGCACCTGTGCGGCGGCGAGCGCCTGAGCGGCGGCGAATATGACAAGGGCTTCTACGTCGCGCCGGCCATCTTCACCGACGTCACCCAGCAGATGCGCATCGCCCGCGAGGAAATCTTCGGCCCGGTGATCGCCATCATCGAGGTGAGCAGCTACGCGGACGCCATCGCCAAGGCCAACGACACCGAGTACGGCCTGTCCGCCGCCATCGTGACCAGCAATCCGCGCTATGCGCACGATTTCGCCAACGACATCCAGTCGGGCACCGTCAAGATCAACCGCACCACCACCGGCAACCTGATCAATGCGCCGTTCGGCGGGCTCAAGCAGTCCAGCACCTCCACCTTCCGCGAGTCGGGCCGGGCGGGGCTGGAGTTCTATACGCAGATCAAGACCGTGTACCGCGGTTGCTGAGGCATTGCCGAGACAGCAGCGGACCAAATCCATCAAGAAAGAAAGCAGGAGCAGGACATGAGAAAAGCCATCAAGCTGGAACTGAAGGAAGCCCGTCACATGGTGGCGGCCGCGATCCGCAAGTCGGAGGAAATCGGCGTGCTGGAATCGATCTGCGTGGTCGACGACGGCGGTTACCCGCTGGCGCTCGAGCGCATGGACGGCGCCCGCATCACCGGTCCGCAGATCGCCTGGAACAAGGCCTTCACCGCCGCCGGCCACAAGCGCTCCACCCACCTGTTCAACCAGGCGCCCAACGGCCCCGCGCTGCCGGGCAATGAAGCCTTCGGCATCCAGTGGAGCTTCGAGGGCAAGTTCGCGGTGTTCGTGGGCGGCTTCCCGATCGTGGTCAACGGCGAGGTGATCGGCGGCATCGGCCTGAGCGGCGGCAACGGCGAGCAGGACACCGCATGCGGCGTGGCCGCCTTGCAGGCGCTGCAGGAACTGCTGGCCGGCGACGACCTCAAGGTGCTGGTCGAAGCCGACATCAAGAAGTAACCAAGAAGAAGGGCGCGCGTGCCGCGCGCCTTCGCCTTTCACGCATTGCCGAGTCAGCCATGTCTTACCGTATCCATCTCATCGAATCCCAGCAATCGTTCGAAGTCGGCGCCGACGAATCGGTGCTCGACGGCGCCTTGCGCGCCAACGTGCAAATGGCCCACGACTGCCGCTTCGGCGGTTGCGCCACGTGCCGCGTCAGGCTGGTGGAAGGCACGGTGGCCTATGAGGAATACCCCATGAGCCTGACGCCGGAAGAAGAGGGCGAAGGTTTCGCGCTGGCCTGCCAGGCGCGGCCCACCAGCGACCTCGTGATCAGCACCGCGCGCCCCGGCGAGCCTTGCGCAGAACCGGCGCGGCACACCGCGGTGATCCGCAGGATCGAGCCGCTGTGCGCCGACGTGGTGCACCTGACGCTGGAACTGCCGCAGGCCGAGGCCCTTGATTACCGTCCGGGCCAGTACCTGAAGATCTTCACCGGCGACGGCGTGGCGCGCAGCTTCTCGATGGCATCGGTACCCAGGGACCGCACCGTGGACCTGCACGTGCGCCGCATCCCAGGCGGCTACTTCACCGAACGCCTGCTGTCCGGCCTGCGCTCCGACGACCATCTCGACGTGGAACTGCCGCTGGGCGGCTTCTACTTCCGCAAGGACGACTATCGCCCGCTGGTGATGGTGGCCACGGGCACCGGCCTGGCGCCGATCAAGAGCATTCTCGAATCGCTGATGGACGACCCGGACTGCCCGCCCGTGTCGCTCTACTGGGGCATGCGCACCGAGGCCGATCTCTACCTGCACGAAGAGATCCAGCAATGGGGCGCGCGCCTGTACGACTTCCAGTACGTGCCGGTGTTGTCGCGTGCCGGCGAGGGCTGGAGCGGGCGCCGCGGCCACGTGCAGCACGCGGTGGCCGAGGACTTGCCCGATCTCTCGGAACACGCCATCTACCTGTGCGGCTCGCCGGACATGATCCGCGATGCGCGCGAGACCTTCATGGGCCTGGGCGCCAGCGGCGCGCACATCTACGCGGACAGCTTCACCTTCCAGCGCACCTGACATGGACCATTCCGACGGCAGCCTCGGCGCGCGCCATTCGCCGCTGTTCGCGCAGGTGACGGACACCCTGCGCCAGCGCATCGTGGGCGGCGTCTACCGGCAGGGCGACCGGCTGGTGGAGCACGCGCTGTCGGAGGAACTCGGTGTGTCGCGCGTGCCGGTGCGCGAGGCGTTGCGCGCGCTGGCGACCGAAGGGCTGGTGCGCATCGAGCCGCGCCGCGGCGCCTCGGTGGCGCGCCTGTCGGAGCATATGGCCCGCGAGATGGTGGAAGTGCGCGCCACGCTGGAGGGTCTCAATGCCAAGCTGGCCGCGCAGCGGCGCGATCCGCACCTGGTGACGGAGTTGCAGGAAGTACTGCGCCAGGGCGCCGCGGCAGCGCGCGGCGCAGAAGAAGAGCGCCTGCTGGAGCTCAATTTCCGCTTTCACGAAGTGCTGGGCACCATTGCCGCCAACAGTGTGCTGCAGGACATGATGCGCTCGCTGCGCGAGCGTACCGGGCTGGTGTTCGCGCCGGCCCACCGCCTGCGCGCGCAGCAGAACTGGGACGAGCACGCGCAGATCCTGCAGGCGGTCATCGCCGGCGATGCCGACCTCGCCGCGCTGCTGGCCACGCGCCACGTCTACAGCGCGGCGGACGCCGCCACGCCGGTCACGCCTGCCGCGTGGATCAAGGGATGAACAGCTTGTCGATATAGCACCATCGCCACGACTCGCCCGGCTCGAAGGAGCGGACTACCGGATGCTGGGTGGCGAGGAAATGGCGCGAGGCATGCTGGTTGGGCGAGTCGTCGCAGCAGCCCACGTGGCCGCAGCACAGGCAGATACGCAGGTGCACCCATTCGTCGCCGCTGCGCAGGCACTCCTCGCAGCCATTGGAGCTGGGCGTGACGGAATGGCTTAGCGCGAGGTGCGGACACACCGTTGTCATTGCGGAACTCCATCTTTGGCGCTGGCAGCGCGTTGTCACGCCCGCGCCACGCACGGCACATGCGGCCTGCAGTCGGTTCTTCATTGTAGGCGCCGCCACCGCGAAGGAAAGCGCGGCGCGCCTTCGCGCGCGGACCACGCTTCGCCTAGACTCTACGGGTGGGCGCAGCCGTGCCGCTCGCCGCGGCCCCATGCGCGTGAGGGCGCCATCGTGCGTCCGCCGTTTTCCCGACAGGAGGAGAGTGCTCATGACCTGCAAGATTCAGGTGGTCTTCTACAGCATGTACGGACACGTCTACAAAATGGCAGAGGCCGTGGCGGCCGGTGCGCGCGAGGTGGCGGGCGCGGAGGTGGCGCTGCTCCAGGTCCCGGAACTGGTGCCCGACGCCGTGCTGGAAAAGAGCGGTGCCAAGGCCGCTCGCGCAGCGTTTGCCCATGTGCCGATGGCTGACCCCGACAAGCTGGCCGATGCCGACGCGATCCTGTTCGGCACGCCGACCCGCTTCGGCAACATGTGCGCGCAGATGCGCAATTTCCTGGATCAGACCGGCGGCCTGTGGATGAGCGGCAAACTGGTGGGGAAAGTGGGGAGTGTCTTTACCAGCACGGCTACCCAGCACGGCGGACAGGAAACCACGATCACGAGCTTCCACACCACGCTGCTGCACCAGGGCATGGTGATCGTTGGCGTACCTTATGCCGAGGCGCGGCTGCTCGACATGAGCCAGATCACCGGTGGCACGCCGTACGGCGCCTCCACCCTGACCGCCGCGGATGGCTCGCGCCAGCCCAGCGAGAACGAGCTGGCCATTGCTCGCTACCAGGGGCGCCACGTCGCCGGCATCGCCGCGAAGCTGGCCGGGCAATGACCCGCCATCGGCGAAGCCGATGAGTCCGGGGCGATAGCCGCACGGCAGCCACAACGCCCGGGGGCGCATTCACTGCGCCGCCGGTGATCCCGGCTTGCTGCCCGCCAGCACCGTGGCCACGCGCGCGCGCAATCGCGGCAGCAGGTCTTGCGCGAACCAGGGATTGTGCTTGAACCAGCCCTGGTTGCGCGGCGACGGGTGGGGCAGGGGCAGGCAGTGCTGCAATTCGCGCGGCAAATCGCCCGCTCCGCGCGCCGCGAAGTTCGCCACCGTGGCGGTGACGCCATCGCGCGCGCCGGCGCCCAGGAAGCGCCGCTGTGCATATTGGCCCACCAGCAGCGTCAGCTCGATCTGCGGCAGGCACGCCAGCAGCGCATCCATCCATAGCGGAGCGCATTCCTTGCGCGGCGGCAGGTCGCCGCTGGCGCCGCGCCCCGGATAGCACATACCCATCGGGATGATGGCGAGGCGCGCCGGATCGTAGAACACGGTCTTGTCGACCCCCATCCAATCGCGCAGCCGGTCGCCGCTCGGATCGTCCCACGGGATGCCGCTGGCATGCACCCGCGTGCCCGGTGCCTGGCCGACGATCAGGATGCGCGCCGTGGGGGCAGCCTGGACCACCGGGCGCGGGCCCAGCGGAAGGTGGTCGGCGCAGACGCGGCAGGCGCGGACTCTGGACAGCAAGGTGTCGAGATCGGTTTGCGGCGCGGCGGCCGGCAAAATGGTGAGGCGAGGGGATGCCATACAGCCAGGCAGATCGGAAGCAAGAAGGATGGAAGGATAACGCTTCTCGTGGCGAGACAGCCAAACCGGGGCCGGCGAAGGGAATGGCTTGCGGCCCTCTCTCGCGGGCGCGATCACCGCATCAGAAGCGGTGGCGCATTCCGACCCCGAAGCTGTCGCCATGCGACTGGTCGCTCAGCTTGTCGTAGAAATAGGCCACATAGACATCGGTGCGCCTGGACAGGTTGTAGTCATAGGCGACGCCGGCGGTGTTGCGCCTGAAATCCGCCACGTCGTTCCTGGTCTTGTCGTAGGCATACGAGACCAGCACGCTGCCCGCGCCGAGCGGAACCGATGCGCCGACCTGGCCATTGGTGTGCTTGATGTCGCCGGTGGCGTTGCTGACATTGCTCTTGATGTACTGGCCCTGCGCGAACAGCTTGACCACCTTGAAGTCGTAGCTCACGCCGACCTGCACCGCGTTCTGCTTGTCGAAGCCGGCCAGTGCCGCGGGCGAGGTGACGTCGCCGGGGACGCTGTTGAACTTGACCTGCTGGAAGGCCACGGTGGCGCCGAAGTTGCCGTTGAAGTAGAGCACGTTGCCGCCCCACTTGTTCTTGCCGTTGCTGCCGGCCTGCTCGCCGAAGGCGTAGATCGCATTGACAGTGAGACCGCTGAAGTTCGGCGTGGAATACACCAGCGAATTGCTCCAGCCCGAGTCGCCGATGATGCCCGGGTCGTAGACGCGGCCGTTGCTGGCGGAGAAATAGGTGTGGAAGATCGACGGCGCGAAACTATAAGAGTCGACCAGCGGGTTGAACAGGATCGTGGAGAGGAAATAGGGCGTGGTGTTGCGCCCGAGCTTGAGGGTGCCGGCCGCGGTGCTCTGCAGGCCGACGAAGGCGTTGCGGGTAAACAGCGCGTCGCCGTCGAAGCGGCCTTGCTTGCCGGCGTCGGGGCGGAAGAAGCCGTTGAGGTCGAAGATCGCCTTGAGGCCGCTGCCCAGGTCCTCGGCGCCGCGCACGCCCCAGTACGAGGTCTGCATGCCGCCGCTGTTGACGCCGTAGGCACGCTCGCCGCCGCCGGCCTTGCTGCTGCCGACAAAGGCGTGGTTCAGCGCGGTGGAGGCTACGTGCAGTTGCTCGGCGGCCTTGCGGATCGAGCCGTGGCGGGCCACCGCGTCGAGGTAGAGATACAGGCGAGGCGGGTGGAGCATGGCGTGGGCGCCCGGGCGCTGGTGAGATCGATGCGCTCCCACCAGCAAGGATCGTGCGCGCTCGCATGAAGCACTATCCCGGCAGGGCGACCTCGCGGCGCCCCGTGTGCTCAGGGCACGACCGACAGGAACAGGTAGGCCGCCAGCAGCACCAGGTGCACCACGCCTTGCAGCATCGTGGTGCGTCCGGAATGCAGCGTCAGGGTGCTCACAAGCAAGGTCAGGGCCAGCAGCACGGTTTCCGTCGGCCCCAGGCCCAGCGTGAGCGGCTTGCCGACCACGATGAAGACCGCGGCCACGGTGGGGATGGTCAGCCCGATGCTGGCCAGCGCGGAGCCCAGCGCCAGGTTCATGCTGGTCTGCAGGCGGTCGGCGCGCGCGGCGCGCAGCGCTGCCAGGCCTTCCGGCAGTAGTACCAGCGCGGCGATCACGATACCCACCACCGCCGGCGGCGCGCCGGCGCCCGCTACCGCTGCTTCCACCGTCGGCGAGAGCAGCTTGGCCAGCCCGACCACCGCCACCAGGCAGACCAGCAGCATGCCGCCGCTGGCCAGTGCAATGCGCGTGGGCGGGGGCGGAGCGTGCACGCTCTCGTCCGAGTTGCCGGGCACGAGGAAGTAGTCGCGGTGACGCACGGTCTGCACGAAGACGAAGCTGCCGTAGAGCACCAGCGAGGCAATGCCCGCGAACGCCAGTTGCGATTGCGACAGCATCGGCCCTTGCACGGCGCTGGTGTAGTTGGGGAGCACCATGGTGAGCCCCGCCAGCGCGGCCAGCACGGCCAGCGCGGCGGTGGCGCCGGGGGCCTGGAAGGCCTGCTCGCGATGGCGCAGGCCGCCCACCAGCAGGCACAGGCCGACGATGCCGTTGCACACCAGCATGGCCGCGGCAAACACGGTGTCACGCGCCAGGCCGGATTTTTCCGGGCCGGATGACAGCATCACCGAGACGATCAGCGCCACCTCGATCACCGTTACCGCGATGGCCAGCACCAGCGTGCCGAACGGCTCGCCGACCTTGTGCGCCACCACCTCGGCATGGTGGACGGCGGCAAACACCGAGCCGGCCAGGGCTACGGCGGCCAGCAGCAGAAGTATTGCCTGGCCTGGCAAGGCCATGCCCGCGGCCAGGATGCCCCAGGCCGACAGCGGCAGCCAGAGGGTCCAGGCAGGCAGTTTCGTCGAAGTCAAAGTCATCCGTTCTCCCGTTCTTTCTGATGGTTCTATTGGTGGTTCTGATGGTCTTGCGATCGGTGTGCGATCGGTGCGCGACAGAAATTGTGATGAATGTGCCGCAAGTCGCTGCGCCCGATAGTGCACCCGCGGCGCGCTTCCTGGCCGTCGCCACCATTGCGTCCTATTGTGGTTCAGCCTGCGATCGCCGCGCGCCACCAGGCTGCGTGGCGCAGATAAGGCAGTCGGACGGGCGGTTCGGTTCCCGAGAATTCGAATGTATTCGATGGAATTGGCGGTGGATTTGCCGGAATTGCGGTCGTTTTGGCGAATTTTTCGATGCGTCGGGGCTTGGGGGGGACGGCGCGGCCGAGCGCCGCCCGCGCCCGATGCATGGCACGGAGGCTATGCAGTCACCCGGACGGGCCTCGCCCCGTCCCATCACCGGTCCGGCGCAGGCTGGGCCAAAGCGTTTCCACCATGGAGCACACTCATGCAAAAGTACGGATCGGCGAAATGGCAGGGCGGCATCAAGGACGGGCAGGGCAGCATCTCCGCCCAGAGCGGCGTGCTCAAGGACGCACCCTACGGCTTCAAGGCCCGCTTCGAGGGCGGTCCTGGCACCAATCCCGAGGAACTGATCGGGGCGGCCCATGCGGGGTGCTTCTCCATGGCGCTCTCCCTCATCCTCGGCGAGGCCAAGATGGTCGCCGAGAAGATCGAGACCAAGGCCACGGTCACCCTGGACAAGGACGGTGCCGGTTTCACCATTACCGCGGTGCAACTGGACGTGACCGTGCGCGTGCCGGGCGCCGACAAGGCGGCCGTGGAGGGCTGCCTGCAGGCGGCCAAGGCAGGCTGTCCGGTATCGAAGGTGCTCAAGGCGGAAATCAGCATGAACGCCACGGTGGAGACCTGAGCGTGCCAGCCGCGCGGCGCCGGGAGATTCCGCCCCGGCACGCCGGCATCAACTCTCCGGGCATGCCCTGCCTGGCTTCCTATAATGAAATTTCCCTGTCGGACCCCGTCGCGTCGGGGCTTGGCAGTGTGTGCGTTCGCCGGACGGAACGCGTCTCCTATATCCAGACCTATCAAAGATAAGGCAGACATCATGCATAGCAGTGAAGCAGTCCTGACCCAGGCCCGGGCAGCCATTGCCCACGTGCCGTTTCACAGCCATCCCATCCATCCCACCATCCACCTGCGCCTGAGCGACGGCGCGCTGATCCTCGAAGGCGAAGTCCCTGATATTGTCGACAAGTCCCGCGTGGCGACCATGGTGCGCCGCGTCGACGGCGTCCCCGAGGTGATCGACCACCTGCGCATCGCGGCCGAGGGCACGCCGGTGGGCGACGGGGAACTACGCAACTCGATCTGTGTGCGCTTGCTGCAGGCCATCGATTTCCGCAATTGCCGCATCTGCGCACATACCAAGGGCCGGATGGAGCCGGTGCGCGAAGCAGTGGGCGAATCCAGCGGCGAGATCGCCATCGAAGTCAACGACGGCGTGGTGACGTTACGGGGCCACGTGATCAGCCTGTCGCACATGCGCCTGGCCGGCGTGCTGGCATGGTGGTCGCGCGGCTGCCGCTGCGTGATCAACGAGCTGGTGGTGGCGCCGGCCGAGGACGACCGCGACGACGAAGTCACCGAGGCGCTGCGCCTGGTGCTGGAGACGGATCAGTTTGTCGATGCCGACCGCATCCGCGTGCAGACCACCAACCGGGTCGTGACGCTCGAGGGCTATGCCACCAGCGATGCTGCCCGGCGCCAGGCTGAACGCGACGCCTGGTATTTGTACGGGGTGGAGGATGTGGTCAACCGTATCGTCCTGAGCAACTAGCAACTAGCAACTAGCAACCAGCAACCAGCAACCAGCAACCAGCAACCAGCAACCAGCAACCAGCACCGGACACTGGCGGCCGGCGTAGCACTCGCGTGCTACGCCCCGCCCGTGGCGCGCGGCATGTCTTCCACGCGCCAGTAGCGCCGCTGCGCCCGCAGCGCAAAGCGTGCCCGGTAGTTCGACATCGACATCCCCGTGGCCCGCTGGAACAGCCGGCGGAACGCTGCCGCATCGCTGTAGCCGCAGGCTTCGGCCACCGCCTGCGAGCCGTGCAGCGTCACCTCGAGCAAGGTCTTGGCGCGCTCCACGCGCAGCGTATGCAGGTAGTCCAGCGGGGTCATGCCGCTGACCTGGCGGAAGTGCCGCAGCAAGGTGCGCTCGCTCACCGCGGCTGCCTCGGCCACCTGTGCCAGCCGGTAAGGCGCGTCCACGTTGGCCTGCAACCAGCGCATGGCGCGGTAGACCGGGCTGTCGGCGGTACGGCTCATCCAGCGCTGGGACACCAGCTCCGGCGTCAGCTGCTGGCGCTCGGCCTGGTACAGCAGCAGCCGCGAGCACGCCTGCGCGAGGTCGGGGTCGTGCAGGTGGCCCAGCACGCGCAGCATGAACTCCGTCTGCAGCGCCGGCGCCACGCAGCCAAACACGCGCTGGTGCACGCTCATGGGTTCGCTGGCGGAGAAATCGCAGCGCGCGTAGCGCCTGGCCATCCAGCCATGGAACGGCCACGGCGCGCCCATGCGCGCACCGTCCAGCAGGCCGAGCTCGGCGGGGAAGGCGATGCCGCACTCCCCGGCGGCAATCCATCCGCCCGCCTGCGCGTGCCGCTCCAGCAGCCGCAGCGCCGGTCCCGCGCCGCTGACGATTTCTTCGAGGTGCAGCGCATTGCGCGCATGCATGCCAGGTACCACCACCAGCGCGTTGCCATCTTCCGTCCGGCGCCGGCGCCGTGCCGGCTCGAGCCCCAGCGCCGGCAACGGCAGCGCACGGCCCGAGGGACCGACGATCGTCCAGCTCAGGCGAGGCTCCGCATCGGGGCGCTGCAGGCGGGCCACGCCGGCCGCGGTGCGCAGCACGTCGAGCGCGCCGAACAGCATGCCGGGCTTGGCTTGCGGCAGCCATAGCAGGCGCACGTGCAGCGGCGCGGCGCTGCTCACGGGGCTGGCGGTGCTGCCGGCCGGGACGGCCGAAGCGGGTGCGGGGGAGGGTGTCATGGCGGGATCGGCATTCCAAATGGCGGGATTGATCCTACCTTGCCGCGCGCGCAAGGGCTAGCATCGTCGCTCGGCCGGCAACCCGCCCGCCGCCACAACAACGATGCAAACAGGAGACTTCATGCAGCCATCCCTGCGCCGACTCACCCATGCCGCCGCCGCCGTGCTCGCGCTGGCCCTTGGCTCCGCCGGCAGCGCCCGCGCGGCCGACCAGCAACTGCTGGACGGCGCCCGCGCGGCAGAGCCCGCGGTGATCCAGTCGCTCAAGGACATGGTGTCGATCGAGTCAGGCAGCGCCAACGCCGCCGGCCTGGCGCAGATGGCCAGCTTCACCGAAGGCCGCCTCAAGGCACTGGGCGCCACCACCGAGCGCATTGCCGTCACGCGCGGTCCGGGCACCATGGTCAAGGGCACCTTCACCGGCAACGGCCGGCGCCGCATCATGCTGATCGCGCATATGGATACGGTCTACGGGCCCAATACGCTTGCTACCCAGCCGATCAGGCAAGACGGCAACCGCCTGTACGGTCCCGGCATTGCCGACGACAAGGGCGGCATCGCCGTGATCCTGCATTCGCTGGCGCTGCTCAAGGCGGCCGGCTGGCAGGACTATGCGCAGATCACCGTGCTGTTCAATCCCGACGAGGAAGTGGGATCGCCGGGCTCGGGCGACACCATCGCCAGACTGGCCGAACAGCATGACGTGGTGCTTTCCTGCGAGCCCTCGGCCGGGTCCGTGGTCATGAAGGGCCAGCCGCTGCTGCTGGCCTCGGCCGGCGTCGCCACTGCGACGCTCGACGTCAAGGGCCGCGCCGCGCATGCCGGCGCCGCGCCGGAGCTGGGCCGCAACGCGCTCTATGAACTCTCCTACCAGATGCTGCAGACGCGCGACGTGGCCAGGGACGTGCCCGGCGCCGCCCTGGTCTGGACCCGCGCCAGCGCCAACGGCCCCCTCAACCAGATCACCGAGAAGGCCGAAGCCGTGGGCGACGTGCGCCTGACGCAGCCCGGCGCGCTGGAAAAGCTGCAGACCGCGCTGCAGGCCAAGCTGGCCTCCGGCAAGCTCATCCCGGACACGGAAACCACGCTCAGCCTCACGCCGGGCCACCCGCCCTACGTGGCGGACCAGCGCAGCCGCGCGCTGGCGGCACGTGCGCAGGGTATCTACAAGGAGATCGAGCGCGAGCTGACGCTGGTGCCGCAGACCGGCGGCGGCACCGATGCGGGCTACGCCGCCCGCTCGGGCAAGCCCACGGTGCTGGAGAGCTTTGGCCTGGCGGGCTTTGGCTATCACGCGCGCGATGAATATATCGAGATCGACTCGATCGTGCCGCGTCTCTACCTGATGTCCCGCATCTTGCAGGAGATCGGCCGCAACTGATGTGATGCTGTTCGTCTGGGGCATGGTCAGCTTTGCCGTGGTGCCCGCCACCCAGGCGCGCGTGCCCGACAAGGGCACGCGCGCAATGGCCTGACGCGCGCCTGCGGCGCAGCGCGACCCTGCGCGCGCTGCCAGTCTCGCTGTACGATATGCGCAGCCGCTTGCGCCGGTCCTGGCCGGCGAGCGATCCAACGCAACGCTTGCCCACGGCCACGCATGGACTACGCGCATATCCTCCAACGCATCCACCGCGATATCGCGCCCCTGCTCGGCCAGGGCCGGGTGGCGGACTATATCCCCGAGCTGGCCAACGTATCCGCCGGGCATTTCGGCATGGCCCTGGTCTTCGCAGACGGCCGCAGCCATTGCGTGGGCGACGCCGCCGTGCCGTTTTCCATCCAGAGCATCTCCAAGCTGTTCGCCTGCACGCTGGCCTTCCAGCTGCTCGGCGAAGACCTCTGGCAGCGCGTAGGGCGCGAGCCCTCAGGCAACGCCTTCAATTCGCTGGTTCAGCTCGAGTACGAGCAAGGCCTGCCGCGCAATCCCTTCATCAACGCCGGCGCCCTGGTGGTGACGGATGTCTTGTGCAGCCGCTTCGTACAGGCCGAGACCGCACTGGTTCAGTTCCTGCGCCGCCTCAGCGGCAATCCCGCGATCGACTACGACACGCGCGTGGCGCAGTCCGAAGCCGGCCACGCCGAGCGCAACCGCGCCATGGCCTACTTCATGAAGAGCTTCGGCCGGCTCGAGATGCCGGTCGACAAGGTCATCGAGGCCTACTGCCGGCAATGCGCCATCGCCATGAGCTGCGAAGACCTCGCCCGTGCCGCGCTGTTCCTCGCCCACGGCGGGGTGGTGCCATGGAGCGGCGAGCGCATCCTCGGTGCCAGTCCCACCAAGCGGCTCTCGGCCCTGATGCTGACCTGCGGTACCTACGATGCTGCCGGCGATTTCGTCTACCGCGTCGGCCTGCCCGCCAAGAGCGGCGTCGGCGGCGGCATTGTTGCTGTCCTGCCACACCGTTGGGCTGTTTGTGTGTGGTCGCCGGGCCTGGACCACAGCGGCAACTCGCTGGCCGGGGTGCAGGCGCTGGAATGGCTGACAACGCTCAGCGGGCACTCTATCTTTTGATACGATGGCGGATAGATCCCTGCGTCGGCCCGTGGATGATGCGCAAGCGTCACCGGTCGCGCGCCGCGCCGGGATCGCCCCTATAAGAACGGAGACAGTCATGCCATATGAGATTGCCTGGAAGAAGCGTGTGTTCGAGACACACGAGGTGCAGGTGCTGGTGCGCGCCAAGACGCCCAGCGCATGGGACTACACGGTGCGCGTGTGCCGGCCCGGCACCAATATCCGGGCCGCGAGCACCCTGGTGGAATCAGCGAAACCCGCCGAGCAGTATTCCACGCCCGAGGCGGCGGAGGCCGCGGGGTTCGTGCACGGAAAGGAGATGGCAGAGCGCCTGCCTTAGCATCCGGCGGGTCAGGAACACGTGTGTTCCGCCATGCAGGTCGTCACGCTGTAGACGACCTCGCGGTCCGCGGAGCACTGCGTCGCCGGCGTGCGTCTGCGCGCGGATCGGAAAGGTTCATGCCTGGCCGCGCCGGTAGACCGCCAGCACGCCCGCCAGGGCGATCAGCGTCGCACCCGAGACGCGGTTCAGCCAGCGCATGCCGCTTTCCCGGAAGGCGTGCATCACGCGCGCCCCAAGGATGGCGTAGACCAGCATCGCCAGCAGGTTCAGCAGGGCGAGCACCGCCATGATCAGCGCGTACTGCGGCAGCAGCGGGGCGCCGGTGTCGATGAACTGCGGCAGGAAGGCGGACATGAACAGCAGGGCCTTGGGATTGGTTGCCGCCACCAGGAAGCAGCGCGTGAACAGTTCGCGGGCGGGAGCGCTTTCGCGCGCGCCGCGGATGCCAAGCTCGCCGGCGTCGGCCGGGACGGCGCCAACCCTGGCGCGCAACAGCTTCCATCCCACATAGGCCAGGTAGGCGGCGCCGATCCACTTGAGCGCGCGGAAGGCGACCTCCGAGGCGGCAATCACCGCCCCCAGGCCGGCCGCGGCGGTGGCCACCAGCAGCATGTCGGCGCAGACCGCGCCGGCCATGCCCCAGCAGGCCGCGCGCACGCCGAAGCGCGAGCCGTTGCTCAGTGCCAGCAGGACGGTGGGCCCGGGCGTGGCGATAGTGACGGCAGAGGCCAGCAGGAACAGGAGCAGCGTTGAGTGCGTCATGGCGGTTTCCGAAAGATGCCGAAGGGCGCGAATGCGAGGCGAATGCGGTGCGTATGCGGCAGGGTGCGAACTGGCGCCAGCCATTCTAGCGCCAGCGCATGCCGCTGCTATTTCTCCGCCATCCAGCGCGCCACGGCCTGCACGACCTGCGGCTCGATGCCGTTGAAGCCGTGGTAAGCCATGGCCTCGCAGGGATCGCCCACATTGTTGCCGCCGTCGAACTTGATCAGGCCGGCCTTGGGCGTCTTGGCCAGCTTGTCCATCAGGCCCTGTACGTCGGCGAACGGGCAGAGCTTGCAGCCGTCCTGCTCGTGGTGGACGACCAGCACCGGCATCTTGAGCTTGTCAAGCTCCATGGCGGGCACGGGGCGGCCGCGCTCTTCGCGCAGGATGGTGGACGTGAGCACGATGCCGTCGGGGCCGCCGCCGTCCGCCAGCCGGATAGCGATGGCAGCGACGGATTGCGTGCCGCGGCTGGTGCCGACCAGCCAGACCGGCACGTTGGCGTGGTTGCGCATCCAGGCGATCACGGCCCTGGCGTCCTGCGCGTGCTCGGCGCTCTGCCGGAAGCCGTTGAGGAAGGGCGGCACCAGGTGGTCGCTCGGCGCGTCGACCACGGCCACGGCGAGGCCGTTGTCCACGAACAGTTGCCGCGCGCGCACCAGGAAGTTGTTGGCGCCCCAGCCGAAACTGCCGCCGGGCGCGATGCGCAGGCCGCCGTGGCCGCCCGCGTAGAGGATGACTGCCGCCCTGGGCTGCGCGGGCGCGAGGTAGAGCAGGCGCTGCGTGATGCCGGGCCTGGTGGGGATGTCGACCACCTCGGGCGCGCTTTGCGCGTGCGCCGGCCGGACGGCCAGCCAAAGCGCGGCGAGCACCAAGGCGGACAGTAGCGCGGCGGCGTGCAGGCGGGCGAGTCCGGACGCTGGGCGATTCGGCATGGTTGTCTCCGTGGGTGGCAAGGCCCGGCGTTTGTTCTGGGGGGCCAGGCGCGCCGCATCAAGATAGCATCGCCGCGCGCGCCCACCAAGCCCGGCCGGCGTGGCTCACGCCACCGCGCTGATCCGGTACACGCAGCGACGCGCGTTGCTCAGCAGATGCTCCTCGCGGCTGACCGTGGCCCCCGTGCCGATGACTTCGCGGAAGATCTGGAGTTCGGCGCGGCAGAAGCCCTGGCACGCCTGCGCCGCCGCGCAGATGGGGCAGTGGTCTTCGATCAGCAGCCAGTCGTCGCCGTCGCGCTCGACCCTTGCCATATAGCCTTCGTGGCGGCGCAACCCCGCCAGCGTTTCCAGCCGTTGTTCGAGTTGCTCCTGGCCAGTTACCGCCAGCAGGTATTGCTCGCGGGTTTCGGCTTCGCGCCTGGCGATGAGCTGCTCCATGCCGGCTTCGCCGAACAGCGCCCGCACCGACCCGATCAGCTGGATGGTGAGCTGCGCATGGCTGTCGGGAAAGCGGCCGTGGCCGCTGGCGGTGAGGGCCCAGTCCTGACGCGGCCGGCCGGCGCCGGCGCCCTGTTGCTGGCGGCCTTCGATCAATCCGGCGRCCAGCAGCTTCTGCACCTGCTGCCTGGCGGCCTCGGCAGTGCCGCCGAGCGCCTGCGCGATCTGCGTGGTGGAGGCCGGCCCCTTGGTCTTGAGCAGGAACAGGATGCGATCACCCGGAGGCCCGTCATGGTTATCCAAGTTTTCTATTGCGTAATTCATGGTGGCGCCCTAATATCCAAAAACTTTCTTGGATATTAGGGTAGCCAGTGGGCTTTGTCGAGCCTGGCGCCCGCCCACCTGGCGCGAGCGCGCCTTTTCGCCACGACCTTTTCGCTGCAACCCTTCGCTACGAGGATCCAGTCCTATGCAAGCCACCAGTACAGCCGACCTGCCACGCCGGCTCACCATGCTCAATCCGATCGGCCTGTACGATCCCGGCGCCAATGGCTATTCCCACGTTGCGATGATTCCGCCGGGCGCCGGCCTCATTTGCGTGGCCGGGCAGGGCGGTGAACGGGCGGACGGCAGCTTGCCCGACAGTTTCGACGCGCAGGTGCGCCAGGCGCTGGACAACCTGCGCGTGGCGCTGGCGGCGGCGGGCGCGCAACTGCGCCAGGTGGCCAGGCTGACCGTGCTGGTGGTGGATCACAGCGAGGCGCGCCTGGCGGTGTTGTCCCGTGAGCTGGGCCGGGCCTGGGGCGAGGCGCCCAAGCCGGCCTGCACGCTGATCCCGGTGCCGCGGCTGGCGCTGGACGGCATGCTGTTCGAGATCGAGGCGCTGGCGGTGGCGCAGGCCCCGCATGCCGCCTAGCGTGAAGGCACCGGCCTGTTCAGGCAGCCAGCTTGGGCGGCTGCGGCTGGCGCGGCTGCGCGGACTGGCCGTCGCCGAAGTGCGGATGGCGCGCGAACAGGTCTGCCGCCCAGTTGACGAACACGCGCACCTTGGCCGACAGATGGCGGTTCTGCGGATACATGGCGGAGATGGGCAGGGAGTCCGTCGGCCAGTCGGCCAGCACTTCGACCAGCCGGCCGCTTTCCACGTAAGGCTGCGCCATCACGCGCGATATGCGCGCCAGGCCGTGGCCTTCGAGCGCGCAGGCCAGGTAGACGTCGGCATCGTTGGTGGAAATGGCCGATGGCAGCAGCATTTCGGTGCGCTTGTCGCCTTGCCCCATCGGCCACGGCATCTCCCGGCCGGTGCGGTTGGACAGATAGTTCACCGCCTTGTGCTGCGTCAGGTCGCTGGGCTGCGCGGGGGTGCCGTTGCGCTTGAGGTAGAGCGGCGAGCCGTAGAAGCCCAGGCGCAGCTGGCCGATGCGGCGCGCCACCATGGTTTCGTCCACGGGGTCGCCCACGCGCAGCACCACGTCGACGCCTTCCTTGAGCAGGTCGATGGGCTTGCCGTTGATGGTCAGCTCCATCTTCAGTTCGGGGTAGGCGGCAAAGAACTCGTGCAGCCTGGGTATCAGCACCATCTGGGCGAGGCCCGCGGTGGTGTCCACGGCCAGCGTGCCGCGCGGTGTGTTGTTCTGGTGGGTCAGCGACTGCTCGGCCTCTTCCACGTCGGCCAGGATCCGCACGCAGCGCTCGTAATATGCGGCGCCGTCGGTGGTGACGCTGATGCGCCGGGTGGTCCGGTGCAGCAGCTTGACGCCCAGGTGCGTCTCCAGGTTCTGGATCAGCCGGGTGAGCGTGGCCTTGGGCAGGTCCAGCGATTCGGCCGCCCGCGCAAAGCTGCCCACATCCACGACGCGGGTGAATGCCTGCATTGATACGAGACGATCCATGTTCACTCCCCGGAATAAGGAATCAGGCAGGTCCGGCAGGCCGGGCGCGCACTCGCGTGAAGTGCCGCCGGGCCTGGCACAGGGCGGATTGGGCGCTGGGCGTGGCTGCGGAAGTGCGGGAGTGGATCACAMATCGCATGACCTTGTGAAGCGAAGGGTTTCCCGCACGCAACACCCCCGATTATTCCACGACAGAAACAGTGCATTGGCAAAGCCTCGCTTTATCCCACCTTTATCAACCACCATAATTCGCTGCATCGCAATAAGCAATGGAAGCGCCGTTAACGCGGCGCACATGACCGCCATGGCGCCTACCCGATCGAAAGCCGCAGCCGCGGCGCACGCAGCCGAACTGGCCGCGGGGCGCATGACCGAGCACGCCGTCGAGAGCGGCGGCCGTACGATCATGGTGCGCCTGAGCTACCCGCCCGGTTATCCGGAGGGCAAGGGCGCGGCATTGCTGCCCTGGCTGGTTTACCTGCATGCCGGCGGCTTCGTGGAATGCAGTGTGGAGAAATCCCAGCGGCTCGCCGCATCGCTGGCGGCCACGGTGCCTGCGGTGGTGGTGACGCCGGCCTATTCGCTGGCGCCCGATTTTCCGTTCCCGGCGGCGCCGGAAGATGCGTTCAACACGGTTGACTGGGTGCTGCGCCATGCGCGCCGCCTGAAGGTGGACAAGCTGCGCTTCGCCCTGGTGGGCGAGGAGGCGGGCGGCAACCTGGCGATCGCCCTGTCGCAGATGCTGCGTGACCGGGGCCTGCCCGAGCCGTGCGCGCAATGGCTGATCCGCCCGGTGACCGACCCGTGCCTGCAGCATGCTTCGTGCGCCGGCGCGCAGGGTGGCCGCAGCGTGCCGCTGGAGATGCTGCAGCGCCTGGCCGGTTACTACCGCGACTACCTGCCGACCCCGGCCGCCAGCGTGCATCCGTACGCGGCGCCCGCACTGGCCTCGCGGCTGGCGGGCCTGCCGCCCACGCTGATCCAGGTGGCGGAAGAGGACGCGCTGCGCGCCGAGGGCGAAGCCTTCGCGTCGCGCCTGCAGACGGCCGGCGTGCCGGCCGAAGCCAGAATCATGCCCGGTGCCTGTGGCGCCGGCGTGGAACAGTCCCATGACCGTTGTCAGGTCTGGGTCAACGAAGGCGCGCATTACCTGCAAGGCTACCTTGCCGGCGATGACGATGCCTCACCAAGGACTGAACGCAACCCGGGAGCCAGCCCGCCGGGCTGACCCGAGCCAGCCACGACAAGCCGGCCTGCATGCACAGGCCCTCCGGGCGCGACCCCCTGGCGCGCTCCGGCGGAGGCGTTCGTCCTGATTTTTTTGCTTTCCAGTTGAAGAGAACCCGCTACGGAATACGGAGTGAAGAAAATGAAGCAGCAATATCGACGCACCATGATTGCCCTGGCCATCGTCGCCGTGCTCGGCGCGGGCCTGGCAACATCATTGCTCAAGCCCTGGCACGCCGGCGAGGCGCAGGCCGTGCCGGCCCCGGCGCCCACCGGCGTGGACGTGGCTGGCGCGCTGGGCAAGACCATCACGGAATGGGATGAATTCTCCGGCCGCCTGGAAGCGGTGGACCGCGTGGAAATCCGTCCGCGCGTTGGCGGCACCATCGATGCCGTGCACTTCCGCGAGGGCGCGCTGGTGAAGAAGGGCGATCCGTTGTTTACCATCGACCCGCGTCCGTACGCCGCCGAAGTGGCGCGCGCCGAAGCCGCGCTGGCGGCCGCGCAGGTGCGCGCCTCCCACGCACAGACTGAACTGGCCCGCGCCCAGCGGCTGGTGCAGGACAACGCGGTATCGCGCCGCGAGTTCGACGAGCGCGACAACGGTGCGCGCGAGGCGGTAGCCAACGTGCGTGCCGCACAGGCATCGCTGGAAGTAGCCCGGCTGAACCTGAACTACACCCGCATCGTGGCTCCGGTGAGCGGCCGCGTCTCACGCGCCGAGATCACGGTGGGCAACCTCGTGGCGCCGGGTGCATCGTCGCCGGTGCTGACCACGGTGGTATCGGTGTCGCCGGTGTATGCGAGCTTCGAGGTCGACGAGCAGACCTACCTGCGCTACACGGCGCCCGAGGCTGGCGGCGCGGCCAACACGGAAGGCGGGCAGTCGAGGCTGCCGGTGTTCCTGGGCCTGGCCGACGAAGACGGCAATCCGCACCAGGGCCGTATCCAGTCGATCGACAACCGGCTCGACACCCGCAGCGGCACCATCCGCGTGCGCGCGGTGTTCGACAACACGGATGGCCGCCTGCTGCCGGGCCTGTACGCCAAGGTCAAGCTCGGCGGCGGGGCACCGCATCCGGTGGTGCTGATCAATGACCGCGCGATCGGCACCGACCAGGGCAAGAAGTTCGTGCTGGTGGTGGACAAGGCCAACAAGCTGGCCTACCGCGAAGTCACGCTGGGGCCGTCGTTCGAGGGTCTGCGCGTGATCCGCCAGGGCCTGAAGGCCGACGAGACGATCGTGGTCAACGGGCTGCAGCGCGTGCGCCCGGGCGACACGGTGGCGCCCAAGGCGGTGGAGATGGCGTTCAAGCGCGAGCTGGACCAGCGTACCGGATCCGCCGACCGCAAGCAGGCCGCTGCCGAGAAGGCAACCGACAAGGCGGCTGAAGGCAAGCCGGTGACCTGAACGGCCGACATGAACCTGAGCTGTTGAGGGTTTGCCGCCCCCTGCCGCCTGCGGCAGAAGGGCCGGGGTAAAGGGCGGGCGCCAGCGATGCGCGCCGGCCTCGACGAAACACCGTCCCCCAAGAGAACCGAGCCATTTTTTTGCTTCCCCACGCTCCATATGGTGCCCGCGATCCGGGCCGCCAGGGGGAGCGCTTTCGCCGAGACTGAGATGAATCTCTCGAAATTCTTTATCGACCGGCCTATCTTTGCCGGCGTGTTATCGGTGCTGATCTTCCTGATCGGCGCCATCTCGATGTTCAAGCTGCCGATCTCCGAGTATCCGGAGGTGGTGCCGCCGTCCGTGGTGGTGCGCGCGCAGTTCCCGGGCGCCAACCCCAAGGTGATCGCCGAGACCGTGGCCACGCCGCTGGAAGAGCAGATCAACGGCGTCGAGGACATGCTGTACATGTCGTCGCAGGCCAACAGCGACGGCACGCTCACGCTGACCGTGACCTTCAAGCTGGGCACCGACCCGGACAAGGCGCAGCAGCTGGTGCAGAACCGCGTCTCGCAAGCCGAGCCGCGCCTGCCGGAGGACGTGCGCCGCCTGGGCATCACCACCGTGAAGAGCTCGCCCGACCTGACCATGGTGGTCCACCTGGTCTCGCCGAACGACCGCTATGACATGACCTACCTGCGCAACTATGCGCTGATCAACGTCAAGGACCGCCTGGCGCGCATCCAGGGCGTGGGCCAGGTGCAGATGTTCGGCTCGGGTGACTACTCGATGCGCGTGTGGCTGAACCCGGAGAAGATGGCCGAGCGCCAGCTGGCCGCGTCCGACGTGGTCAAGGCGATCCGCGAGCAGAACGTGCAGGTGGYGGCCGGCGTGATCGGCCAGTCGCCGTCGTTGCCTGGCACCGACCTGCAACTGTCGGTCAACGCCCAGGGCCGCCTGACCAGCGTGGAGGAGTTCGGCGACGTGGTGGTGCGCACCTCGGCCGATGGCGCGGTGACCTACCTCAAGGACATTGCCCGCATCGAGCTCGGCGCATCGGAATACGCGCTGCGCTCGCTGCTCGACAACAGGCCCGCGGTGGCGCTGCCGATCTTCCAGGCACCGGGCTCCAACGCCATCCAGATCTCGGATGACGTGCGCAAGACCATGGAGGAACTCAAGCAGAACTTCCCGGACGGCGTGGACTACAGCATCGTCTATGACCCGACGCAGTTCGTGCGCCACAGTATCGAGGCCGTCACGCACACGCTGTTCGAGGCCATCGCGCTGGTGGTGCTGGTGGTGATCCTGTTCCTGCAGACCTGGCGCGCTTCGGTGATTCCGCTGCTGGCGGTGCCGGTGTCGATCGTCGGTACCTTCGGCCTGATGCATGCGTTCGGCTTCTCGATCAACGCGCTGTCGCTGTTCGGGCTGGTGCTGGCCATCGGCATCGTGGTCGACGATGCGATCGTGGTGGTGGAGAACGTCGAGCGGAACATTGCCGAGGGGCTGTCGCCGAAGGAGGCGACCTACAAGGCCATGCGCGAAGTCAGCGGCCCGATCATCGCCATCGCGCTGACGCTGATCGCAGTGTTCGTGCCGCTGGCCTTCATGAGCGGCCTGACCGGACAGTTCTACAAGCAGTTCGCGCTGACCATCTCGATCTCGACCATCATCTCGGCCTTCAACTCGCTGACGCTGTCGCCGGCGCTGTCCGCGCTGCTGCTGCGCGGCCACGATGCGCCCAAGGACTGGCTGTCGCGCGGCATGGACCGAGTGCTGGGCGGCTTCTTCGCCCGCTTCAACCGCTTCTTCGGTGCCAGCGCTGACCGTTATGGCCGCGGCGTGAAGGGCGTGATCTCGCGCAAGAGCGCGGTGTTCGGCGTCTATGCGGTCATGCTGGCGCTGACCTGGGGCGTGTTCCAGCTGGTGCCGAAGGGCTTCGTGCCGGCCCAGGACAAGCAGTACCTGGTGAGCTTCGCCAAGCTGCCCGACGGCGCCACGCTGGACCGCACCGAGGACGTGATCCGTCGCATGTCGGAGATCGCGCTCAAGCATCCGGGCGTGGAATCGGCGGTGGCCTTCCCGGGCCTGTCGATCAACGGCTTCACCAACAGCCCGAGCGCCGGCATCGTGTTCGCCACGCTCAAGCCGTTCGAGGAGCGCAAGGGCAAGGACATGTCGGGGGCGGCCATCGCGCAGCAGCTCAACGCCAAGTACGCGTCGATCCAGGATGCCTTCATCGCCGTGTTCCCGCCGCCGCCCGTGCAGGGCCTGGGCACCATCGGCGGCTTCAAGCTGATGATCGAGGACCGTGCCGCGCTCGGCTACGACGCGCTGTTCGACGCCACCAGCGCCTTCACCAACAAGGCGCGCAAGACGCCCGAACTGGCCGGCATCTTCAGCAACTACCAGGTCAACGTGCCGCAGCTCGACGTCAAGCTCGACCGCGTCAAGGCCAAGCAGCTCGGCGTGCCGGTCACCGATGTGTTCGACACCCTGCAGACCTACCTCGGCTCGGCCTACGTGAACGACTTCAACAAGTTCGGTCGCACCTACCAGGTCAAGGTTCAGGCTGACGCGCAGTTCCGTCAGCATGCCGAGGACATCCTGCAGCTCAAGACGCGCAACGCCGCCGGCGACATGGTGCCGCTGTCGTCGCTGCTGACCGTCAAGCAAGGCTTCGGCCCGGACAGCGTGGTGCGCTACAACGGCTTTACCGCGGCCGACATGAACGGCGGCCCGGCGCCAGGCTTCTCCTCGGGCCAGGCGCAGGCCGCGGCCGAGCGCATCGCGGCCGAGACGCTGCCCAAGGGCATCAAGTTCGAATGGACCGACCTGACCTACCAGGACATCCTGGCCGGCAACGCGGGCGTCTGGATCTTCCCGCTGTGCGTGCTGCTGGTGTTCCTGGTGCTGGCCGCCCAGTACGAAAGCCTGACGCTGCCGCTGGCCGTGATCCTGATCGTGCCGATGAGCCTGCTCGCCGCCATGACAGGCGTGTGGCTGACCAAGGGTGACAACAACATCTTTACGCAGATCGGCTTCATCGTGCTGGTGGGGCTGTCGGCGAAGAACGCGATCCTGATCGTGGAGTTCGCCCGGGAACTGGAGCATGAAGGCCGCACCATCGTGGCTGCCGCCATCGAGGCCAGCCGCCTGCGCCTGCGCCCGATCCTGATGACCTCGTTCGCCTTCATCATGGGCGTGGTGCCGCTGGTGGTCTCCACCGGGGCCGGCGCGGAGATGYGTCATGCGATGGGCGTGGCGGTGTTCGCCGGCATGCTGGGCGTGACCTTCTTCGGGCTGTTCCTCACCCCCGTGTTCTATGTGGCGCTGCGCCTGCTGGCCACGCGTGGCGAGCGCCGCCGCGCGGCCAGCGCCCCGTCGGCGAGCCACCAGGCGATCGCCTCCGCTGAATAAGGATGACCGACATGAACGTATCCATGACATCGACGATGGCATCCGGCGCCTTGCCGCGCCTGGCCACGCTGGCCGTGGCGCTGATCCTGGCGGGCTGCTCGCTGGCGCCGACCTACCAGGTGCCCGAGAGCGCGACCGCGGCCACGCCGGCCTACAAGGAAGCCGCGGCCGCGCAGGCCGAAGGCAGCCAGTGGAAGGTGGCCACGCCCTCGGAGGGGGCGCCGCGCGGCGAATGGTGGAAGATCTTCGGTGACRCCGACCTCGACCGCCTGATGGCGCAGGCCACCGAGTCCAACCAGAACCTGGCCATCGCCGCGGCGCGGCTCAAGCAGGCGCGCGCCTTCACCGGCGTGGCGGAGGCCGACCAGTCCCCGCAGCTCAGCGTGGGGCTGGACCCGACCCGCACGCAGTATTCGGCGGCCTCGCAGGGGCTGCCCGACGGCACCAAGGTGCCGGCGCAGACCGTGTACAAGGCACGCGCCTTCGCCAGCTACGAGCTGGACCTGTTCGGCCGGGTGGCCGACAACGTCAAGGCGGCGCGCGCCGAGGGCGCGGCGGCCGAGGACCTGTACCGCTCGGTGCAGCTGGCGCTGCAGGCCGACGTGGCGCAGGCCTACTTCGCGCTGCGCACGCTGGACAGCGAGCGCGACCTGCTCAACGCCACCATCGCGTTGCGCGAGGATGCGCTCAAGCTGCTCAAGCGCCGCTTCGACGAAGGCGAGACCACCGACCTGGACCCGGCGCGGGCCGAGGCGGAGCTGGGCACGGCGCGCGCCGACCTGGCCGCCATCGAACGGCGCCGGGCCAACCAGGAGCACGCGCTGGCGGTGCTGACCGGGGCGCCGCCGGCGGCMTTCACGCTGGGCGCGCATCCGCTCGACGCAGCGCTGATCGCGGTGCCGGCGGGGCTGCCGTCCGAGCTGCTGGAGCGCCGCCCCGACATCGCGCAGGCCGAACGCCAGATGGCGGCGGCCAATGCGCGCATCGGCGTGGCCAAGGCGGCGTTCTACCCGAAGATCACGCTCACGGGGCTGTTCGGCTTCGAGTCCAACGACCTGTCGAACCTGTTCAAGTGGTCGTCGACGGCGTGGATGCTGGGGCCGCTGATCGGCAGCACGATCGCCGCGCCGATCATCGACGGCGGGCGCAACAAGGCCAACCTGGCGGCGGCGCGGGCGCAGCACGAGGAGGCGGTGGCGAGCTACCGGCAAAGCGTGCTGACGGCGCTGCGCGAGGTGGAGGACAGCCTGGCGGACGTGCGCTGGCTGAGCCAGCAGGCCGGTGCGCTGGACGGCGCGCTGGGCGGGGCGCGGCGCGCGGCGAAGATCTCGCGCAGCCGCTACGAGGCCGGCGCGGTGGACTACCTGACGGTGATCGACGCGGACCGCACGGTGCTGCAGTCGCAGCGCGAGGCCAACCAGGTGGCCGGCCTGCGGGCTTCGGCCACGGTGGCGCTGGTGCGCAGCCTGGGCGGCGGCTGGGGGCCRCTGCCCGATGCGGCACCGGGCACGGCGCAGCCTCCGCTCGCAGCGAACCGCTGAAGCCCCCGGGCAGCAGCAGGCCGCATACGGCATACCGTGTGCGGCACATCGACGCGGCAACCGCTCCAGGCGGTTGCCGCGTTTTGCATTGGGCCGGCCCGCCGGGACAGGGCGCAAAACCTGCCTACACTGGAAGCAACGCGGCCGCCCGCCGGGGGCAGGCCGCTTTTTCACTGCGTGGATCATGGGAACGCGTCGACTCCGAAGGCTGCGAGCCTTGCTTATCGTGCTGCTGGTCCTGGCCTGCGTGGCCGGCATCCTGCTGGTGCCGTTGCCGGTGCCGCTGCGCGACGTCACGCGCATCGTCAACACGGCCACCATCGCGCGTCCGGCCACGGTGGTGTTCGACTACGTCTCGACACCCGCCAACTGGCCGAACTGGCATCCCTCATCGCTAGCGGTGGCCGGCGCGGCAGATCATCCGCTGCTGCCTGGCGAGCATGTGACCGAAACCTTTCTCGTTGCCGGGCGGCGGGGAGAGGTCGTGTGGACGGTGGTGGAGCGCCAGCCACCCGCCGCGTGGATGATCGAGGGCAGCATCGACGGGCGTGAGGCGGGTACGGTGCGCTACACGCTCGCGCCGGTGCCGGAAGGCACGCGCTTCCAGCGCGAATTCAGCTATGCCGCGCCCAACCTGCTGTTCATGTTGACCAACCGGCTGCTGCTGCGCGCGCGCATCGAGGCGGAATCCGCGACGGCGGTGGCGCGCCTGCGCGCGGTGCTGGAGGCCGGCAAGCCAGGCGCGGCGGACTGAGCCGCGTTCCCGGCACCAGGCGAGACTGCCGCCCGGCGGTATACTGGGAGGGCAATCCAACCGGAGTCGATGGTGTCGGTACAAAACCCCGCGTCCGCAGCAGGACGCAACACAGAAACGGCGAGCGCGCCGGAGCCGGCAGCGGCGGCCTTGCCGCCCCGGCCGGTGGCCCCGGTCACGCCGGACATCAATGAATGCTGCGGCAATGGCTGCGATCCCTGCATCTTCGACCTGCATGCCGAGGCGATGGATCGCTACCGCGCCGAGCTGAAAGCATGGCAGGCCCTGGCCGGCGAGACGGCGGACGCGGGCGCCGGCGGTCCCAGCTTCTGAAGTCCCGCGTCGCTTCACCGTATCGTCACAGGAGGCCTCCGTGCTCGCTACCGACCAGCCCGTCCTGGCCGATCTCCATGATTTCGTGCAAGGCCATCCGCGCCTGCTGGTGCTGACCGGGGCCGGCATCAGCACCGATTCCGGCATCCCCGGCTACCGCGATGCGCAGGGCAACTGGCAGCGCACGCCGCCGGTGCAGGCGCAGGATTTTTTCCGCTCGCACGCCGTACGCCAGCGCTACTGGGCGCGCAGCATGCTGGGCTGGCCTGTGCTGGCCAATGCACAGCCCAACGCCGCGCACTTCGCGCTGGCGCGGCTGCAGGCGGCGGGTTACCTGCGCCAGCTTGTCACGCAGAACGTGGACGGCCTGCACCAGCGTGCCGGCAGCCACGGCGTGATCGAGCTGCACGGCCATGTGGGCACGGTGATCTGCCTGCAATGCGGCACACGCCGCGCGCGCGCCGCCTTGCAAACGCAGCTCGAAGCGGATAACCCGGCGCTGGCCGGCTTGCGCGCCCTGCCGGCATCGGACGGCGACGCTCACCTCGAGCTGGCCAGCTTCGAAGCCGTGCGCATTCCCGCCTGCGGGCACTGCGGCGGCGTGCTCAAGCCCGATGTGGTGTTCTTCGGCGAATCCGTGCCGCGCGAGCGCGTGGATGCCGCCATGCAAGCGCTGGGGCAGGCCGATGCCTTGCTGGTGATCGGCTCCTCGCTGACGGTGTTCTCGGGCTACCGCTTCTGCCTGGCGGCGCAGAAGCTGGGCAAGCCCGTGGCTGCCATCAACCTTGGCCAGACGCGGGCCGACGCGCTGCTGGCGTTGAAGGCGGATGTCGCCTGCGCCGACGCGCTGACGGACCTGACCGGGCGGCTCGGGCTGCCCTGAGGCGCCGGGCGCCGGGCACCGGGCACGCGTCAGGCCGGCGGCAGCGCCTTGCGCACGATCAGCCGGTGCACCCGCTTGCCCGAGGACTGGCTCACTTCTTCCCGGTCGAACAGCAGGGTATCGCCACTGCCCAGCGCTTCGGTCACCAGCGCCTTGTCGAAGGCGGCGAAGAAGCGGCCAGCCTGGTCGCGCTGCGAGACATGGTCGGTGACGCGCCAGCTCAGGTAGAGCGTGCCGCCAGGGCGCAGGATATCGAGCAGGTGCCGCGTGGCGCTGGCGACCATGCGCGGCTCCAGGTGCATGATCACGGTCTCGCACAGCACGTTCTGGTAGTAGCCGCGCGGCACGCCCTCGAGTTCGGGCAGGGCGGCCTGCTCGAAGGGCAAGGTGGGATAGCGCTGGCGTGCCTGGGCCAGCAAGGGCTCGCACGGATCGAAGCCGCTGGGCTCGAAGCCGTTGGCGGCCAGCCAGGCCGTATCGCGGCCCGCGCCGCAGCCGATGTCGGCGCTCGGCCCGGGTGTGAACTCGCGCAGGAGCGCGGCGTAGAGATCGGCGGGCGCTTGCTGCGCGTGCCAGTCCCTGGCGTAGTCTGCGGCGGCGGCGCTGTAGGCCTGGAGGGTGCCGGTATCGATGTTCACGATGTGCTCCTGTTGGCCGCGGCGACCTGGTCGCTCATGTCCTGCGCTCGCCTGCCGCATGTCGAGTCCAGGTTTCCGGATGCATATTACTCCCGGGTCCGCACGCGCTGCACATCCGGTTCGGCGCGCCGCCCACCCGTCGCGCGGCCGCTGCCTTTCAACACGCATGTCACGCCGGATGTCACGCCACATATCACGCCACATGGCACGCGCGGGGGCCGCTGTCCGGCCTGGCCATTACGGCGAAGGCGGGAGCGTGATCTCGATTTCCAGGCCCGGTTGCGCATTGCGTACCTGCCAGCGCGCGCCATGTGCCTGCGCCACGAGCTTGCACAGGTAAAGGCCCAGGCCGATGCCGCCGGTGGCGCGTTCGCGGGCGGCGTCCGGGCGATAGAAGGGCTCGGCCAGGTGGGATAGCTGATCGTCGGGCACGCCCGGGCCATGGTCGCGCACGCGCAGGGCGATGCTGCCGCCCGCATCCCTGGCGAGGTGCAGTTCGGGCGGCCGGGGCGCGGCGGCGCTGTGGCGCAGCGCATTGTCGAGCAGGTTGCGCAGCAGCAGGCGCATGCGGGTACGGTCCAGCGCCAGCGTGGCGGGCAGCCCGGCATCGATGGACAGCGCGATCTGCCCGGCGGCGGGCCGGTCACCGCGCATGGCTTGTGTCACTTCGAGCGCCACCTCGCGGGCCAGCGCGGCCAGGTCGGTGGGCTCCAGCAGCAGGGCGCCGTGGCCCTGGCCAAGCCGCTCGCTTTCCAGCAGGTCGGTGACAAGGTCGCGCA
This sequence comes from Cupriavidus sp. 05N38, assembly GCF_056397345.1. NCBI lineage: Bacteria > Pseudomonadati > Pseudomonadota > Betaproteobacteria > Burkholderiales > Burkholderiaceae > Cupriavidus > Cupriavidus sp. 05N38. The sequence goes on from NZ_JBFTNF010000032.1 coordinate 29,258, forward strand.
TGCCGGCCAGGTCGCGCAGCAGCGCTTCGCGCTGGGCCCGGACCTCGGGTGTGTCGGGCAACAGCTCGGTGTTGAGCCGCGCGCGCGTGAGCGGGCTGCGCAGTTCGTGGCTGATGGCCAGCAGCAGCGCGCGCTTGGCGTCGAGCATCTGGTGGATGTCGCGCGCCATGGTATTGACGTCGTGCGCCAGCACGCCCAGCTCGTCGCGCCGGCGGATGGGAATGGGCTGGCCGAACTCGCCCGCGCCGAAGCGCCGCGCGCCGGCGCGGATATCGTCGAGCGGGCGCAGCAGGTGGCGCACGTACAGATAGGCCAGGGCAGTCAGGCCGAGCAGCACGGCCAGCGTGATCCACCCCGCGCGGTGCGGCTGGTTCTGCCAGGTGGCGGTGCTCAAGCCAAAATCGATGCGGTGGCCGTCCGCGGTCGTGCGGGAGAACAGGGGCGCATCGTCGTCCGGCCCGTGGCGCGGCCAGCGCATGGCCGCGCCGGAGCGCCAGCCGGAAGCGGGCGCGTCCTCGGATTGCCAGTTCACCCGCGGGCCGGCGATACGCACGCTCACCGGCAGGCGCGCGCTGATCGCGCGGGCGCGCTCCACGCTCGGCGGGCTGCCGATCTCGGCCGCCAGGCGGTCGACGTAGTCCGCCACCAGCGGCCGCGCGGCACTGCGCCACCCGGTGCTGAACGCCTTCTGCATGCCACCGACGAAGGTCACCGTGGTGGCAAGCGCCAGCAGCAGGAACAACAGCACCAGCCGCAGGTGCAGCCGGTGCCGCACGGCGTGGCGCGCGCGCTGGTGCCAGCGTCCGCTCATGCCGGCGCCCCCGCGTGGGCGGCAGATCCGCCTTGCGGGCGCAGGGCGAGGGAGTAGCCTGCGTTGCGCAAGGTCTTGATGCAGTCCGGCGGATCGAGCTTCTTGCGCAGGCGGCTGACCAGGATGTCCACCGCGCGCGTGTACAGCTCCGCGTCGCGCCCGCGCAGGTGGTTGAGGATGTCGTCGCGGCCGAAGACCTTGCCGGGTTCGCGGGCCAGCAGCAGCAACAGGTCGAACTCGGTGCTGGTCAGCACCACGTCCTCGCCGCCGCAGCGCACGCCGCGCGTGGCCGGGTCGATCTCGAGCCCGCCTTCGAATCGCAGCCGCGCGCCGGCGTCGGGCGAAGGCGCTGCACCGCGGCGGCGCAGTACGGTCTGCACGCGTGCCACCAGCTCGCGTGGCTCGAACGGCTTCGGCAGGTAATCGTCGGCGCCGAGCTCGAGGCCGACCACGCGGTCCATGACCTCGCCGCGCGCCGTGAGCATGACGAGCGGGATGTCGCTGTCCCGGCGGATGGTGCGGCACAAGGCAAAGCCATCCATCTCGGGCAGCATCACGTCCAGGATGGCGGCGTCGTAGCCGCCGCGCGCAAGGCGCGCGAGGCCGTCGCTGGGCCGCAGGGCCTGCTCCAGCTGAAGTTCGAAGCGGGCGAAGTAGATGGCGAGCGGCGGGCCGAGCTGCTCGTCGTCGTCAATCAGGAGGATGCGGGGCATGGCCGGCATGGGGTCTCGGTCGGGTTCCAGTTCATGCCCCGTGCTCCTCAGTGGCCGCGCCAGCCACCGCGGCGCTTCTGCAGGAACTCGCGCACCTGTTGCTGCTGGGTGGCATTGAGGCTGTCGTAGAAGTCTGCCATGGCGGCGATGACCTCGGGGCTCTTTGTGTTGATGGCGGCGGTCTTTTCGCTGACCAGCGTCTGTGCGCGGGCGCGGTCGAACCTATCGCCGGCGACCAGAGCCTGCACCTCGGCGCGCGGATCGGCGGCATTGCCCGTCAGCGCGGCGCGCTGCTCCCTGAGCTTGTCGGCCAGCACGGCAAGGCGCTGCTTCTGCTCGGCATTCAGGTCCAGCTTCTTGCTGACGCGCTCGATCATTTTCTCGCGCATCTGGGCCACTTCCTCGGGGCTCATCCGGCCACCGGGCCCGCCATGGTGATAGCTGCCGCATGCGCTCAGGCCGCCCAGGGCGATGCCGGCGCCGAACATGCCGAACAGGGTGCGTTTGATCCAGGGTCTCATGACAGTTTCCTTTGGGAAGGGGTGGAACATGGCTGTCATGGTGCCGCCCGCGCGGCATGCGCGGGTGTCGGCGCGGTTTCGCTTTGTTTCGTTTTGTTTCAGGCACCGCGGGATACGTTGCTGCTTCTTGGGCGAAGCGGGAGATCAGCAATGCGTTGTCGTCATGCGAATGCACGCAAGCCAGGGAGCCGCCCCGGCGGCCGGGCTCAGGGAATCCCTCTACAGCGCTGGTGCGGAATTTGCATAAGAATCCGTGCTGCAATAACTGTGAAATTTCAGTGAAAGCGAAGGAATCCATTGAATGAGCAATATGCCAATGGCCGCACCCGGCGTTGCTGGCGGGTGGCCGGATTGACGCGGCCAGCGCTCGCCCGGCGCACGGACCGCGGAGGAAGCCGCGCGCCATGAATACCCGCTTTATCGAAGCCTTCATGTGGGTGGCCAGGCTCGGCAGCTTTCGCGCGGCGGCCGAGAAGCTGCACATCACGCAGGCCGCCATGTCCAACCGCATTGCCTCGCTGGAGCAGGAGATCGGCGCGCGCGTGTTCGAGCGCGAGGCGCGCGACCTGCGGCTCACCCCGGTCGGCCTGCGGCTGCTGGGCTACGGTGAGCGGCTGCTGGAGTTGCAGCGGGAGATCATGGTGCTGGGGCGCTCGGGCGATGCGCCGCTGGGGCTGGTACGCATCGGCGCCATCGAAAGCGTGGTGCACACCTGGCTGGTCGATTTCCTGCGCCACTTGCAGACGCACTATCCGGGCATCGAGGTGCAGCTCACCTCGGAAACCACGCAAGGCCTGCACAACACCTTGCGCGCGGGCGGCATCGATATCGCCTTGCAGACCGATCCGGCGGTGGGCGAGGGCATCACCAGCACGCCATGCCTGCCGATGGCGATCGGCTGGGTGGGCCCGCCCGGCCCCGCACTGCCGGACGAAGGCAGGCTGAGCGCGCTGCTGCAGCACCCGACCATCACCATGAGCCCCGGCTCGCAGCCGCACGTGGCGCTCAAGGAGTTGTACCGCAAGGCCGGGCTGCCGGTGGGCAAGGTGCATTGCGTCAGCTCCATCGCGGCCATCGTGCGGCTGGTCAAGGGCGGTTTCGGCAATGCGCTGATGCCGCTGGCGCCGGTGCGCGAGGAAGTGGAGCGCGGCGAACTGCGCGTGATCCCCTGCGATGTGCCGTTGCCGCACCAGCGGCTGGTGGTCAGCCATCTCGACCACGCGGCGTCGGAGGCAATCCGCCTGGTGGCGGAGCTGGCCTGCCGCGAATCGGACCGCTACGTGCTCTCGCTGCCTGCACCATTTTCGCCGGCATGAGGCCGCGGCGCGCGCCGTGCTGGTGCGCGTGCGTGGCGGGGTCGAACAGAAAAACTGATCGGAAATGCGAAGAAAAACCCGTTTGTCGCGCGGGCCGCTGGCGCCGATCATCCTCTCACCGCCCGCAAGCAGCGCGGGCAGACGGAGAGTGGAATGAGCGAGATCAGCGAGATCAGCGAGATGAGCGAGATGCACCAGATGCACGAGATGAGCGACAAGTCTGCGAGCCAGGGCCCGACGGGCATGGCGCCGCAGGGCATGCTGTTTGTCGCCGCCAACGTGGATGCGGCCGACGAGGCCGATTTCAACCAGTGGTATGACCGCGAGCACGTCGAGGAGCGTGCCCGCATCGAGGGATTCATCTCTGCCGCGCGCTACGAGGCCGTCCAGGGTGGCCCGAAATATCTCGGCCTGTACCGCACCGAGTCGCTGGCGGCCTTCACGTCCGAAGCGTACAAGGCGGCATTCAGGCGCCAGACGCCGTGGTCGGTCGCCAACCTCGGGCGCATGCGCCAGCCCATGCGCCGCGTAAGCGAGGTCACCGCCGCGGTGGGGCAGGGCAGCGGCAGCTGGCTCGCCGTGCTGCCGCTGGCGCATCCCGAAGACCCGCTGGCGCTGGTCGACCAGGCGGCCGAGGTGGGCGGCGAGCTCTCTGCGCGGCCCGGCTTCGTACAGTCCTACCTGCTGATGCCCGACGCCGCGCTGAGCCAGCCCTTGCCGCGCGAGAGCGTGGAAGACCGGCAACTGCTCCCCATTCTCGTGATCGAGAGCAGCAGCGAAGCCGCCGGCGCGGCCGCCCTGCACGACGCGGCGCAGCAGCTGGGCGTGCCCGCCGCCAATGCCGCGCGCTACGTGCTCAGGTGGAAGCTCTTCGCGCAGGAGGTGGCATGATGCAGAGCGCCGACACCATCCCCGTCACGCAAGCGCCGGCCGCGGCCCAGGCCACCGCCGGCAAGCCCGGCATGGGCCGCCTGGCCGCGGCCAGCACGATCGGAACCACCCTGGAATGGTATGACTTCACCGTCTACAACCTGATGGCCGCGCTGGTCTTCAACGCAATCTTCTTTCCGTCGTTCGATCCGCTCACTGGCACCATCCTGGCCTTCTCCACGTATGCCGTGGGCTATGTCTCGCGCCCGCTCGGCGGCGTGCTGTTCGGCCACCTGGGCGACAAGCTCGGGCGCCGCTTCGTGCTGGTTGCCACGCTGATCTTGATGGGCGTGGCCACGGGCCTGATGGGCGTGCTGCCGACCTACCAGTCGCTGGGCATCTGGAGCCCGCTGCTGCTGGTGGCCCTGCGCTTCGTGCAGGGCGCGGCCATCGGCGGCGAATGGGCCGGCGCGGTGCTGCTGTCGATGGAGCACGGCGCGCAGCACCAGCGCGGGCGCAATGCCTCGTTCACGCAGGTCGGGCCGTCGTGCGGCACGTTGCTGGGCACCGGCTTCATCGCGCTGGTTTCGCTCTGGCTGAGCCCGGAAGACTTCCAGGCGTGGGGCTGGCGCATTCCCTTCCTGTCCAGCGTGCTGCTGGTCGTGTTCGGGCTGTGGCTGCGCCGCGGCGTGGAAGAAACGCCGCTGTTCAAGGAGATGGAAGCGCGCAAGAGCACCGCGAAGACGCCGATCAAGGAGGTATTCGTCGACCACTGGCGGCGCCTGTTGGTGGCCGGCGGCGCGCGCATCGGCTCCGACGTGCTCTATGCGCTGGTGGTGGTGTTCACGCTGACCTACGTGACCAGCGTGCTGCACCTGTCGCGCCCGCTGGCGCTGACCGCCACCATGATCGGCGCGGCCTGCAATGCGATCGCGGTGCCGCTGTTCGGCAGCCTGTCCGACCGGCTTGGCCGGCGCCCGGTGTATATCGCCGGGGCCTTGCTGGCGGCGGTGTGGGCCTTTGTGTTCTTCCGGCTGATGGACAGCGCGCAGCCCTTGCAGATCTGCGCGGCGGTGGTGGTCGGCCTGGTCATCCACGCCATGATGTACGGCCCGCAGGCGGCCTTTGTGACGGAGCAGTTTCCCACGCGGGTGCGCTACGCCGGGTCGTCGCTGGCCTACACGCTGGCGGGCATCCTCGGTGGCGGCTTTGCGCCGCTGATCATCGCCAGCCTGTACAAGTCGTATGGCTCGACGATCGCGATCTCGCTCTATGTCTGCCTTGCGCTGGCCGTCACGCTGGCAGCCCTGCTGGTGGCACGCGAGACGGCGCGCAAGCCGCTGGAGGGCTAGCCTAGCTGCCCATGGCGAAGACCGGCTCGCGGCGGCCCTGCAGCAGCGCCTGGCGGAACGACAGCACATGTGCCGCCACCGCGCTGGCCGCCGCCGCGCCGTCGCCGTCGCGCAGCGCTTGCAGGATGGCGCGATGCTCTTCGCCGACCTCGCCCAGGTGCCCCTCGGAGGACAGGGAGATGGCCCAGAAGCGTTGCGAACGCGCGTGCAGCACTTTCAGGATCTCGATCAGGATGGGGTTGCCAGAGCGGTGCGCCACTTCCTCATGGAACAGGCGGTCCAGGTTGGTGACCAGCGGCAGGTCGCGCCGCGCCACGGCTTCGTCGAGCTCGCGCAAGATGCCCTCCAGCACGAGCAATCCGTCAGCGGTGATGCGCTCGGCGGCCAGCCGCGCGCACAGGGTTTCGTTGGCCATGCGAACGTCGATCAGGTGCAGCGCGTCGTCGATGGAAAGCGGCGCCACCACCACGCCCTTGCGTGGCAGGATCTGCACCAGGCCTTCGTTGGCCAGCCGGTGCAGCGCCTGGTTGATGGGGGTGCGGCCGATATCCAGATCTTCCACCAGTGTGGAAATATTGAGATGCTCGCCGGGGCGGTAGACCAGCGTGGTCAGCCGTTCGCGCAGGCCGCTGTAGGCCCGTTCGTTCTCTGACAAGGTCTCGGTCCGGGCGCGCGGCGAGCGCGACGCGCCGGCGCTGCGGCGATCCACTGATGGCAAAACGCTTCCCCCTGCTGTATTTCGGTGTTTGGCAAGGGCGTAATCGTACTACCAATCGGCGGCGGCCCCGGCGCGGGCCTAGCGCCCGCGCAGCGGGTCCAGCAATCCCGTGAGGCCGTTGTGGTCCAGTTCGTGCATCAGCGCGAGCAACTGGCCGATCTCGCCGGTGGGGAAGCCTTCGCGCGYGAACCAGTTCAGGTAGTTGCCCGGCAGGTCCGCGATCACGCGGCCCTTGTACTTGCCATAGGGCATGGTGCGGGTAAGCAGGAGCGGCAGGAGTTCGGGGTTCATGGGACGGGCATCGGAAGACGGCGGCAGGGCGATGGTAACAGCGCGCGCAGGCCAGGATGCCGATGGCCGGATTGCCGCGGGCGGGCGTGCCGGGGTACGATCCCCACCTTAAGTCCGGCAGGCGGCACTCGACGAGCAGGATCCGGCGAGCCGGATTCGACAAGCCGGATTCGACAAGCCGGATCAGAAATGGACAGTCAACGATGGCAAAGCATGCTGCGGGCGCCGGGCTGAAGGGCATCGCCCTGTTCGAAGCCGCCAAGGGGGCGCTGGTGATCCTGGCCGGGCTGGGGCTGGTTGCGCTCCTGCACCGGGACGCGCAGGCGCTGGCCGAGGCCATCGTGGCGCGCCTGCACCTGAATCCGGGCAGCCGCTATCCGACCATCTTCCTGTCGCTGATGGACCATCCCAGCGATGCGCGCCTGTGGGCGATCGGCGGTTCGGCCGCGATGTATGCCGCCATGCGTTTCACCGAGGCCTTCGGCCTGTGGCACCAGCGCGTATGGGCAAGCTGGCTTGGGGTGTGGTCCGGCGGGATCTATATCCCGGTGGAGATGTACGAGGCGATCGCCCATCCGTCGCCGATCCATATCGGCCTGGCCATTGCCAACGCGCTGATCGTGGCCTACCTGGCCGTTGGCATCAGGCGCGAGCCGGCGGGCGCGCGCTAGCGGCGCCTGGCGAGCCAAGCCGCGCCTGCCAGCGCCATGGCCAGCCAATGCTCCATGGCGCCGCCGCCGCCACCGCCGTCGGCGGGCCGGGCGGATCCGCCTGCCGGCGTGCCGGTTTCGCCGCTCTCCCCCGCGGGCTCCACGCCGCCCGGCAAGGTGGCGTCGCCACGCATCGCCAGGTCGACCAGCACCGGATCGTGATCGGACGAGCGATAGGCATCGGCCGCGTAGAAGGCCTGCTGCTGTGCCGTGCTCTTGCTGGCCAGCGGATAGGCCAGCGCGACGGGCTCGTCGGCATTGACATGCCAGTGATGGACGGCACGGATGCGGCTGGCCGCCGCGTCGTCGGCGAGGGCATGGTCGAGGTAGCCGGCCTCGCCGCCGAACACGAAGCTGTAGGCCGGGCCGGACGCGAAGCGCGCGATCATGTCGGCATAGCCGCGCTGTGCCAGCATCCGGATGGGGTCCTCGCGCGCATAGCTGTTGAGATCGCCGATCAGCAGCTTGCCGTGGTCGGCCACGGCGGTGGGCGCGGTGGCGAGCCAGTTGGCCAGGCGCATGGCCGCGGCGACGCGGGTGGTGTTCCAGCAGGCCTGTCCATCGTCCTGGTCCGCGTCGGCGCCGCGCGCGTCGGTGCAGCGCTTGGACTTGAAATGGTTCACCACCACCGTGAGCTGGCGGGCCTGCGCATGCAGGCGGAATGTGGCGGCCAGCGGTTGCCGGTTCCTCTCGCCGAACCAGAGCGTGRCCGGCATGCCCGCGACCTGCACCGTGCGGCTGTTGTAGAGCAGGCCGACCGCGATGGCGTCGCCGCCGAGGCTGACCCCGCCCGGATCGACGAAACGCCATTCGGGCCCCAGCATGGCCGCCAGCCGGCGGATGGCGCTGGTCTCGTCGTAGCCGTTGTTCTCGATTTCGACCAGGCCGATCACGTCGGCATCCAGGCCGCGCAGCGCGGCCAGCAGCTTGGCTTCCTGGCGCGCGAACTCCGCCGGCGTGCGGGCACCCCGGTTGGCGGGATCATCGAAGCCGCCGCCCTTGCCGTCGCCGTTGAAGTAGTTCTGCAGATTGAAGGCCGCCACGCGCAGGTCGCTGCCGGCGGCGCGCAGCGGTGCGCCGGCCCGCGGGTTGGCAGGCAGGAAACGCGGCGGCGGCGCCGCGGGCACGGGCTGCACGCGCCAGCCGCCGAAGCGCATTTCCAGCACGCCCTGCACGCCGGCCACGCTATCGCCGGCGCGCAGGGTATTGGCGGCGCTCAGGCCGGGCGCGGGGTGCATCACCGTGGCCGGGTTCTGCCGGCTCGAGCCGTCGTCCAGCGTCAGCCGGTTCAGGGCATTGGCGGCGGCCTGCGCCCTGGCGCCGGCGCCAGGCAAGGCTACGTTGGTGGGAATCTGCAGGCGCCCGTAGCTCAGCGCCACGCTGCCGTAACGGCCCAGTTCGTAGGTGTCGCTGACGGTCAGCGTCTGCGGCAGGCGGACCAGCATGCTTTCATGGGCGGCCAGCGCGCCCGCATGTTCCACGGGCAGCGTGACGACCGCCGGCGTCACCGCCAGGCCGCGCGCGCACACCGTGGCGGTGCCGGACAGCCTCAGCTGCATCTGGCCGGAGCGATCTTCCACGGTGCCGTTCAGGCGCACCAGGTCGCCGGCGCGCATGCCGGCGCGCGGCGCATAGACGAACATGCCCTCCGAGATGCCGGGGCGGTGCTGGCGCCGGGCATCGGCCTGCTGCACGAAAAAGCCGGCGAAGCCGTCGGCGCCCGTGTAGTCGGCCGTGACCACGGCTTCCAGCACGACCCTGCGGCCGATGGATGGCGCGCCCGCGGCGCGCAATTCCGCGATCGGCGTGGCGGCCATGCCGCACTGAGCGGCGCGCGCCGCGGCATGGGCCGGCGGGGCGGCCGGGGGCAACAGCAGGCAGAGCCATGCGAGGCAGGCAGGCGCCGGGCGGTAGACGGTGAGGGAAGGGAAGACGCAGAGGGGGCGGGAGGACCTGGATGGCTTCAGACGCATGGTATCGGCTGGGTTGGTGGGCGCCATATGAGCGGCATGCCCGGAATGCCCGCGCGGCCCGGAGCAGCGATGGCAACAGCCGCAAGCGTAGGTGGCCCGGCCTGGCCTCGCGTTGCGAGAAATCTGATAGTGGCGGCATGGCAGGCGCCTGCGCGGCTGCGGACTCTGCGAAAATGCCGTCTGTCCGCCGCCCAAGCACCCAATTTGCGAGATCCCGTGACCGTCAGTGCCGTCGTGTTCGATTTTGGTGGTGTCCTGTTCGACTGGAGCCCCGAGTACCTCTATCGCGAGCTGATTCCCGATGCGGCGCAGCGTGCCAGCTTCCTGTCCGAAGTCTGCTCGCCCGCCTGGAATATCCGCCAGGACGCCGGCCGTCCGCTGCAAGAGGCCACCGAGCAACTGGTGGCCGAGCATCCCGCGCAGGCCAGCCTGATCCGTGCGTTCTACGGCCGCTGGCCGCAGATGCTGCGCGGCGTGCTGGGCGATGGCGTGGATCTGCTGCGCCGCCTGCATGCGGCACAGGTGCCGCTGTTCGGCCTGACCAACTGGTCCAGCGAAACCTACCCGCATGCGCGGCGCATGGGCGATTTCCTGGATGTGTTCCGCGATATCCTGGTATCCGGCGAGGTCGGCGTGGCCAAGCCCGACCCGGCCATCTACCGGCTCATGCATGCGCGCATCGRCACGCACTTGCCGGGCATTGCGCCGCAGGAGATGCTGTTCATCGACGACAATGCGGCCAATGTGGCCGCCGCGGCCGCCCTGGGCTGGCAGACCGTGCATCATGTGAGCGCAGGCGAGACCGGGCGAGCCTTGCGGGCGGCGGGCCTGCGCTTCTAGCGCGGCACGGGCGTTCGCTTCCTCGTCGCTACCTGCGCGTGGTTCGCTTCTTGCAGGCAGCGATTCATCCACATGCGCCAATGGAGCCAGGAGACCGCCGACATGGCATCGACAACGGAACGCCCCAAGCATTTCTCCATGATCCGCGAAATGCAGCTCGCGGACCTGTTCACGCTGGGCAATGCGGCCTGCGGCATGGCATCGGTCTTCTTCGCCATGTTCTACGTGGCCACGCGCTCGCCCGATCATTTCTATGCGGCCGCGGCGCTTGCCCCGGCGGCCTTTGTCTTCGACGTGCTCGACGGGCGCATTGCGCGCTGGCGGCACCAGCACTCGGCCCTGGGGCGCGAGCTGGATTCGCTGGCGGACATCATTTCCTTCGGCGTCGGCCCGGCCACGCTGGCGTTCGCCGCAGGCATGCGCGGCGGCTGGGACATGGCTGCGCTGATCTACTTCGTGTGCTGCGGCGTGAGTCGCCTGGCGCGCTTCAACGTGACCGCGGAGACCTTGTCCGAGGGCGCCGACAAGGTGGCGTATTTCGAGGGCACGCCGATCCCCACCAGTGTGCTGCTGACCGGCGTGCTGGCCCTGTGCGCGTGGCAGGGGCGGCTGGGCGACGCGCTGTTCGGCGGTGTCTGGCGCCTGGGGCCGGCGGACCTGCACCCGCTGGCCTTGCTGTTCGTGCTGTCCGGCTCGCTGATGATCAGCAAGACCCTGCGCATTCCGAAGCTCTAGGCTGCGGCGCGGCCGCAGGAATTGCAGGGCCGGGCAGGTTTTTCACACAGGCGGGCGCCACTGCTCGCCGATGGCCCGGCCGCCCATGGCCGGGTCGCTGACCGAGGGCTGGCCGGTTTCCAGCCGCCCCGCGCAGCGCCGCGCGAAGCCCGGCAGGTCCGCCGCCGACACCGTGAAGTCATACCAGCCTCCCGACGCCCGGGCGGGCCAGGCCAGTTCGCGCCGGCTGCGCGCGGGCACCTCGACGCGGCGCGTGTCTGGCTGGTAGGCGTTGGCGGTCACCGTGAAGGTGCGCGGCTGCGCGCTGTCGTTGCGCAAGCCAAGGCGCACGCCGCGCGCGGCGATGTCGTAACCCAGTTCGATTTCCGCGCCGGCCGGCGCCTGCGTGCCGGTGAAATGCCGGTGCCAGCCATTGGGCCCGAGCACCCAGAGGTCGTAGCGCCCTGCGTCGGCGCCCGTGTCCCAGGTGCCCGCCAGCCGCTTGCCGGCTTCCACCGTATAGCGGCGCGGCACGCGTTCCAGGTGCAGGCGGTCGTAGACGTGGAACACCGCGCCCGCATGCCCCGTGTTGATGAAATCGATCCGCAGCGAGGCGCCGGCAGGATCTGCCGCGGCCTGGGCGAGCAACTCGTAGGGCAGCGCGCGCGAGGGGCGCGTGCCGCTTGCCTGCGCGGGCAGTTCGGGCAGCAGCGGAATCGCCGGGGTACGCGTGCCCGGCAGCGCCCGCGCGCGCGCGGCCAGCGCGGCGGTGGCGGGCAGCGCGGGCAGCGCTTGCGCGTGGTTCGGCCTGGCGAAATCGAACAGCGAGGTCAGGTCCCCGCAGACCGCTCGCCGCCAAGGCGAGATGTTCGGCTCGCGCACGCCGAAGCGGGCCTCGATAAAGCGGATCACCGAGGTGTGGTCGAACACCTCGGAGTTGACCCAGCCGCCCTTGCTCCACGGCGAGATGGCGATCATCGGCACGCGCATGCTCAGTCCATAGGGGCGGTGCCGCAGGCGCGGGAAGTCGTCCGCCGCCACGCCCGTGACGAGGTGGTGGTACTCGCCGCCGGTATCGGCCGTGGAGGCGCCGGCATAGGCGGCCTTGGCGGGATCGGCGTCCCAGGCCAGGCAGGACGGCACGGCCGGCGGCGGCATATGGTCGAAGAAGCCGTCGTTCTCGTCGTACATCAGCAGCAGCACGGTCTTGCTCCACACCGCGGGGTCGGCCGTGAGCGCATCCAGCACGGCCGAGACATAGGCCGCGCCCTGCGCCGGGCTGGATGGGGAAGGGTGTTCGGAGCCCGCCCGCGTGGGACAGATCCATGTGACCTGCGGCAACTTGCCGTCCAGCACATCCTGGCGCAACTGGTCCAGGCTGCGCGTGCCGAGCGCCTTGTCCCTGAGCGCCGGTTGCGCGCCTGGCAGGCCGTGGTAGGCGTCGCGGTAGGCCCGGAACCCTGCGTTGGCGTTGAGCGAATAGTTGTCGGCCATGTCCTGGTAGATCCGCCAGCTGATGCCGGCGGCTTCCAGCCGCTCGGGATAGGTGGTCCAGGCATAGCCGCCGTCGGGCTTGCCGCCGCCGAGCTTGTTGTAGGTATTGTCGATGGCGGGGCCGTGGCCCTTGCCGTCCGGGCCGTTGGTGCCGCTCCACAGGAAGCAGCGGTTGGTGTTGGTGCCGCCGAGGAAGGACGCGTGGTAGGCGTCGGCCACCGTAAAGGCATTGGCCAGCGCGTACTGGAAGGGCAGGTCGGCGTCGCTGAAGTAGCCCATCGCGTGCCGCTTCTTGAACGTGGGCCACTGCTGCATGCGGCCTTCGCCCCAGGCGTCCTGCGTGTTGGACCAGGTATGCGGCGTGCCGGCGACGCGCATCAGCTCGAACACCTGCTCAGTGTCCAGGTGGAACGGGGCCAGCGTGGCGGGCGCGGCGGGGTCGGTCTCGTCGCGCTGGTACCAGACGGTCTTGCCGTTGGCCACCGGCACCGGGAAGCGGTCGGCGAAGCCGCGCACGCCTTGCATCGCGCCGAAATAGTGGTCGAACGCGCGGTTCTCCTGCATCAGCACCACGATGTGCTCCACGTCCTGCAGCGTGCCGGTGGGGCTGCTGGCCGGGATGGCGAGGGCGCGGCGGATGGCGGGGGGCAGCAGGGACAGCGCGCTGGCGCCGGCAAGGGTACCGGCCGCCGAGCGCAGGAATTGGCGTCGGTCTGGCATTGGGGGGGGCATTGGTAGCGGGTGCGCCGGGCGGCGCGCCCGCCATCTTAACGCCGCCGGAGCCTTCCCGGGGCGCCGCGCTATTAGCGCAGCGCCAGCCAGATCGCCTTGGGTTCGGTGAAATTGTCGATGGCCGCGTCGCCGTGCTCGCGCCCCAGCCCCGAATCGCCGGCGCCGCCCCAGGGCAGGCGCACGTCGGTATGGCCATAGGTGTTGATCCACACCGTGCCGGCGCGCAGTTCGGCGGCCACCTGGTGGACGCGGCCGATGTCCGCGCTCCATACCCCCGCGGCAAGGCTGAAGGCGGTGCCGTTGGCGATGCGCACGGCGTCGGCTTCGTCTTCGAAGCGGATCACGCTGGCCACCGGGCCGAAGATCTCTTCCTGCGAGATGCGCATCTCATGCTCGACATTGGCGAACACGGTAGGCGCCACGAAGTAGCCCTTGTCGCCCAGCCGCGCGCCGCCGGTGACGGCGGTGGCGCCCTCGCGCTTGCCGATCTCCACGTAGTCGAGCACGGTCTTCATCTGCGCGGCGGAAACCACCGGGCCCATGGCGGTGTCGGGCGCGGCCGGGTCGCCCACGCGGATCGAGCCGGCGCGCGCGGCGAGCTTCTCCACCACTTCGTCGTAGATCTCGCGCTGGGCCAGGATGCGCGAGCCCGCCGAGCAGACCTGGCCGGCGTTGAAGAAGATGCCGGAGGCGGCGGCGCGCACCGCGGCGTCCACATTGGCGTCGGCGAAGATCAGGTTGGCGGACTTGCCGCCCAGTTCCAGCGTGACGCGCTTGAAGTTGGCGGCAGCGCCCTGCATGATGCCGCGCCCGACGCCGGGCGAGCCGGTGAAGGTCACCTTGTCGATGCCCGGATGCGCCACCAGCGCATTGCCCACCACGCTGCCCTTGCCGGGCACGATATTCAGCACGCCGGGCGGCAGGCCGGCTTCGAGCGCCAGTTCACCCACGCGCAGCGCGGTCAGCGGCGTGATCTCGGCGGGCTTGACGATCAGCGTGCAGCCGCAGGCCAGCGCCGGGGCGATCTTCCACATGCCGATCATCAGCGGGAAATTCCAGGGCACGATGGCCGCCACCACGCCGACCGGCTCGCGCACGGTGTAGGTCAGCGCGCCGGGGCGCGTCGGTACCACCTGGCCATTGATCTTGTCGGCCCAGCCGGCGTAGTAGCGCACGGTATCGATGACCGCGGGCATGTCCTGGCGGCGCACGGCAGCCAGGGGCTTGCCGGCGTCCAGGCTTTCCAGCGCGATGAGTTCTTCCTGGTGCCGCTCGAGCAAGTCCGCGAAGCGGTACAGGATGCGCCCACGCTCGGCCGCGCGCAGGCCGTTCCAGACCTTCAGCGCGGCGCGCGCGGCGGCCACGGCGAGGTCGACGTCGGCGGCGCTGCCCTGCGCCACCAGCGCGATCGGGGCTTCCGTGGCCGGGTTGAGGTCGGTGGAATACTCGCCGCTGCCCGGCGGCAGACGCTTGCCGTCGATCAGCAAGTCGTGTCTTGGCAGTTCGTGCTGCGTGCTCATGGCTGCTCCTCGCGTGGGTCGGTGGAACCTGGCGGCACTTGGGCGCAGCGATACGGCTTGCCGGGCGCCCGTGCCTGCTGTCACGCAATGCAGTGTGGGCGGGCGTCGGCCCTAAGTCCAATTAATAGGACGGATTGATTAATACGAAAATCGCATGAATGGGGGGCCGACGATGGGGTCGGCCGCGGYGCAGGGCCGCGCCGCTCAGCCGTGCATCCGCATCCCGGCCGCGCGGGGAATCTCCGGACGCCAGCCGGACTCGCTCAACAGCGCTGTCATGGCGGTATGCAGGTGCTGCGCCACCACCGGCTTGTGCAGCAGCGCGGCGCCGCCGGCATGCACGTTGCGCAGCCGGTCCGGCGCGGTGTCGCCGGTGATGATCACGGTCGGGATGGCGCGCCCGAGGCGCTCGCGGATGGCTTCCATGRCCTCCTGCCCGGTGCGCTCGCCGCGCAGGCGGTAGTCTGCCAGCAGCAGGTCCGGCGTGAAATCCGCCAGCGCGGCCAGCGCCTCGCTCTCGGATTCCACCGCCACGCAGACCGATTGCCAGCTCTGCAGCAGCGCGGTCATCGCGGTGCGGATCTCCGGATCATCGTCGAGCACCAGCACGCGCAGCCCATGCAGGCTGGGCCGGCTCGGCATGGTGCCCGGCGTGCCCGCGGAGGCATCGGCTGGCTGCGCGGCCTGGGACGTGAGCGGCAGCGCAAAGCGGAACACCGAGCCGCGGCCCGGGCGGGAGTTCAGCAGCACGCGGGTCGAGATGGTGCGCGCCAGGCCTTCCACGATCGCCAGGCCCAGCCCCAGCCCCTTGCGCTGGTCGCGCTCCGGGTTGCCGAGCTGGTGGAATTCCCTGAAGATCGCGCGGCGCTGCGTGATGGGAATGCCCACGCCGGTATCCCAGACCTCCAGCACGGCACAGCCGCGGCGCTGCCGGCATGCCACCAGCACGCCGCCCTGGTTGGTGTAGCGGATGGCATTGGCGATCAGGTTGCGCAGGATCAGCTCGACCAGGTTGGGGTCGGCGAACACCGTGGTGGTGGTGTCGCGGGTACGGTAGAACAGGCCGCGCGCGTCGGCCTGTGGCGCAAACTCGTTCTCCAGCTTGTACAGCATGGGCTGCAGGCGGAACGCGCGTGGCTGCGGCGTGATCACGCCGGCATCCACCTTGGAGAAGTCCAGCAGGGTGTTGAGCATCTCGCGCGCGGCGCCGGCCGCGGCTTCGATATGCGCCAGCAGCTGACGCTGCTTGTCGCTCAGCTCTGAGCGGCCCAGCGTGACCACGAACAGCCCGAGCGCGTGCAGCGGCTGGCGCAGGTCATGGCCGGCCGACGCCAGGAACACGGATTTGGCGCGATTGGCTTCCTCGGCCTCGTGCTGGGCGGATTCGGCGCGCGCGGTCTGCTCGCGCAGCCGCGCGATCAGCTCCACGTTGGCGAAGCGCAGCGCAATGGCATGGCGCGCCACGCGCGCGTAGTTGCGCGCAAAGACCATCAGCACCGCCAGGTAGAGCGGCGCGCCGAGGAACATCGCCAGGTAGGCGCTGTCACCGGTGGCGATGAAGACAGCCCATACCGGCACGATGGCCGGCACGAAGAAACCCACCGCCACCGGCAGGCACGGCGAGAACACCGCCAGCGCCGCCGCGCTCATGCCGGCGATCAGCGACAGGATGCAGATCACCGTGGCCGGCGAGTGGACGTCCATGTAGAGCCATGCCGCCAGGCCCCACAGCCCGCCGATCACGGTCAGCAGGGCCGTCATGCCGCGCGCATAGAGCCCGGCCCGGGCCTCGCTCAGGCGCTCGGCGATGGCGCGGCGCCCGAAGTGGCCCAGCGCGCACGCCGCCGCCAGCGCGACGGCCCATGGAAAGGCGCCGGGATGCCCGCCGCCGATGCTCAGGCCAAGGGCGAGGATAAATCCGGCCAGCGCGCAGCCCAGCATGGCGATGCCGAAGCTCTGGTCGATCAGTTCCATCTCCGCGGCCAGCAGGCGCGGTTCGTCATAGCGGGGAACGAGCAGGACCATGGCTTACCTGCCGTTCTGGACCAGGCCGCGGCGCTGCGCCTCCAGCACCGCCTCGACGCGGCTGACCACCCCCAGGTGGTCGAGAATGGCCGCCACGTGGACGCGCACCGTGTTCTCCGAGAGGCCCAGGTGATGGGCAATGACCTTGTTGGAACGGCCCAGGCTGAGCTGTTCCAGTACCTCGAGCTGGCGCGGTGTGAGCGAACTGGGCTGGTAGGCGCCGGACCCGGCGGTGCCGCCGCCGGGGTCGCTGCGAGGGTTGCCGCCCGGCTCGGCGGCCGGAGCGGGGCCGAACCAGGTATCGCCGCGCAGGACGCTGGCAATGGCCTGTTCGATCTCCTCGCTGTCGGCCGATTTCGGCAGGAAGCCCGCGATCTCCCTGCGCGCGGCGAGGGRGATGGTTTCCAGCCCGGAGGTGCCGGACACGATCAGGATGCGCGCCGCGGGAAAGTGCCGGCGCAACACCTTCACGCCCTCGATGCCATTGAGACCGGGCATCTGGATATCGAGCAGGATGATATCCACAGCCGCGCCGCGATGCTCCTGCACGGCGCCCATGACCGAGCCCGCCTCGATGATGCCGGCCACGCTGGGGCTGTCCGCCAGCACCAGGCGCAGGCCGGTGCGGAACAGGGTGTGGTCGTCGATCAGCAGCAGATGGGCGTTGAGCATTGAGGCTGTGGGGGCACGGCGGCCGTGGCAGGCAAGGTGATGCAAAGGGTAGCAGGCGGCCCGATAAGCCGGCGTCCGGGCGCGCAAGACTGCCAGGACAATACCGAATGTCGCAGGCGAATTGGACTCGATTCTCGCAGTGCTGTCCATTACCCCTCGTTGGTGGGGAAACGCAATTCGATCGCGCCGGCCGGATTGCCCCGCAACCCGCGCCGGGCCTGGGACAGCGGGCAGCCGGGGCGGCCTGGCCGCGCGCGGCCCTAGTCCGTAAAGATTATTTCGCCACCGGGCCCCGGCTGTCACCATGAGTGCGTGGGTGATTTCCGCGACTTGCCCCTACCACTTTTCTCGCCCACAACCAGCCGGCTGTGGGCTTTTTTTCGTCCGCCGGGCCGGCCGGGCCAGCGAGATGCAAAGCACGGCATGCCCGGCCGTTCAGCCGCCTGGTCGACCAGTCGATCAGTCGATCAGCTTGCCGGCCGCATCGAAGAATGGATGGCTGGCGCCGAAATCGCCGATCACCGCGGCGTGGCTGACCAGGCCGTGGGCCGGATGCCACCAGTGCAGCAGGTAGCCCGGCGGCTCCATGCGAAAGCGCGACGCCGCGCGCGGGTCGATATCGAGCGCGACCTGATGCGCCGGTCCCGGCGCCGTCATGGCCACCGTGCCGCCGAAGCGGTGCGTGATATGCCGGTGCAGGTGGCCGCACAGCACGCGCTCCACCTGCGCATGGCGGCGTACCACGGGCTCGAGCAGGCCGGCGCCTTCCAGCCCCTGCTGGTCCATGTGCCCGATGCCGGTATGGAAGGGCGGATGATGCAGCATCAGCAGCGTGGGCCGCCCGGGGGCCGCCGCCAGGGTCGCGTCGAGCCAGGGCAGCGCGGCGGGATCGACGCGCCCGCCCGGCTTGCCCGGCACCGTGCAGTCGAACGCCACCAGCCGCAGTGGCCCGGCATCCACGCAGTAGTGGACGGGCGCGTCGCCGTCGCCGTTGGCGAACAGGTAATCGTGGTCGGCGAACACGCGGCGCAGCGTGGCGCGGTGGTCGTGGTTGCCTGGCAGCAGCCGCACCGGCAGCGGCAGCCCGGCCAGGATGCCGCGCAGGAAGCGGTACTCCTGCTCGGTGCCGAAATCCACCAGGTCGCCGGTGATGACCACCGCGTCGGGCCGTTGCGGCGCGGCCAGCAGGGTGTCGATGCAGCGCTGCAGGGCGCCCGCGGTATCCACCATGCGATAGGAGAGCTTGCCGCCCGCCTTGATGTGCAGGTCGGTGATATGGGCGAGCAGGTAGCTGCCTGCGGTGTCGTCGTTCGGGGTGTTCATGCGGGGAGGGCTTGCGAAAGCGTGATCAGGTGGCCGGTATCGAGGCGCAGGCCGACGCGGTCGCCCGCCAGCCAGCCGTCGCGGCGGGTGGTGTCGACGACCAGCGGGGCTGGCGCGCCGACGTCGACCAGCAGGCGCGTGTAGTTGCCCAGGAACAGCGCGGTCACGACCGCGCCGCCCAGGTGCGCGTCGCCGGGCTGGGCCAGCGCCACGTCTTCGGGGCGGAACAGCAGCTCGGCCTGCCCGGCGCCGGAGGCGGGCGCGCCGGCGGTGCAGGGAACCAGCCCGCCCGGCACGCGCCAGGCACCGCCTTCGCGCTGGGCCGGCAGGCGGTTCATGGTGCCGATGAAGTCCGCCACGAAGGCATTGGCCGGCGCGCGGTAGATCTGCTGCGGGGTGCCGGCCTGGGCGATGCGGCCGCGGTCCATCACGATGATGCGGTCGCCCAGCGCCATGGCTTCGGCCTGGTCGTGGGTGACATAGACCGYGGTGATATGCAGGCTGCGCAGCAGCTGGTTGATGTCGGCGCGCAGCGCGTCGCGCAACTTGGCATCGAGCGCGGTCAGCGGCTCGTCGAGCAGCAGCACGCGCGGCTGCACGGCGATGGCGCGCGCCAGTGCCACGCGCTGGCGCTGGCCGCCGGAGAGCTGGTCGACGCGGCGCTCGGCAAAGGGCCCGAGATGCATCATCGCCAGCATTTCGTCCACCCGGCGGCGGCGCGCGGCGGCGTCCACGCGGCGCACGCGCAGGCCGTAGGCGATGTTCTCCGCCACGGTCATGTTGGGGAACAGGGCGTAGCTCTGGAACACCATGCCCACGCCGCGCTGCTCGATCGGCAGCGTCGTCACGTCGTTGTCGCCGAACATGACCACGCCGCCGGCATCGGGAAATTCCAGCCCGGCGATGATGCGCAGCGTGGTGGTCTTGCCGCAGCCCGAAGGCCCGAGCAGGACCAGGGTCTCGCCCGCGCCGATATCGAGGTCGAGCGGCTCCAGCGCCAGCGTGCCGTCGGCAAAGGTCTTGCCGCAGTGGCGCAGCGTGATGGGAGTGGGTTCATGCATGGCGGGCCTCGGAAGCGGGGAGCGGATCGGTGCCGGCAAGGCCGTTGGCCACGGCATCGCCGGCGGGCAGGCGGTGCTTGCGGGCGCGCGCGCCGAGCGCGCTCACGCCTTGCATCAGCACCAGCAGCGGAATGATCATGAAGAAGAACACGATGGTGTAGGCCGAGCCGATCTCCAGCCGCATGGAAGCGTAGCTGTCGGCCAGCCCCACCGGCAGGGTCTGGGTGGTGGGCGTGTGCAGCATCCAGGTCAGGTTGAACTCGCCCACCGACAGCGTGACCACCATCAGCGCGCCGGCCAGGATGCCCTGGCGGCAATTGGGCAGCACCACGGTGAAGAAGCGCTGCAGCCGGGTCGCCCCCAGGCTGGCGGCAGCGTCTTCGAGCGTGCGGATATCGATGGCCGACATGATGGCCAGCACCGAGCGCACCATGAACGGCAGCGTGAACAGCACATGCCCCACCAGTATGAACACCCAGCTGGTGCGGAACGCCTGCCAGCCGCCGTACAGCAGGATCAGGCCGAGCGCCGTGGCCAGCCCGGGCACGGCCACCGGCAGCATCAGCAACTCCTCGATCAGGCGCGTCACGCGCCCGCGCCGCAGCGCCATGTAGTAGGCCGCGGGCACGCCCAGCACCAGCGTGCAGGCCAGGCAGGCCAGCGCGATGCCGAGCGACAGGAAAATGGTGTTGCGGTAGAGCGACCACACCTCCACCAGCCAGCGCGTGGTCAGGCCGCTGGCCACGCCGATGAAGATATTGTTGGTCAGCCCGGCCAGCACCGACAGCACCACCGGCACCACCATGAACAGGCAGACCAGCAGCGCCAGGGCAAGCTGCAGCCAGTAGGCGCCGCCGCGTCGTCGTGAATGCATCATGTGCGCGCTCCTCAGGCAGTGGCGGCGACGGCGTCGCCGGAGAACCAGCGCGCCAGCGCCAGCAGGGCCCATGTCACCGTGCCCAGCAGCACGGACAACGCCGCGGCCATGCCGAAGTTGGCGTAGTTGGTGAACTCGTTGTAGATGGTCAGCGGCAGCACGTCGAGCTGCGTGGCCAGCGTGAAGGCGGTGCCGAACGCGCCCATGCTGGTGGCGAAGCAGATCGCTCCGCTCGAGATCATGGCCGGCATCAGCGCGGGCAGCATGACGTCGCGCACCACGCGCCAGCGTCCCGCGCCCAGCGAGCGCGCGGCTTCTTCCAGCGAAGCGTCGAGCTTGGCCACGGCGGCCATCACGGTCAGGATCACGCGCGGGATGGAGAAATACAGATAACCGACGAACAGCCCCATCAGGCCGTAGGCAAAAGTCCAGCGTTCGCCCGCCAGCCAGTCGCCCGCCATCGCCAGCAGCCCGTTGCGCCCGCCCAGCATGATCACCATGAAGCCGATCACCACGCCCGGGAAGGCCAGCGGGAAGGTCAGCATGGCCACCAGCAGGCTCTTGCCCGGCACCGCGTTGCGTTCAAGGAAGGTGCCGGTGATGCCGGCGATGACCAGCGTGGCCAGCGTGACCGCGGCCGACAGCAGCACCGTGACCAGCAGGCTGTGCAGGTAGCGCTGGCTGGTGAGCACGGTCCAGTAGACGCTGGCGCCTGCGTCACCGCTGACGCTGACCGCGATCAGCCTTGCCATCGGCAGGCAGAAGAAGGCGAGGAAGACGATCAGCGCGGGCAGGGCGAAGAGGAGAAGAGGAAGCGGCTTCTTCATGATGAGGTTCTCGCCGATGGAAGCATGGTTGAAGCGGGTTTGATGCAGGGTTGGCGCGGGGGTCGTGCGAGATTCGTGCGGAAGGCCGGGCGTGCACGGCAGCGCGGCCCGGGGCGGGTCGGCAGACTCGCCCCCGGCCACGCTTCAGATCACCGGACTTCCTTCAGGTAGGTCTCGCTGAACCCCTTCTGCGCATCCGCCATCCTGGCGAAATCCACGGGCTTGGCGCGTGCATAGTCGGCCGCCGGCAGGAACTTGGCCTGCACTTCCTTCGGGATGCCGGCGCTGCGCACGGGGCGCAGGTAGGCATTGGCCCACAGCGCCTGGCCCGCGTCGGACAGCACGAAGTCCAGCACCTTGCGGCCTTCGGCATCGTGCGGCGCCTTGTTCACCAGGCTCATCACGTAGGGCACCACCACCGTGCCTTCCTTCGGAATCACGAAGGCCACGTTGGCGCTGTCCTTGTAGCGGGCGCGATAGGCGTTGAAATCGTAGTCCAGCAGGATGGGGATCTCGCCGGACAGCACGCGCGCGTAGGCGGTCTGCTTGGGCACGATGGGCTGGTTCTTCTGCAGGTCGCGGAAGTACTTGAAGGCGGGCCCGAAGTTTTCCATCGTGCCACCCATGGCCTGGTTCACGGCGACCGCGCCGACATAGCCGACGAAGGCGCTGGCGGGGTCGAGGTAGCCGATCAGCCCCTTGTATTCGGGCTTGAGCAGGTCGGCCCAGGATTGCGGTACGGGCTTGCCGCGCAGGGCATCCACGTTGACCATGAAGCCAAGCGTGCCGGAATGGATGGCGAACCAGTTGCCTTGCGGATCCTTGAGGCCGTCGGGGATGTCGTTCCAGTGCGCGGGCTTGTAGGCGGCGGTGACGCCGTCCTTCTTGGCCTGGATGCCGAAGGTCACGCCGTAGTACACCACGTCGGCCACCGGGCTGGCTTTCTCCGCCACCAGCTGCGCGAGCGACTGTCCGGAATTCTTGTTGTCATGCGGGACCGTGACGCCGGTCTTTTCCTTGATGGCGCGGATCTGCGCGGCCCAGTCGGCCCATTCGGGCGGGCAGTTGTAGCAGATCGCGGTTTGCGCGGCCACGCCCTGGCTGAAGGCGGCGGCGCCGAGCGCGACGGCGATCCAGCGTAGCGGTTTGTGCCAGGAACGGCTTGCTTGCATGGTGAACTCCTTGGTTACGGACTGGGGCTGGGGCTGGGGGGAAAGGCTGGGTCTCATGGCGGCGGGACAGCCGCCTCACGCCGGCGCGGCGACCGTGCCGCCCAGGCGCAGGGCATGCGGCAGCAGCGTGATGCGTTCGTTACCGGCTTCGCGCGCCGCGCCGGCGGGATCGAAGCGCACGAGCAGGCCGGCCACGGCGCGCGCGCCGATCTCGGCATTGGGCTGCACCACGGAGGCCAGCGGCGGCTCCACCAGCGCGCCGAGCGCGATGCCGTCGTAGCCCAGCACCGAGATATCGCGCGGCACGCGCAGGCCGATGCGCTTGAGATCGGAGATCACGCCGATGGCCAGCAGGTCGTTGGTGCAGAAGAAGGCGGTGGGCGCATCCGGGCCCGTGGCCAGTGCGCTGATCTGCCCGGCGTTGCTGGCGGTATGGGACGGCAGGCACAGCGGCGGGGCGGGCTCCAGGCCATGCGCGCGCATGGCGTCGCGATAGCCGTCGAAGCGCTGGCGGGCGCGGTCGGACGCGACGAAGGCGCCGGAGACGACGCGGATGCGGCGGTGCCCGGCGGCGATTAGGGCTTCCACGCCTTCGCGTGCGCTGCCGCGGTTGTCCACCGAGACCGAGTAGCGCCGGCCGCGCGGCGCGGCCTGGTTGTAGGCCAGCACATAGGGCACGCCTTCGGCGTCGAGCTGGTCCAGCACGGCGCTGCGCGCGGCATCGGCCACCGTCAGCACCATGCCGTCCACGCGATGGCGCAGCAGGTACTCGATGCGTTCGCGCTCGCGCGCCGGATCGTAGGCGCTGGTCACCAGCATCAGCGAATAGCCCGCGGCGAGCGCGGCGTCCTCGATGCCGCGCCAGCAGTCGGCGAACACGGCGTTTTCCAGCGTGGGCAGCATCACGCCGATCATGCGGCTTTGCTGCGCGCGCAGCTTGCTGCCGAGCAGGTTGGGGCGGAAACTCAGCCGCAGCGCGGCGTCCATCACGCGCTGCACGGTGCCCGCGCGCACCAGGTCCGGGCTGTTGAAGGCGCGGGAGGCCGTGGCCAGCGACACGCCGGCCGCCTGCGCCACATCCAGGAGGGTGGCGGCGTCTTGCGGGGTGGCGTGGCTGCGGTCCTGGCTACGGTTCACGTTGATGGGTCCGGTCTGGTTCTGGCGGCGGCCGAAGACCCCTTCCAGAAGATGGGCTGCAGAAATGAAAACGTTTTCATTCAAGGCGCAAAAAAATCGGGCAGCAAGCCTTTGTGATGCTGCGGCGCATGAGGAAATCCTGCGTCCGCAAGGCGATAACCCGGTACAGCAGCGGATTGTGGAGATGGTGCGTGACAGCACGATGACAAGTTGCCAGGACGCCTGCCGGAGTTGCGGGGGGCAATCCTTGCCACGCCCTGCGGCGGCGATCGCCGCGGGGCCAGAAAGCACTTGAAAGGCGGGCGCAATCTTATTAACATGTTAATTACAGGTGGCGGCCCCAGTACACGCTGCCGTCATCGATCCGCCCGCCGCGCAAGGCAGGCGCGGACGCAACCAGAGAGGAGCACGATGCGAGAAGGCAGAATCGCCAGAATCGCCGCCGGCGGCCTGCCGGTGCGCGCCATGCCGGTGGACGGCGCCATGCAGTTGCCGCACGACGGCGTGCGGACCCTGCGCGAAGGCGAATTCATGTGGCAGCCCGCCGTCACCGGCACCRTCTACGGCACGCTGCTCAACTTCAGGGGCGCGCTGGCGGCCCTGGGCGACAGCGTCAACGCCGCGCCGTACCAGGCGCCGCCGTCGGCACCCATTCTCTACATCAAGCCAGCCAACACGCTGGCCGCCCACGGCAGCGAAGTCATGCTGCCGCCTGGGCAGGACACGCTGGAAATCGGCGCGGCGCTGGGCATCGTGATCGRCCGGCGCGCCACGCGCGTGGATCCGGCCCGCGCGGCGGACTATATCGCCGGCTATACGGTGGTATCGGACGTCAGCGTGCCGCACGCCAGCTATTACCGCCCGGCAGTGCGCCACAAATGCCGCGATGGCTACTGCCCCGTCGGCCCGTGGGTGACGGCGCGCGAGCAGGCCGGCAATCCGGACGCGCGTGCCATGGTGGTGCGCATCAACGGCGAGGAACGCCAGCGCAACAGTACCGTCAACCTGCTACGCCCCGTGGCGCGGCTGCTGGCGGACGTCACCGCCTTCATGTCGCTGGAGCCGGGCGACGTGCTGCTCGCGGGCGTGCCCGAAGGCGCGCCGCTGGCGCGGGCCGGCGATGCGGTGGAGATCGAGATCGAGGGGGTGGGCTGCCTGCGCCACCGTGTCGTGGCCGCACGGGGAGAGGGCGCATGAGAACCGCACGCGTGGCCTGCGATGGACTGGTGCACGGCGCGCAGCCGGCCGGCGACGGACTGCTGCGGCTGGACGACGGGCGCATCGTGCGCGAAGACACGGTGGTCTGGCTGCCTCCCGTGGCGCCGCGCACCACCTTCGCGCTCGGGCTGAACTATGCCGATCATGCGCGCGAGCTGGCCTTCAAGGCGCCGGACGAGCCGCTGGTCTTCCTCAAGGGGCCGGGCACCTTTATCGGCCACCGCGGCCGCACGGTGCGGCCCGAAGGCGTGAAGTACATGCACTACGAGTGCGAGCTGGCGGTGGTCATCGGCCGCACCGCGCGCGGCGTCAGGGCCGCGCAGGCCTACGACCATGTGCGCGGCTACACCGTGGCCAACGACTACGCCATCCGCGACTACCTGGAGAACTACTACCGSCCCAACCTGCGGGTGAAGAACCGCGACACCTGTACGCCGCTCGGGCCCTGGCTGGTGGACCGCGACGACGTKCCGGACCCGATGAACCTGGCGTTGCGCACCACCGTCAACGGCAAGCTGACCCAGGACGGCAATACCCGCGACATGATCTTCGGCATCCCGTGGCTGATCGAGTACCTGAGCAGCTTCATGACGCTCGAGGCGGGCGACATCATCCTCACCGGCACGCCCGAGGGCCTGGCCGATACGCAGCCGGGCGACGAGGTGGTCACCGAGATCGAAGGCGTGGGGCGGCTGGTCAACACCATCGCCAGCGCCAGCGAATACCGCAACGAGTAAGGCCGCGCGCAACGACGCGCGCCACTACGGAGACAGCAGACATGATCAAGCACTGGATCGACGGTAAGCAGGTCGGCAGCCAGGACACCTTCGTCACCTGGAACCCGGCCACCGGCGAGGAGATCGCCACCGTGGCCGCCGGCGGCGAGGCCGAGGTCAATGCCGCCGTGGCCGCCGCCAAGGCGGCCTTCCCCAGGTGGGCCGGCACGCCGGCCAGGGACCGCGCCCGCATCATGCGGCGCCTGGCGGACCTGATCACCCAGCACGTGCCGCAACTGGCGGCGCTGGAAACCCA
The DNA here is from genome assembly GCF_056397345.1 of Cupriavidus sp. 05N38. Classification (NCBI taxonomy): domain Bacteria; kingdom Pseudomonadati; phylum Pseudomonadota; class Betaproteobacteria; order Burkholderiales; family Burkholderiaceae; genus Cupriavidus; species Cupriavidus sp. 05N38. Next base: position 55,177 of record NZ_JBFTNF010000032.1, read on the forward strand.
GGACACCGGCCTGCCGATCGCGCAGACCGGCAAGCAGCTGATCCCGCGCGCGGCCGAGAACTTCAATTTCTTTGCCGAAGTCTGCGTGCAGATGAACGGCCGCACTTACCCGGTGGACGACCAGATGCTCAACTACACGCTCTACCAGCCGGTAGGCGTGTGCGCGCTGATCTCGCCGTGGAACGTGCCCTTCATGACCGCCACCTGGAAGGTCGCGCCGTGCCTGGCGCTGGGCAATACCGCGGTGCTGAAGATGTCGGAGCTGTCGCCGCTGAGCGCCGACCAGCTCGGCATGCTGGCGCTGGAGGCCGGCGTGCCCGCCGGGGTCCTCAACGTGGTGCAGGGCTACGGCGCCACCGCGGGCGACGCGCTGGTGCGCCATCCCGATGTGCGGGCGGTGTCCTTCACCGGCGGCACCGTGACGGGCAAGCGCATCATCGAACGTGCCGGGCTCAAGAAGTTCTCGATGGAGCTGGGCGGCAAGTCGCCGGTGCTGGTGTTCGACGACGCCGACCTGGAGCGCGCGCTCGACGCCGCGCTGTTCACCATCTTCTCGATCAATGGCGAGCGCTGCACCGCCGGCTCGCGCATCTTCGTGCAGGAAACCGTCTACGACGACTTCACGCGCAAGTTCGCCGAGCGCGCCAAGCGCCTGCGCGTGGGCGATCCCACCAGCGAGCAGACCCACGTGGGCGCCATGATCACGCGCCAGCACTGGGACAAGGTGACGGGCTATATCCGCCTGGGCGAGCAGGAAGGCGCCACCGTCCTGGCCGGCGGGGCGGAGCGGCCTGCCGACCTGCCCGCGTACCTGCGCAACGGCAACTTCGTGCAGCCGACCGTGCTCGCCAATGTGGAGAACCACATGCGCGTGGCACAGGAAGAGATCTTCGGGCCGGTAGCCTGCCTGATCCCGTTCAAGGACGAGGACGACGGCCTGGCCATGGCCAACGATACCGAGTACGGCCTGGCCTCCTACATCTGGACGCAGGACGTGGGCAAGGTGCATCGCCTGGCGCGCGGCATCGAGGCCGGCATGGTCTTCGTCAACAGCCAGAACGTGCGCGACCTGCGCCAGCCCTTCGGCGGCACCAAGGCGTCCGGCACCGGGCGCGAGGGTGGCGAGTTCAGCTTCGAGGTGTTCGCCGAGGTCAAGAACGTCTGCATTTCGATGGGGGACCATCACATTCCCCGCTGGGGAGTCTGAGGGCAGCAAAGCGAGAGCGCCGGCATGCATGCCGGTGCCAACCAGAACCAAGGAGACACCGCCATGGGCAAGCTATCGCTCGCCGCCAAGGTCACGCACGTGCCGTCGATGTACCTGTCCGAACTGCCCGGCAAGCATCACGGCTGCCGCGAGGCGGCGATCGCCGGGCACCGCGAGATCGGCCGGCGCTGCCGCGAGCTGGGCGTGGACACCATCGTGGTGGCCGACGTGCACTGGCTGGTCAACGCGGGCTACCACGTCAACTGCAACGCGCGGTTCGAGGGCGTGTACACCAGCAACGAGCTGCCGCACTTCATCAAGGACATGGCCTATGCCTATGACGGCAATCCGGCCCTGGGCCGCCTGATCGCGCAGACCGCCTGCGAACACGGCGTGATGACGCGCGCGCACGAGATCGCCAGCCTGGAGCTGGAGTACGGCACGCTGGTGCCGATGCGCTACATGAATGCCGACCGGCATTTCAAGGTGGTGTCCATCGCGGCATGGTGCGCATGGCACCAGCTCGACGAGAGCCGTCGGTTCGGCGCCGCGCTGCGCGAGGCCATCGAGGCCAGCGATGCCAACGTGGCTTTTCTCGCCAGCGGTTCGCTGTCGCACCGCTTCAACGACAACAACAGTCCGGAAGAAAGCATCCACCAGATCAGCCGCGAGTTCTTCAGGCAGGTGGACCTGCGCGTGGTGGAGTTGTGGAAGCAGGGCGACTGGGCCACCTTCTGCCGCATGCTGCCCGAGTACAACGAGCATTGCATCGGCGAAGGCGGCATGCACGATACCGCCATGCTGCTCGGCCTGCTGGGCTGGGATGCGTACGACCGTCCGGCCGAGATCGTCACCGACTACTTCACCAGTTCGGGCACCGGGCAGATCAACGCGGTCTTTCCCGTGCGCTGAGCGGCGCCCCTGAACTGCGTCCCCGGGCGCACCATCCACGAAGCGAGGCACTGCATGCCCCACATCATCGTCGAGTACACCGACAATATCCGCGCCGAGGCGCGCGTGCCGGCGCTGCTCAAGACCCTCAACGACGTACTGATCGCGCAGGACGGCGCCTTCCCCATCGGCGGCATCCGTTCGCGCGCGCTGGCGCTGAGCGACTACCGCATGGCCGATGGCGAGGCGGACTATGCCTTCGTCCACATCACGCTCAAGATCGGCGCGGGGCGTGACGAGGCCGTCAGGAAAAAGGCGTGCGACGCGCTGTTCGATGCGGTCAAGGCGCACTTCGCCGAACTCTACGCGCGGCGTTACCTGGCGCTGTCGATGGAGCTCGTCGAGTTCAACGAAGGCGGCACCTACAAGCACAACAACGTGCATGCCCGCTTCAGGAAGGCCGGCTGATATTCGCGCCCGGTCACCAGACACGCTACCACGACCCCACGGAGACCCTATGCTCAGCCCTGAGCTGATCGGCCAGATCGCCCGGCGCCTGGACGGCGCCGAACAATCGCGCACGCAGATCCGGCAGATTTCGCTGGACCATCCCGACATCACCATCGAAGACGCCTATGCCATCCAGCGCGAATGGGTGGCGCACAAGCTGGCGCAGGGCCGCACCGTCAAGGGCCACAAGATCGGCCTGACCTCGCGCGCGATGCAGATGTCGTCGCAGATCGAAGAACCCGACTACGGCACGTTGCTCGACGACATGTTCTTCCAGGACGGCGCCACCATTGCGCCGGGGCGCTTCATCGTGCCGCGGGTGGAGGTGGAACTGGCCTTCGTGCTGGGCAAGCCGCTCAAGGGGCCGCACTGCACGCTGTTCGATGTCTACGACGCCACCGCCTACGTCATCCCCGCGCTGGAGATCATCGACGCGCGCAGCCATTCGATCGACCCCGAAAGCAAGCGCCCGCGCAAGGTCTTCGACACCATTGCCGACAACGCCGCCAACGCAGGCGTGGTGATGGGCGGCCGCCCGGTGCGCCCGTTCGACGTGGACCTGCGCTGGGTCTCGGCCATCATGTCGCGCAACGGCGTGATCGAGGAAACCGGCGTGGCGGCCGGCGTGCTCAACCATCCGGCCAATGGCGTGGCCTGGCTGGCCAACAAGCTCCATCCGTTCGGCGTGGGGCTGGAAGCGGGCGAGGTCATCCTCGGCGGCTCGTTCACGCGGCCGGTGGCTGCCAGCCCGGGCGATACCTTCCAGGTGGACTATGGCGCGCTGGGCACCGTCGCCTGCCATTTCGCGTAGCGGCGCGGCGCGGGTGCCGGGCCGATCTCGGGCCGCGCCCGGATCGCGCCGGACTGGCCCGGGCTACCGGGCTACCAGGCAGGCTCAGGAGACGTTGCGGTACCGCTCGGCGGCATGGACCTGCGCGAAATTCGGGAACATGGCGAGCCGGGCGGCTTCGTAAGCGTTCCATTGCCCCACGTCCGGCAACGGCGGGATCGTGACGGTTTCGCGGCGGTCGTAGCCGACGAGTGCCGCATCCACCAGTTCATCCACTTCCATGACGGCCGCGAGGCTGTTCACATCCTTGCCCGAGCGCGCCCAGATTTCCGTGCGGGTGGCCGATGGCAGCACGGCCTGCACGTAGATGCCCTTTGGCCCGAGCTCGAGGTGAAGACCCTGGGTCAGGAAAAGCACGAAGGCCTTGGTCGCGCCATAGACCGTCAGGCCGAATTCGGGCGCAAGTCCCACGACCGAGCCGATGTTGATGATGGCGCCGCCGCCGGCCTGGACGAAGCGGGGCGTGACGGCGCTGGCAAGACGCGTCAGCGCCGTGGTGTTGAGGTTGATGACCGCGGCCACGTCATCCGGGCTCTGATCGGCAAAGCCGCCGGCAGCACTAGCGCCGGCATTGTTGACCAGGACGCCGATGCGGGCGTCGTCGCGCAGCCGTGCCTCGACCTGGGCCAGCTCCGCCGGCCTGGTCAGGTCTGCCTGGAGGATATCGATGGTGACACCGGTTTCGCTGCGCAACGTCTGCGCGATGGCTTCCATGCGGGCGCGGTCGCGCGCTACCAGCACAAGGTTATGTCCGCGCCTGGCGAACCGGTCGGCATAGACGGCGCCGATGCCAGTGGATGCGCCGGTAATCAGGACGCTGGGCTTTGTGGTCATRCTGTTCCCCTTCAGGATGTCGGTACGTTTGCTCGCGTATTCATGACGGCCGTCATGAATGGAATCATGATGTACGTCATGTATAATGTCAAGCGATGATGGAGAGAATCAGATGAAGGTCAGTCGCGAGCAGGTTGCCGCTAACCGGCAGAGGATCCTGGAGGCGGCCAGCCGCCTGTTCCGCTCGCTCGGCTTCGAGGCCGTGACGGTGGCGGAAGTGATGAAGGCTGCCGGCCTGACGCATGGCGGCTTCTACGGGTACTTCAAGTCCAAGGACGACCTGATCGCCCAGACGCTGGCGCATGTCATGGCTGCCGGGGCCCAGGGCGAGGTCGACGTGGCCCGCTATGTCGCCGATTACCTTGCGCCGAGCCACCGCGACGACCTCGCGGGCGGGTGCCCGACGGCTGCCCTTGCCGCGGAAACCATCCGCCAGGCGCCGGAAGCGCGGGCGGCAATGACGGCTGCGCTACGGCGCCAGTTCGAGCGGTTCGGCGAAAGCGCGCCGGGTGGCAACGCGGCCCAGGCACGCCAGGCCGCGATCGGCAACTGGTCGGCCATGCTGGGCGCCGTGATCCTGGCGCGCCTGGTCGACGACCCGGACCTGTCCGACGAGATCCTGGCGCAGACCCACGCCTGGATCCGCGGCAAAGGCAAGCCGGCGGCCGGACCCGACACCTGAGCGGCAAGGGGCGCAACCGGCGCCCGGGACTGGCATGGCGATTGCGGCAGTACCGGATCGCGCCGCCGCCGGCGGCGATCCCGGAGGAGACAGCCATGCATTCGACGCCCCGCAAGGAACACAAGGAAGACAGCAGGGCCGTCCGGCCCGATGACCAGCCGGTGCCCGGCCGCACTGGCACCGCCACGCGCGCGCAGGACCAGCAGGGCGAACCCCAGCCGCGCCTGCCGCACGAACACGACGAAAGCCATCACAGCCAGCGCAGCGGCCCGCGCAAGGAGGTGGAGCAGGCCGGTCGCGATATCGAGCGCGGGCTGGAAGACACCGATCTCTACGCCACGCGCGGCAAGCGCGCCGGCGGGCAGAAGTAGACGTAGCGGTCCCCGGACAGGCGTGCCCGGGGACCGCTACAAGACGACTCTCAAGATATTTCCCAGAACAAAGCCGCCTCCACGCTTGCGCGCGGAGGCGGCTGGCGGCGCCGTGAGGTGCCGCGCTCGTCAAAGCAGGCTGTCAGCGCTGTCCGCCTTGCTGCCCACCTTGCTGGCGGCTCTTCTGGCCTTGCTGGTTCTGCTGACCGGCCTGATCGGTCTTCTGGCCCTGCTGGCCTTGCTGGCCCTGGCCGCGATCCTGTTGCTGCTGCTGGCCGCCCTTCTGGTCCTGGCCTCCGGACTGCTGGCCCTGTTGACCAGACTGCTGCTGTTGCTTGTCCTGGTCTTGCTGGCCTTGGCCGGGTTGCTGTTGCTGTCCCATCGTGCTCTCCATGGCGCGGCGGAATGCCGCGTTATGGCATGGGCGCAAGGCGCGTGCCACGCACGGTGGCGGCTGCTGCGCATGGCGCATCCCGGTATGGCGCGCGTACCCGCCAGGGCCTGCCAGGCAAGGGCCCCAGCGCCCTGGCGCATCGATCCGCGCGCACCGGCAGAGACCGCCCGACCCCGTGGAAGTCGATGGCGCCGCATATGCGCCGGCGCGGCGCGGCATGAGTTGGCGCCATCCACCCGGCGTTTTTTACAAGCCCGTCATTTATTTACAGGCGCCGCAGGGGCCGCACCGCCGGTTCGCTTGCGGCACCGGCCAGCGCGCCCGGCCAGCGCTGCCGGACGCGCTGGCCGGGCGTCTCTCCTTGCGGCGGCATGGGGGCGCCGCGCGTGCCTGTCCCGGAACGGTCCTTGCGGGAGAGTATGCAGAAGCCAGCACACGGCACGCGTCCAGCGACGCGCGGACGTGGATGCCAGGCCTTTCTGTTCCTTCCGGCTCCCTGCGCAATCATCGGAGCCATCGAACCATCATCAGGAGATCGCCATGAACACACATGAGACGTTTCGCGCCGTTTGCCTCGCTGCGCTGCTGGCAGCCGCCGGCGCCGCCCAGGCCGCCACCGCCACGGACACTGCGCCTGCGGCAAACAGCGCGCCGGGTATGACGGGCCATCCCGAAACCAGCAGCGCCAGGCAGAAGATGAGCGACAGCGCCGTGACCACCAAGGTCAAGGCGGAACTGCTGGCCGCAAAGGGCCTGAAGTCCACCGGCATTCACGTCAAGACCCGGGACGGCGTAGTGTCGCTGGACGGCGTGGTGCCTTCGGAAGACCAGCGCACGCTTGCCGCGCAGACCGCGCGCAACGTGGATGGCGTGGCGTCGGTCTCGAACTCCCTGCAGGTGGTCACCAGGTAGCCGCCAGTCGGGCGCAGGCGCCCGGAGCCCGACGCCCGGCGCCGGACGGGCTCGGGCCATGGCACGGGCACTACGCCGCGAGATTGATGCCCGTCAGGGTGAAGGCCGTGCTCGCCCGCATGGATTCCGGCAGGTTTTCATTGAGCAGCCGGACCGCGCCGGGGCCCACGGTATTGGCGCAGGCGCTCGCCAGCGCACTTGCATGCGCGAGGCCGGCCTGACGCGCCAGCCTGTCGCCGGGGATGCGCCGGCCGGTAGCCAGCAGGTATAGCGCGTGCGCTACGCGCTGCTCGCGCAACAGTACCCGCAGCGCCTCGCCCTCGGCAAACAGGCGGGCGCGCACCAGCCTTGGCGCTACCTGCCACCGTTCCGACACCAGCGCGGCATTCCACGGCAGCCGCGGCAGCTCGAACATCGCGCCAGCCAGCGCACGCGACCAGTATTTCCCGGTGGCGCCATGGTCGCGCGGGCAGGCCGCATCAGGCACCGCGCGCAGCACGAGCGCCGTGTCGCGTCCGGTCCTGGGCAGGAAATCGCAATCGAAATAGGCAAAGGCAGGCACCACGAACGGCTTGCCGGGCGATACCTCGCGCCGCGCATTGGCATCGCGCAGGCATGCGCTGCCCCGCAGGGCGTCCACGTGCACGGCAAAGGGAAAGCGCAGATGGGACAAGCGCAGCTCGGTGCTGCTGACAAGGGCCATGCGAAGCTCAGGGGGCGCAACCGGCGCGCGGGTATCGCGCCGCTTGGGAAAAGAGGCATTGTACGGTGTCGCGGCACGCCGGACCATCATCGTGCCGGCCATTGCCTGCGCTACAGCTCCGACAGCCCGACGTGGCGCAGCCGTTCGAGGTCGGTCACGCGGATGCTCTGGTAGGAAAGATCGACCATGCCTTCGGCCGCCAGCCGGCGCAATGCCTGGTTGACGCGCTGGCGCGAGAGCCCCGTGAGCAGGCCGATTTCTTCCTGGGAAAGCTCCAGTACCGCGCTTGTGCGCGGGTAGAGCGCAGCATGGAACAGCTGCGCGATGGCCTGCGCCACGCGCGCATCCGCACCCAGCAGCCGGTCGTTCTGCACGGTTGCGATGAACTGCCCCATGCGTTCGTTGAGCTGGCGCACCACGAAGCTGGAGAAGGGCAGGCTCTCCGCCAGCAGGGTGTGGAACACCGTATCGGGCACCAGCGCGATGCGCGAGTCGCGGATGGCGATCACGTCGTAGCGGCGGGCCTCGCGCTTGATGACGCTGCCTTCGCCGCACCAGCCGCCGGCCGGCACGCCGGAGAAGGTGCAGCCGCGCCCGTCCGGCGTATACACGGCGAGCTTGATGAGTCCGTTCTCGACCCCGATCCAGTAGCGCGACGGCTCGCCCCGGCGCGCCACGAAGGCGCCCGCGGCGAAGTCCTGGACCACCACCTGCCGTGCGGCCAGCGCCTGGTGGGCCGGCGCGAGCGAGGCGTACCACTCGTGCCTGGACAGCAAGGCAGCCGGCGACGCAGGCGTGGCAGCGGGGGGTGGTGCGGGAAGGCCGGGCTGGGAGGACGCGGGTGGATGGCTGGACATTGATCTGGATTCAACCCGGAGAGCGCGCCCCGGCGGGGCACTGTCATCCGGACGACAAAGCTTTGTCGTGTGGGATGATAGCCTTGCCCTGCAAAAAGTAACAGCGACCGGCGGCGCCCGCAGCGCCAGGCGCAAGCGGAGACCAAGCAATGCCAAGCGATTTCGACACCGGCCTGGGCAAGAACCCGGCCAACCACGTTCCCCTCACGCCCATCGATTACCTGGCGCGCGCCGCCGAAGTCTATGGCGAGCGCCTGGCCATCGTGCATGGCCCGCTGCGCCAGACCTGGCGCGAGACCTACGCTCGTGCGCGGCGCCTGGCCAGCGCGCTGGCGGGCCTCGGCATCGGCCGGGGCGATACGGTGGCGGTCCTGTTGCCCAACACGCCGGCCATGGTGGAAGCGCACTTCGGCGTGCCGATGGCGGGGGCGGTGCTCAATGCGCTGAACATCCGGCTCGACGCCGCCAACCTGGTTTTCATGCTGCGTCATGGCGAGGCCAAGGTGCTGCTGGCCGATACCGAGTTCGCCGAGCTCGCGCGCCAGATCGGCAACGAAATCCCCGGCCTGAAGGTGGTGGCGGTGGCAGATGCGCTGGGCCCGCAGGACGCGCCGCGCTTTGGCGAGACCGACTACGAAACCCTGCTGGCCTCGGGCGATCCCGACTACGCCTGGCAATGGCCCGCCGACGAGTGGGACGCCATCGCCCTGAACTATACCTCGGGCACCACCGGCGACCCCAAGGGCGTGGTCTACCACCATCGCGGCGCAGCCATCAATGCCGTGTCCAACATCCTCGAGTGGGACCTGCCCAAGCACGCGGTCTACCTGTGGACGTTGCCCATGTTCCACTGCAACGGGTGGTGCTTTGCCTGGACCATCGCCGCGCGCGCCGGCATCAATGTGTGCCTGCGCAAGTTCGAGCCCAAGCTGGTGTTCGACCTGATGCGCGACGAAGGCGTGACCCATTACTGTGCCGCGCCCATCGTCCACACCGCGCTGGTCAACGCGCCGCCGGCCTGGCGCGAAGGCCTGCGCGGCCCGGTGCGCGGCATGGTGGCCGGTGCGCCGCCGCCCGCGGCGGTGCTGGCGCAGATGGAAGAAATGGGTTTCGAGCTGACCCACGTCTACGGCCTGACCGAGACCTATGGCCCGGCCGCGGTGTGCGCGGAGCAGGACGACTGGGCCGCGCTGTCGCAGGAAGACCGCGCCACCCGCAAGGCCCGCCAGGGCGTGCGCTACCACTTGCAGGCCGGGGTGGCGGTGCTCGATCCGGATTCGATGCAGCCAGTGGCCGCCGACGGCGAGGAGATCGGCGAGATCATGTTCCGCGGCAATATCTGCATGAAGGGCTATCTCAAGAACGAGAAGGCCACGCGCGAAGCCTTCGCCGGCGGATGGTTCCACACCGGCGACCTGGGCGTGCGCACGGCGGACGGCTACGTCAAGATCAAGGACCGCAGCAAGGACATCATCATCTCCGGCGGCGAGAACATCTCCAGCGTCGAGGTGGAAGACGCGCTCTACCGCCATGCGGCCGTGCTGGCCGCGGCGGTGGTGGCGCAGCCGGATGCCAAGTGGGGCGAAACGCCCTGCGCCTTCGTCGAGCTGAAAGACGGCGCCAGCGCCACGGCCGAGGAACTGATCGCGCATTGCCGCACCTTGCTGGCTGGCTTCAAGGTGCCCAAGGCCGTGTATTTCGGGCCCTTGCCCAAGACTTCGACGGGCAAGATCCAGAAGTTCGAGCTGCGCCGCAAGGTCAAGTCGGACACGGCCATCGACGTCTAGCCACGCGCGGTGGCGCCGGCCGGCGCCACCGGGGCCGGGGGCTAGTGGACGGCCCGCTGCGCGGACGCCAGCGTCGCCGGCCGCGTCGTGCCACCGGCGGGCAGCGCGCCCGTAAAGGCGAAATCCACCTCCGGCACGCGGCCGCTGACGATGTCCGCGATCGCACGGCCCGAGCCGCAGCCGTGCGTCCAGCCAAGCGTGCCGTGGCCGGTGTTCAGGTAGAGCCCGCCGATGGCGCTGGCGCCGATATAAGGTACGTTGCCCGGCGTGGCAGGGCGCAGCCCGGTCCAGAATTTCGCCAGCTCCGGTCGGCTCATGCCCGGGAACACTTCCAGCGTGCGCCGCACGATGGCCTCGCAGCGCACCGGGTTCAGATCCATCGCATAGCCGTTGAGTTCGGCTGTGCCGGCCACGCGCAGGCGGTCGCCAAAGCGCGAGAACACCAGCTTGTACTCGTCGTCGGTCAGGCTCACGCTGGGCGCGCGCTCGCTGTCGAGCACCGGCAGCGTCACCGAATAGCCCTTGGCCGGATAGATGTCGAGCTTGACCCCGAGCGGGCGCGCCAGCATCGGGCTGAAGCTGCCCAGCGCCAGCACGTAGGCGTCCGCGCTCTCGATCTGGTAGCCGCCAGTCTCGTCGGCAATCTCCACCCCGTGCATGCTGCCGCCCTCGGCATGCAGGCGCTGCACCCGCACGCCATAGCGAAAGCGCACGCCCAGCGCTTCGCAGCGCGCGGCCAGCGCGGTGGTGAAGCGGTGCACATCGCCCGATTCATCCTCGCTGGTATAGGTGGCGCCCGCCAGACGCGGCGCGATATTCGCCAGCGCCGGCTCCAGCCGCACCACTTCGTCCGGCCCGATCACGCGGCGCTCGCAGCCCAGCTCGCGCATGATGCGCGCCGGCTCGACGGCCGCGTCGAATTCCTTCTGGCTGGTATAGAAATGCAGGATGCCGCGCGTGAGGTGGTCGTACTCGATGCCGGTCTCGGCGCGCAGCGCCTGCAGGCTGGCGCGGCTATAGGTGCCCAGGTTGAGCAGCTGGATCATGTTGTGGGTGGAGCGACTGGCCGTGCACTCGCGCAGGAACTTGAGTCCCCACGACCACTGCGCCGGATCTGCGCGCAGGCGGAACAGCAGCGGAGCATCCTCGCGCCCGAGCCAGCGCAGCATCTTCAGCGGCGCGGCCGGGTTGGCCCAAGGCTCGGCATGGCTGACCGAGATCTGCCCGCCGTTGCCAAAACTGGTTTCCCGGGCCGCGCCCGCATTGCGCTCCAGCACCACGACCTCGTGCCCGGCACGGGCCAGGTACCACGCAGACGCAACGCCGATCACGCCGGCTCCCATCACGATGACTTTCATTTCTCAGGCTCCGGATAGCAAAAAGGGGCAGGCAAGCCATCTGGCCTGCCTGCCCCCACTGTCCTTTTGCCTGAGAGATTCGCCGCACCCACCACGGGTACCGGCTTGCCCCTTCGGCGGCCGCGTGCCGCTTACCTGGTCGGTGTGCGGTCCGGCGCTCTCCAGTTTGTTCGGTTTCCAGTCTTTTGCACCTGAGCGTTTCAGGGGTACGCCTTCGGTAGAGACACCCACCTGATACGGCGGAGGTGTCTCGTTCTCCTGGAAGCCGCAACATAGCACGCGTTGCAGAGAGACTGCAAGGGCAGTATGGCGGCCCGGCGGCGCCCCGCCGCCGGGCCGCGCGCTGTAGCAAGGTTCTGTAGCAGTCTGGCCGGCCAATTTTTGGAGCCGGCGAGCTCGGGAGCAGGGCACGAGTAGCGCAGGCTTTTACAGGTGGCGGACCAATATGGCAATAGGGTTCAAGGTGCAGTGCCTGGTATCCGCGGCGTGGCACCGTTGAGTGCATCATGCAATTGCTGCTTCAGTGCTTTGCAGCGGTCGGCTACCTCTTCCGACTGCTTGCCAAGCCCGATACTGATGGCCTGGCGTTCCAGCATATCCTTCAGTTGACCAGTCAGATTTGCCGCGATGTTGTCCAGAGCCGTGTTTCCGAACCTCTCGATGGCATTGCTGGTGCCTAGCGCCGATGCTTCGGCGTGCTGTCTGAATGCAGCGCGAAGCGAGCGGCGCAGGTCCGTAACGTAGCGCCGTTTGGCATCCTCGATTTTCTCTTCCCGAAAATGCAGATAGAGGTCGAGGATGGTTGCTAGCAACGGGCTGAATGCCGCTAGTCTTCCCGATGCTCTTGTGATGAGGCCAGCTCGACGGAGAGCCTCCGTCCTGACCAGCCTTATCCCGGTGGACCCGGCAATTTCGTAGAGGAGATTGCCGAGTGCCTTTGTGCTTATCGAAGCGGCTTCCAGTCCGCCTGCTATTGGCCCGGTTGCGCTATTGACAAGCCGCGTCAGACGCAATGCCGGGCTAGCTGGGATGCGGATGGCATCCAGTGAGCCGGGTGTGCCTGGCGCGAAGCTGCCGCCGGACCACGGCATGTGGAGCGCCTGCGTTGTGCGATTCTCGAGTTGCTTCCCCGCGCCGCCAAGGATTTCGTGCAGCTGTCGCTCCATTTCGCACCAAAGCTTGCTCAAGTCCTCCTTCATCTGGTCAAGCGTGGAGGTGAAGAACGCCTGCACCTCCGGAGCCTCGGCGGTGCCGTCCAGACGTTCCATTGCTTTCGCGGCACGCCCCAGTACTGTTGAATAGACTTGCCGATGCCATAGGCGCGCGAGCGAATGCAGGTGTTCCCTTGCCTGTTCAAGCTCGGCGATTTCCTTCTGGACGCAGGCTATGCGTGCTTGCAGGCAGGGCTCGTCGCCGGATTGCATGACATCCCGCATAACGCCTTCCACAGCGCTGATGGCTGCAATCGCCCGGCTCGCCTGACCGGTCTGGTTTCCCCAGGCGGAAAGGCTGGTCACCAGCGCCGACAATCTGCTTTGCCGCAGCAGTCGCTCGCGGAAGCCGGCCGAGGCCTGCCTGGCATGGAAGTACTTTGCCACCGAGCAGTGGAGCACGGGAATGCCGATGCGTCTACCCAATACCGCCTCAATCCGCTGTTGCATGCCGGCGCCTCCATTGCGGTCCCGGTCTATTTTGTTGACCACCAGGCAGCATGGTCTGCCGAGACAGAGGTTGTCTTGGTCTAGCAGCCTTCTCAATATGCCTRCCTGGGCCCGATAGGGAAGTTCGGGTGTAACGACGAGCAATATCATGTCGGCCTCCATGGCCGCACTGAGTGCTGCCCCGCCCACGAGTTCACTGGGGGAAAGATAAAGGCCTGGCGTATCCACAAATACCATCCCGTGCCAGTCATGCTCGCCTACCGCCGCAGTTGGCTCATCCGTTCCGAGGTGCGCTTCGTCGTTCCCTGACACCGCCCGGATGAGGCTGGTTTTGCCAACTCCCGCCTCGCCGAGTAGCGCGATTCTCCATGGGGCCTCAGCCTTTAACGTTTCCTGCCAGTATTGCAGGGTCGCGCGCAACGATTCCGAAGATGAAGTTGGCCAATGCGAAATGATTGAGGCCGCGTCGCGGATGAGGTGGCGGACGGCGTCGCGAGTGTCTTGAAATCCAGGCGTCACAACAGCACTCCAGTGTGAATTGAGATGCCAAGCAATTGCTCCGCCAGCTGAATGGAAGTCGACCCAGCCCCGATTGCTTGTTCCCACTGCATTTCGCTAAGCAAGACGGTCGCCGCCTCCCGGCCCGGGGCTATCGCCACTGACGCAATCGCCGAGCCGCAGTTGTCTATCCCGAGTGCCTGGCGCACTTGTCGTTCGAGCGGGGCGAGCCGGTCAACCAGCAGAAGCCTTTCACCGCCCAGCCACTCGGATAGCTGCTTCAGCTTGCTGCCGTCAGACTCACCGGGAAGCTTGAATGCGTGGTCGAGGCTGCGGGAAAATGCCACACTTGCAATCGCCAAAACGCCGGGTCGCCGCGCAACGGTGACAATATCAATGTGTTCGCGGTGCAAGTCCTGGGCAACGAGCTCGAAAGCGTGACTCAACAGGCAGCCATCAATTTTCGATGCGATGCGCTCGAGTCGCTTCGTCTCCGCGTCGAGGGAACTGCGGACGCATGCGAGGTGCTCTGAGATAGAAGCGGCCAGTTGTCCTTGCGCGCCTCCATCGTATCTACTCCCCGATAAAGCGTGTAGCCATTGATGCATCCGCCGGTGGTGTTGCCCCAGGACATCCCGCAGATCTTTCTCAAGGGAGGCGCGCCGCTGCTCCAGCACCAGATTCGCTTCGCCGATCCACCGGCTGGTGACCCGGCATACCCCTTTGTCGACGCCGAGTCCTACCGCCATGGAGAGAATCGTCGTGGCGGCAATCGTCCAGAGCGTGTCATCCACGACCGCGGAGATTAGCCATCCCGCGACGATGGCCGCTGCTGTGGATGAGATGCTTCGGAACAGAAGACGTGCGTGACGGTGCGACTTGACACGATGCCTGGCAAGCTCGAGTTGAGATACGTCAATTGAATCGTTATCGAACTGCCGTGCCCCGATGTCTGAAGCAGGAGGAAAGCTGGCCATATCGTTCGTTGTCGCCTCATTTGCCTGTAGCGCCAGGGGAAGCCATCCGGCGGCGTCGGTAAGCCCGTGCTCATCGAGCATGCCTCGCCAACCACGGCTAATAGCGTCTGCTGGAGAGGGCTCCGACAGCGCGTCGTCTATGAGACTGGCTATTGAATCCGCCGCAGCTTCAAAGCGGGATTGAAGCAAGTCAAGACTCCGGGCAAGCAGCCGGGCCGCCGTTGACCTCTGCAGTTCAAGGGAGTTTACGGCCGTCATCGCGGCATCGCGAAGTTGCCGGACGGAATCAGAGGCCTCGTCGATACACCCTCGGGTCAACTGAACATACATGTGGAGAAGGCTGGCCGGGGCCTGGAGGCGAGCCGATGCGACGCCTGAGGTCAGCAGGCGCAGAACGGCGGACTCTGCGGCCATCACATTACTTGACCGTTCGAGTGACGCGGCGGATACGCCAGGCGGTAGCACTGCGCCATGCCGTGCCAGCCACGCGGCCCGTGCGTGTATCGGAGTTACCTCGATGGCATCGATGCAGAAGCGTTGATAGATTCGCTCTGCGATGCGAGCGCCCAGTTGAGCGACGTTCCGGTTGCCCGACGCATGTCCATCCCCGCCAATCAACAGGTCAAGATCTTCATCGTGCCGCTTCACATTCAACAGTACCGCCAGGCGGCCCCGCAGCGGACCAGCTTGCGCAAGGCTGTCGAACGCCCCCGGTGCCATATCGTCATCCGTTAGTACCAGGACGAGCGTGTCGGGCCACATTGATCTGTCCCACCGCTGCGCCATGACGCCGGCATCATTGGGAGGGCTCTTCGCTACGCTTGCTTCCTGGACAAGGAGACACGCCGGGGTGTTTGCGATGGCACGGTCGGTTGGGTTCTCGCGCCGTGCCGGCGCCAGCTCAAGTGCTTGTGCCTCTCGAGCAAAGAATGCGGGCGAGCCGAAGAGGGCTTCCCTGGTGGTTGTCTTCCCGGAGCCCTCCGGCCCGACGAACAGGACAGATGGGGGATAGCCGGCGTCGGCAATACTTTCATACCCGCGCTCGAGCGCATGGGAAATGCCATCAACCTGTGAATGCAGTGTTCTGGCCCATATGCGGGACCGTTCAAGAAGTTCACTTGACGGCATTGACCCCGCCAAGGATAAGTCGCCAAGCGTATGTGCAAGGTTGCGGGAGACGTCGCCGAGCCGGCTCAGCACGGCGCGAATCGAGTCACGCTGCGCCTCCTGGAACTTTGCTGCCGCGGCACCAACGGCACGTGCGGTTGATAGTGCCGCATCGAGTTCTCGTTTGGCACAAATTGAACCGCTTGTCAGCAAATGGCGAGATGCGGCATCGGGTTCGGGCACGCCGCCAATACCGAGTTGAATAGTCATAAACGAGCCTGGCCACGAGAGATAGTCCGCGCATGCCTCTGGAGTCGTGGTTTCCAACTCGGGGTGGGRCTGGCGCGTGAAAGGTCACTCCATACGGCCCTCGGTATCTCGCTGCCGAAAGCATAGTCGAGTGGGGGCACGGATCAGGACGAGCGGGCGTCAAAGGCGGCCTTCGAAAAAAATGACTGCCTGATGCTGCCGAGGAATCCAAAGTCGAACGCGTTCTTTTTCCCAGGCAAGAAAAGCGGCGCGCCTCCCATGAGAATGCGCGCCGCGAAAGCAGCAGATGTCCAAGCTACTCGCCGCCCTGGCGTCCAATACAGGGCTCTCATGCTGCCGGCAACGGGAGGCGGGGGCCCCCAATTGCATTGCGAGGAGCGCTAGTCTAATGACAGCGCTGGCTACTTATCGGTCTTTCTGGTTTCAGATTCAGCCAAGGCATGGCTGAAAAGCCGCTACATCGCCCGCCGACTCGCGGAGCGACCACGCGGAACGTTTGGCCTTCGGCCGCCCAATGCTGGCGGAGCGAGAAGGCAATGCGACGATGGCTGGCCGAACGACGCCGGATGTTGGCCTGTGATTCATCAAATCTGCGGGGGCTAACGAGGCATTGCGCTGCTACAGTGATGCCGACGGGAATCGGGTGGCGTGTGGACTCTACAGATGTGTCAGCGAGGTCCCAGGAGGCCACGGGCCGAAACCCGTCTGGAAAGGGCAACACGGCCTTTGTGACTGAGGAAGAGTGCAATGAGTTGGACGGTAGACGAGATGGCAGAGCGCGCGGCAAGAGAGTTGCGCGATGGCGAGTTCGTGGAGTTGGGCCCGGGCTTGCCTGCCTTGGTGGCAAATCATATCGATGTCGCGAAGGAGGTTTGGGTTCATTCCGACGATAGGCTGCCAGGCATGGGCCTATACCCGACGGACGACTACATGGATGCCGATATCCTCGACGCCGGGCGAGGTGGAAAGCGCGTTGGACGGCAACTCACTCCCTTCCATTCGACGCAATCCTTCGCGGCAATGCTGAGTCCTACGGCGGATGTCGCAATCCTGGAGGCTCTCTGTGCCAGTAGCGCGGGCGAGTTCATTGAGCCAGAAAATACCATCGCCCGGCGTAAGACCGGCGGCGCACTGGGCAACGCGACATATGGCGCGGGACGCATCATTCTGCTCGTCCGAGAGTCGGGACTCGTGCATGGCTGCGGTGGGCCGTCACATATCGTCGACGCCCTGGGCGGGCATGGAATGGTCGAGCGGGCTGCGAATCGAATTATTACCGAGTGGGCCGTGCTTGATGTAACGTCTGGCGGACTGCGGTTGGTCGAGGCGGCGAGTGGCGTCACTCGCGGAGAAATACAAGCGAAGATTGGCTCGCGACTGCTTGATTAAACCGAGTGTGGAGGTGGCGAACCGGAGGCGCTTCGGCGTGCCGAAACCATTGTCCGGAACGCCAGATGCGAGTCTCGCCACGAACCGCCGCAAGAGCGATGCGTGGCGAAACCCGGGTCTTGCGCTAAGTAAGTCCAGGGGCGAATGCGCCCTTCATCGGCGCGGCGCTCCCGCTGCTCATGAGGTGACCGGGTGGCCTGGAGTGAATGCGCCAAAGGTACCCGCATGCACATCCTTGCTGAAATGTTCGAGCCAGTCGGATTCGTCACCAATAAGATACTCGCGCGAAGTGCCGGCCGAGAGACGGCGAATCGTAATCCATCCCTGCAGGCCAAATATTTCGTCGCTCTTCGGGTCGGTGGTGTCGACTTCGACAAGCACGAAGTCATGCTGAGGCAGGCTGTGCCGCTCCAGGAAGGAGAGGAAGCGCGAATGCTCGGACGGGTCGATCAGTTCCATGGTTGAATCCTTCATACATTTGTGACTGCAGGCCAGCCGGCAAGCGCGGCCCCCGGTTATCCCACGCCCCGCAAGCTTCATGCATAAGGATCGAAGCGCGGCGGACCTGAGTGCTTTAACTCTAGCAATCCCAAGCCGATGGAGACAGCCCGTAGTTCGAGCGGATGAAGACAACCACATTGTAGTTTCGGCCAAATGCCGAAGTCGACGCCTGTGATGGGGAGTCAGCAAGTGGCGGGCCGGAGGTAGCCGCGTTGCGTTGCAGCGTGCGTTGCTGCCGAGAGCGGGAAGACGAGCGTACCGTGAGGACAACACGGGCATGCGCCAATTCCGCAGCAAAAGCAGTCAACGGTATGAGGTAGCAACGCAATCGCGCCAGGAGGCCTTGTAGCCGTGGGTTCGGAACACTCGCTTGACTCTCGACCGGGCCGGCCGCCGCCGTGTCGTTTTCCATCTGGACCACGGGCCGTGTGCCCTCGAGGCGATCAGCGAGCCACCATGGCCGAAGCGTTCACTTGTATGGCAGATACTTGGTGCGCTGTGAGCCTATCCTGTTCCAAGACCGATCGCGCGCTCTCCTCTTGGCAAGGTCCACCAAGTGCTATCCGGCAGGGCCGACTGGCAGTTCTCCCAGGTAGCGCGCTGCATGGAGCAGCCATGGCATCGCAGCAGTTGAAAGATATCGTTCAGTTCCTTCGGGACCGTAATTCACAAGTCCCGGCTCAGCCAACGCTGGAGCAACTCCGAACGCACGCGGACAGGATCTACAACGAAATCGACGTCCCGCAAGGCGTTCGCTTCCTTGACGGCAACGAACTGCCGGGGACGTGGACGGCGTCCTACGGAGCGCAACGCAACCAGGCTGTCCTGTATCTCCACGGCGGCGGCTATGTCATGCATACCCCAGCGCAATACCGAACGCTGACGGCGGCCTTGTGCATCGAGACGCATCGGGATGTCTTTGCGGTTGACTATCGGAGGGCACCTGAGAACCCTTTCCCTCTCGCACTGCGCGATGCGCTCAACGCCTACCAGTGGCTGTATGACCGGCTTGGTGAGGACCCTTCCATTGTCGTGGCAGGAGACTCGGCTGGCGGCGGTCTCGCCGTGGCTCTAATGCTGCTGTGCAATCAGCGGGAGATACCGCTACCGAAGGGGGTCTTTCTCATCTCCCCCTGGACTGACCTCACCATGAGCGGTGACTCGATCCGCGCAAAGGCGGACGTCGACCCCATCATTTCAATGGAAGGGCTCCAGGCGTTCGCGCGTAGTTACCTGCAAGAGGACAATGACCCGCGGAACCCTTTGGCATCGCCCCTCTTCGGCGACCTGGCGGGCCTGCCACCAATGCTGATTCACGTCGGAGGAGACGAAAGCCTGCTGGATGATGCGACGAGGCTTGCGGCGCGAGCCGGCGCCGCCGGCGTCGATGTCACCCTCAAGGTCTGGCCTGGGATGTTCCATGAATGGCATATGTGGCACACGCGCTTACCGGAGGCAAGATCTGCGGTTCTCGAGGGTGCCGCGTTTATCCGTGGACGATTCGACGCCTGAGTGGCAGCGGTGCGCCGCACCGTGAAGTGCGGCGAGGTGAAAAGAGCAGCGGCGGACAAGGCGAATGCAAGAAGGCCCCGGATGGGGCCTTCTTGCATGTCTATCGCGATGTGGTCAGGCTGCCAGGATCCGGTGAGGAGGCCCCGCTGGGCAGGGTGAGGACAATGCCGGCGATGAGAGTCAAAACCCAGGAGTCTGCTAAACAGCGTACTTCAGCGCTGCGTTCAGCACGACAGCCATTGCGAAGCTGATGGCCCACCAGGAGACGGCGAAGGGAATCAGATTCACCAGGAGATGCCTCACCGAGTTGTGCTGCTGCTGCATGGACGCAGCGTGGATGGCTGAAGTGTTCATGATGTCCTCGTCTGTCCGATACGGCCTGTTCTTCTGTTTTCGGCCGACTTGATTACTTGGCATTGGCGCCGCACGTACAGTGCTGCGGCGGTGAATTCATTATCGGAGATGAAGGCCCGTGCCGTTAGTTATGAGATGCAGCAGTTTCAGCCAAACTGCTCGCTACCGAAGCCACTTACAGGAGAGGGCCCACCAATGCACATGGCCGAGATGGGGCGCGAGGGTTGTCGAGCTTTTAATTGGGCCTGATACGGTACCTTGGTGCGCGAATGTGTAACTGGCTGCTGCGATTGCGAGCAGCAGCGCCAGGAGATGGAGAGCCTGCATGGCGTCCTCATGACACCTGAGTTGTGTGGACGCACGGTAGTCCGACCATTTGGACACCACCAGCCTCCTGGCAGTTATCGAATCAGGAATGGACCTTCCTGCTGGTTTGGACAGCCCACACTCATCTCCCCATGGCGCAGCGTGCCGGTTCAACGTCTCATGGTTTATCAGGGGGATTTCCTGCGTACACCTGCATGGAACTCAAAATGAGAGACGACGCTAACGGCCAATATTGACAGCGCTACGGCCAGGGCCGCTCGCGCATGGCGATTACTGTCTAGACTCTGCAACTGGAACTAGTGCTGGGCAATGAGTAGCGTACGCGTGCCTGCCGATGCCTCGGTGCGCAGGCTGCCATGGATAGCGCTAGTCAGAGCAAGCCCCGGACAACCGGCGAGGGCGCCGGCGAGTCATGGTTAAGGGACCAGTGGGGACAAAAGGCTAACGACGGGAGCATTGCCTCAGCTCGCGGTTGAGTGTGCRCCGCCAGCGGTCCCCGAGTTGGGAGTAGAAAGATGATTGAACTGATAAGTATGCATGGCACGGCAGGAACCGGCATTCTGGAAGTCCGCTGCAATGATGATACGCCGCAAGATGTCTTCCTACGGTTCGTGCGCGCAAAGGTCAGCATGGAGAATCTCCTTTCAGCCTCCGCGATACTACAGACCTCGAGAAGAATGGCGCTGGACGGCGCATCGCTTCGATGGGAAGTGAAGCTTCCCGACATGCCTGCCCACCTTGCGCTTGCCCGCGCGGCACTCGACGTCATGGGAATTGCCTACCTGGATAAGGCTGGCCCCTTGCTGCAGGCCGCGAATGGAAGGAGACCGCCGCCAATTTCCCGGTAGCGATTGTTGGCAATCCGATGGCGGCAAAGCTCATCCTACAAATCGAGTGGCCCATCTCGGGAGAAACTCACCGGAAAGTCGTCGGTTGCTTATGTGGCCGACGCCAATATCAGGATTGTTCATGCGGAAGAGAGGCATTGTTGTTTTGGTCGCATTGATGCTGATGGCATTGAGGCTTCCGCTGGCGGAGGCCCTGACACTCGGAACTGGACTGCGGGAAGTCGATGCCGACTTGGCCAGCGTTGTACAGCGGCCCATCGAAAGGCGAAAGGAAGGCCGCAGTGATGACAAATCTCATATCGTCCTGGAGCGGCGCTCAATTGTCGTTCCCAACGGGCCGTTCGCACATCGCTTTCTTCAACTCGAAATTGACCGCGCCGTCACGCGTGCTGGAGGGGACGCGGCAATTCGCGTTGGAGAGAGGGAAGAGGAGGCGTATACAGAGGTGGTGGACGGTGTTACTTATCCAGCCATTAATCTGGTAGTCGACATCCTTATCGTAAAGCACAGGTAAGCGCTCCGGTCCTCCGATTTCCTGAGGAAATTGGTGGCGGTTGCATCCTTTAAAGAGCCTAGGGAGTCGCGCATTGCAAGACCAAGCATCAATAAACTACGTTCTGACCTTGAAAGACCCTCGCATGCTCCGCGAGTTGACCGCGAGCCTGGCCGAGGCGTGGTCTGACCTCCAAAACCCTTTCTCGCTCATCTACGACGAAATGCTCGCCTGTGGTCTCTCCGCCAGCGTATCGTCCTGCTTGCTGCGGAGTTCACTTTCTGTCGACATAGCGAGCGCCGGCAGTTGTGGGGAGAAGGCTCAGCTACGCGTATCGGCACGCATTGATGCGTCTGCGATTGAACGCAACCGCGAGTGCCTCGAAGGCATACTCTTGAACGTGGTCTTTCCCAGCTTAAGGCCGACGTGCGATTTCGAGGTACACGAACTCGACAGATGATGTCCGGGCGCACCGGAGAAAAATCGAGGTGACAAAATCGCCCGCATTGTGCGTGACGGCCTATTTGCGATGGTCGCGCTAATTTAATTATGGACTCTTATTATTAATATCATGAGGCTGATTGGTAAGTCGCTATTCAGGTGTTCGATTTTCGTTTCCGCGGCCTGCGTCGGTTTGGCTGCTTGCGTAGCTCCGATTCAACGATACGAAGGTACGCCGGAGGTCCGGTATGGAACCGGTGGTGCCAGAGAGGTTGTCGACGGTGTGGATGTATGGACACATGGGGAGCCTCCCAGAGCATACGAGAGAATCGGCTACACAAGCGTGGAAAGCCCAGAGGGGTGGATTGGGAACCGTATTCTTCTGTCTCGCATAGCGGGGCGAGTGCGCGAGGCAGGGGGTGACGCTGCCCTGCTTGGAGAGGCGCGAACAAGGCTCGAATCGCTTCATAAGGCCGGTGGCCAGATGCTTGCGGAGAATCGGCGCATCGTGGAAATCACTATCATTCGCTACCGATAAGTTCCGGTCGCCGGTTCGGATGTCCTGCGGCGCAATGAAGGTATCCGCGCCCAAAGCCGTGCCACGGATAGCACGTGCGTCGGCCGTCGCAGTGCTTCGCACCGGCACTGAAGCTGCACCCCGCTGCGGCATCGGGAGCCGGCAAGTGTCTCTGAGTTAACAGCCCATGGCAGGCTGAGGGTGGCACAGAGTCAGGCCTGCCCGGCATCTCCGGCAGGAGCTAGCGGCAGCAGGTCGTGTAGATGCGAGATGGCTGTTTCTGCACATGCATTCAGATGCAGCCAATCGAGTGGCACTTCAAGCCAGGGCGCGCGCGCGTTGGCCGGAATTGACTAAAATAAAGTATCCGGTCATCTACGTCTGTTGTTGCCATGAAAATCGCTGTACTTGCTTTCCCGAGCGTCCAGATGCTCGACTTGGTGGGGCCTATCGATGTCTTCAATGAGGCTGCGCGTCAGGCAGGAAATCCAGGTGCGTACCAGTTCGAGATTGTGTCGCCAACACCCGGCATTCTGACTGCCTCGAACGGAATGACGATTACCCCGGATGCTACGCTTGATACCAGCAGCCCCGATATAGACACGCTTCTGATCGCGGGTAGTCCTTTGGTGAATCTTGTTGAGAAAGACACCGCGATACGAGATTGGATTAATCGCTACGCCAAGACGGTTCGTCGGATTGGCTCGGTCTGTTCGGGAGCGCTTCTCCTGGCGCACACAGGGTTGCTGGATGGAAGACGTGCTACAACGCATTGGAACTCAACCGCCAGGCTGGGCCGAATGTTCCCCAAGGTAAAGGTGGAGCCGGACCAGATCTATGTGAAGGATGGAAATATCTACACATCCGCCGGCGTCACGGCAGGGTTGGACCTCGCGCTTGCCATGGTAGAGGAGGACTTTGGGCGGGCGATTGCCCTGAAAGTTGCCCGTGAGTTTGTGATGTTCCTCAAGCGGCCTGGCGGGCAATCCCAGTTTAGTGCGCATCTGGCTGCGCAGACTGCAGAAAAGAGCGCGATTCGGGATGTTCAGAATTGGGCGGTGGAGAATCTGAACAAGCAACTCTCGGTGGATAATCTGGCCGCCCATGCGGGGATGAGCACACGAAACTTTGCCCGCATCTTCAAGCAGGAGTGCAACGTGACGCCTGCGGACTTCGTTGAGGGAGCGCGACTGGATGCCGCACGCAGGATGCTCGAAGAGACTAGGAATCCGCTAAAACGTGTGGCTGCCCTTACGGGCTTCGGTGACCCGAATGGCCTCAGACGAGCCTTCCTCAGGCGACTTGGCGTCTCGCCGGCCGAATACAGGCGCCGCTTCCGCATTGCGGCGTGATTGCCAGCGCCGCGGCATTGGGTGCTGGCATCGCCCGATGCCAAAGCAATTGCCTTCATCCAGCTCGCCCTCACATAGCTACTTTCGTAGCGCCTGAAGCGCAGTGAAGGAATCAACGCGTCATCGCGCGGGGCAGCGCATTACGTCATGGACAGCGCGTGGGTGATGGCCCTGAATCTGCCGACCCAAAGCGGGCCGCACCTGGCCTCCGACGCTACGGTTGTGGGGCTGGCTGGAAGCGTCACTGAATTGGCAGGAACAGCGCCCTCGTCAAGGTTTTCACTAGGGGTATGGACACCGATAATCCAGTAGCCAAACGACCCGCACCCGCTGGTACTGCAGTGAGCGCGGCGCAACTGAAGAACTCGGAGAATGCCATGAACCGCGAAGCTATTCTTTATCACGATGGCTGCAAGATTTGTCTTTCCGTTGTGGAAACGATGACAGGCCTCTTTGACAACGACCGACATTCCCTGACTGTTGTCAATCTCGAGGAACACGGAGAGCTAACCGCCTCCGCGGAGGCAGCGGGGGTGAAACGACTCCCGAGCCTGGTGATTGATGGGAAGGTCCTGGAGATTCAGCCACACGCCCCGATTGCGGAGTTCCGCCGGCAGTTGGTGTCCTGAGTCGCTCCGGACGGGGGCGCAGTCGGAGCGCTGCGCCCCGCTGGCGCGCTCAAGCCTCGCGTCCAAGCTGGTGGGAAGACTTCCGGTTCCCCGTTGGCGCATGAAGGCACAGGATGTGCGCTCCCTCGGCTTGAACTGATGGTATAGCGCCACGCGTTGGCTTTTCCACGAAGTCAAACTAGTTCACGTGGGGCGCCTGCGCAAGCGCGCGGCCCAAATCGTGGCATCAGCTCTGCTCTTCGAAAGTGCCCGTCAGGAAGGAGAGGCAAGCCTTCCCGGCGTCCGCCGAGCGTTCCTTCGGTGCCCAATCAGACCTCGCGGGAACCCGCCTACATCGACCTTGCCGGCGCGACTATCTCGTCAACAGTGTTTGGCCAATCAGTTCCTCGGTGCTTGCCGAACGGCGGAATTGTCCCCGTTCGCTTCCCTGGGGCTCGCAGTTCATCGCCGATGCGCTTGTATCGGCTGTCCTCTTCAAGAATAGCGTCATCATGAAATCAAACAGGTTGCCCCTATACATATTTGTGGCGATGGTACTCGGCGTGCTCGTCGGCACGGCCGTTCACTTCTTGGCCGGCGCGGAAGCGGCCAAGTCGATTAGTGGATATCTCTCCATCCTCAGCGACGTCTTTCTCCGTCTGATCAAGATGATCATTGCACCGCTGGTGTTTGCGACGCTTGTAGGCGGTATCGCGGGCATGGGCGACGGGAAGGCGGTGGGTCGCATTGGTCTCAAGGCGATGGCATGGTTCGTTGTTGCTTCCATCACGTCGCTGGTGATCGGCCTCGTTATGGCAAACGTCTTGACGCCGGGGCTTGGCATGGATCTGCCGCTGCCAGCCCCGCGGTCATCTCTACCCAGGGTGTCGGCGTGCTCCTCGTCTATGGAAAACTGCTCGGCAGCGTGTACCTGTCGCTGGCGATACTCTGGGTCATTCTTATCGGTGCAGGCTACTGGTTCCTCGGGCGAGATGTATTCCGGTTGCTTGGCGAGATTCGTGCTCCGCTTCTATTGGGCTTTGCTACGGCAAGTAGTGAGTCGGCTTACCCGAAGGTGGTCGAGCATCTCGGGCACTTCGGCGTAAAGGACCGTATTGTCAGCTTCGTCCTTCCGCTTGGTTACTCGTTCAATCTTGATGGCTCCATCATGTATACCTCGTTCGCGGCGCTGTTTGTCGCGCAGGTCTATGGCATCGAGTTGTCCCTGACGAAGCAGATTACGATGCTCTTGGTCTTGCTCGTGACAAGCAAGGGGATTGCGGGCGTTCCCAGGGCCTCCCTCGTTGTCGTCGCGGCCGTATTGCCGATGTTCGGACTGCCGGAAGCCGGCATCTTGCTCGTGCTTGGCGTTGACCATATCCTCGACATGGCTCGCACGGTTACGAACGTCCTTGGGAATGCGTTGGCTACGGCCGTGGTCGCAAAGAGCGAGGGAGGACTGCAAAGCTCCTCCGCTGCGCGGTCGAGCCTGGATACCCCCAGGACGGCGTAGGGCCCCAGGCGGGGTGTAGAGAACGCCGCGACTCGCGCTTCGAATTTCTGGTGAAAGCTGCGGCCGTTTGGAGAGTCGTCGAGGGCAACCCGTCCGACTCGCAGGCGTGCCGGCCAACCTATTCCGAATTACTCACAGCGGCCTGAAAGGCCACCTTCAAAGATATGCTCGAAAAGAAACCAGGGCGACCGTCCGCGTTCATGACGGCGTGCATGAGCACAGGACTGTTCTTCGCCATGGCAGCGGTTACCTGCGCCGCATCCGCTGCCTCAGCCAATGCGCCAGAGGACCCGGACAGTAACAGAATTGCCGCGGAAATGAAGAAAATGCTGGACGGCCGTGCCGAAGTCAAGGGAGTCGCAAAGACACCGATTCCCGGCTTGTTCGAGGTCAGCATTGGTGGTGGCTTGGTGTACACGGATGGCTCCGCGAGATACATCATCAACGGCGTGATGGTTGATGCAAAGAGCGGTGCCAACCTGACGGAAGAGCGCCTTGCCGACTTGAATCGCATCAAATGGTCTGACCTGCCTCTCGCCGACGCGTTGAAGTGGACCAAGGGAAATGGAAGCCGGCAGATGGCCGTATTCTCGGACCCAAACTGCCCGTACTGCCGCCGGCTTGAGCAGAATTTGCGTCAGATTGACGATGTGACCGTCTACACCTTCCTTATGCCGGTGTTATCCGACGATTCGGAGCTCAAGGCCCGGCAGATCTGGTGCGCGGCGGATAGGACCAAGGCCTGGCGAGACTGGATGCTTGGGAAAGTTGCCCCGGCAGGGAAGGCCAACTGCAAGACACCTATTGCCGACAACCTTCGGCTGGGCAGGAAGCTGAACGTGACGGGCACGCCCGGCGTGTTCTTTGCTGACGGCACGCGGCTGGCCGGTGCTGCCGACGTGGTCACGCTCGAGCGCAGGTTGAGCGCCGAAAGGAGATAGCACTTACAGTTCGCGCAGGCCGAGTGCGCCTACAGATCAACGCTACGCGCGATTGGTGTTCGATAGCGACGAGGGGTGTCCGTTGCGTGGAAGGAATCGCGAAGCCAGCCGGGAATGGCGTCTTTCCGGGAAGAGGGCAACACAGGCCGGACAGTCGGAAGTGCTACGGGAAACTGGATAGACTCGTGCCCAGTTGGTTTCGTTCAGCGCGGACAGCCGCCAAAGTGCGAGCGCAGCGCAATTTGTCTCCGTTTATGACATCGACACAAAATACTCATACACATCGCGCTTGCGGACCGAGATAACCTCCACGGCGTCAAGAACTCGTATGAAGGTAGAAATTGTGAAGCGCGCCGTTGTAGTGGGTATCAGCTCGGTGGTTCTGTTGAGTGCATGTGTCATCGCTCCTCCGCGCGAGGAACACCGGCATCGGGATTGGGAAAGGGAAAGGGAAAGGGAAAGAGAGAGGTTCTCTCGATGGGAGCAGCCGCAGGAGATGCCTCGAGACTTCACCATCGAGCGTCACCAGCAGCGCTGATGAGACAGGTGGCGTGTGCCCTGGATCAGGCTCATTCCCGAGGCCGCCTTCAGTCCTTCTCTGAGGGCGCTAACGAATAGCTAGCGGAATGCCTACGAATGCGAAGACCGCTCTGAAAGCTTCCATGTAGGCAGTGCGATACTCCGCCTCGAATCGCCAGCGAAATAGACAACCATCCGAGGCCAGCGGGAGTACTTCGAGATACATGGTCTCGGTCACCAAGCTAACGGCCTGGGAAATTAGCCGATAGTCACTGGCATCGACGATTCTGTTGGCGTAGATGCCAAGCCATGCCAAACCGCCGGCGCCCGCATCGTCCGCGGTACGAAGTTCGCAGTCCATCTTGTAACCATCCTAAGCAAACGTACAGCCTGGTCTTCCATTCGGGATATTCTCCGCCGATGCAAAAGCGGGCTACCGAGTGCCCGCTCCAAGCATGGAGAACCTATTACCTGCACTCGGGTTGCAAGCAGCCGTCAAGCGCAAAGTCGGCCCTCCTGTCGAGCATGATATTCAGGGCCTGAATCGCAGCTCGGGCCGAGCCGCGCCCAAGATTGTCCAATCGCGCAGCAAGCAACCCGCTTTCCTCGGAGCTTCCCGGCAGGCAGTAGAGTTCCAGGATGTTGGTGTCACTGACTTCGCCTACGGCGATGCCGTCGGCTGGGGTGGCGCCTCGTGTCACCCTGACGTGACATGAATCAAGGTACCAGCGCTCCAGCAAGGAGTACGCGTCCTCCAGCGTGTGATGCGGCGTGAGGTTGGATTGGAACAGTGGGATGTGTACGGCGGTGCCACGCGCAAAGTTTCCTATGCTTGTGGCAAGCTGTATCGCTTGCGGGGGACGGGTCCATCGCTTGATTTCCCGCAGTTCACGGTCAATGGAGGTTGTCTGCAAAGTCCGGAAGACGGCGCGCTCCGCGCGGGCCGCGGTTTCCGCGCGCGACCTGGTCTCGCTAGCCTCCAGTGCACTATATCCTTGCACCGCATGGATACTTATCGGCAGGCGGGGGGCCAGGTATCCAGCTTCAAACAGGGGGTGCAACAGCGAAATGGAGGCACTTGCCACAGCGTTCGGAATCCCTACAACGCGTGCTTCGCGAATGAGAGCAGAGTTTTCCCGGAAGAACTCGGGGAGACCGCACACTACGTCACCACCTGAGAGATATGCTCCACTGGTATCGATGATTCGGGGCCCCTCGTGCAGATGTCCCAGAAGCTCGAGGGAGGAGGAGGCATTCCCACAGAGGATAGCGAAATCGGCCTCTCGGGCGATGTCAATCCGCGACACACGCCCCTCGTGGACGAAGGGCTCATAGCATGATAGTTCCAAATCGGACCTGTTCCGCAATAGCCCCCACAGGGTAAGGCCAACGGGAGTTTCCACTCCATCTACAAACACCTTCCGTTTGAGCATTTGAAATCCGATTCGTGGGGCCGCTTTGAGTGAGTACGCGGTGTTGGGGCGAGCTAGGTGGCAGTCCGAAACCGGCGCCTGTAGTCTGCCGGTGTGACGCCGAGGCGACGAACAAATGCGCGGCGAAGGCTATTGGGGTCGCCGAATCCGCAGAGTGCCGCGACCCGCTTCAAGGGATTGGCAGTTTCCTCCAACATCCGCCTCGCGGCGTCCAGACGAGCCCCTTCGACAAATTCGGCCGGTGTCGTGTTCGACTCGCGCTTGAACATGCGGGCAAAGTTCCGCGTGCTCATTCCTGCGTGCAGCGCAAGATGGTCTACGGAAAGGGGCTTCTCAATGTTCTCAAGCACCCAGTTCTGCACGTCGCGAATAACGCTCTTCTCAGCGGTCTGGGCCGCCAGGTGAGCGCTGAATTGCGATTGCCCACCTGGCCGTTTGAGGAACATCACGAACTCTCTTGCGACTTTCAACGCCACACCGCGACCGAAGTCCTCTTCGACCAAGGCCAATGCCAAGTCCATGCCCGCGGTAACGCCTGCGGATGTGTAGGTAGCTCCATCCTTGATGTAGATACGGTCAGGTTCCACGGTTACGGCGGGAAATGTGCTCGCCAGGCGGGTCGATGCGTTCCAGTGCGTCGTAGCCCTCTTTCCATCCAGAAGACCGGCACGGGCCAACAAGAACGCCCCCGAACACACGGCGCCAAGCCTGCGCACCCGTTTGCTTTGCTGCACGAGCCAGGAGAGCAGGGCCGCTTGCTCCTCGATTTCGCGCATCTTCGGGCTGCCTGCAACAAGAAGCGTGTCAATGTCACCACTCGCTGATGCGATGCCAGCGTCGGAGAAGAACGTCATGCCATTTGATGCCCGGACTTCGCCGCGCTCCGGCGTGATGATTTCGAACGTGTATGCGCCCGGATTTCCAGCCTGCCTGGCGGCTTCGTTGAACACGTCAATTGGGCCAACCACATCAAGCATCTGGACGCCCGGAAATGCAAGTACGGCTACTTTCATGGTCGCTTATTGGTCGAGGCCTGTTGCGTGCTGTTTAATCAGAAAAGGTCAACCGGCCTTTGGGGGTCCGTGTTTGCGCCATCATTGGCTGTATTTGGCGCGGGAGTCTGGTTGCCATCTTTCTTGAAACTACGCTGCCTTCCCCTTGTACGGAGGCCGTGCGTTTCCCRTGCGGAGCACCCGGGGAATTGCCCTCTGCCGCGGGTTGCCGGGCCGCCGTCTATCGGGGGCCCGGCTCGGGAACGTGCGGCGCAGGTCTAGCGACTYCAGCCAAGCAGCAAGCGGCCGCTGAAGAGCAGGTGAAGCGTGCGAATGAACAAGATGCCAATCGCAATCGTAAGGATGGCGAGGATGAGGCCGGCGATTAGCGTCAGCGGCCAGGTATTGGCAAAGAGTGCATATTTCAGTGCGGCATTCGCCAGGGCAGCCATCGGGAAGCTAATCGCCCACCAGGACGCAGCAAAAGGAATCGAGCGGCGGAAGACTTTGAAGCCGAGAACGATAAAGAGGAAGAAGCCGAAGTAGAAGAGCAGCGACGCGAACATATCGACATGCTGAGCGACGTTCACGTATGCAAGAAATCCAACTTCGAACGGCGCAATCATGATGATGAGCGAGGGAACCATCCCCTTGGGGAGCGGCTCGTGGTGCACGACACGCGAAAAGATCATGGTGAAGAAAACCATCGCCATCATCGTTCCGACCGCGACCGCAAACATGTTCACTTCGTGTGCCCAGGCCATCGGCATCGTCCCGCCCGCAACGGCGATATCCAACGTCGCAACACCGGGGATAAGCCACGCCGGGGCTGCATGCGTAGGGTCCTGCTTACCCTTGAAAAGGCGGGCAGTGATGATAAAGCTCAGAACAATGGTAAGAACTGCGCCCACCCCCCAGACTACCTGACCCAGCGACTCGCTATAGAAGCCCAAGACTGAGGAAAGCAGGAGTATGCCAATGGTAATGGTTCCAAAGAAGTTGCCGGCGATAGGATGAGTGAATTCGCCGTGCACGGTCGCCGGATACTTAATCCATTTGGCTATGTAGCCGATAGACAGAACCACGAACGTGAGAATTGCGACAATTCCAATGACTTCAGCAATGACCGGGTTGACGCCAAAGGCCCGATGAGCCAATCGCCACGCTAGAGACAGGCCAGAGATACCCATTACCGCGCCAAAAAGGTTGACGGGCAAATGCCTGACCGAGTGTGTTTTGACCTCTGCTCCAGCGGAATGACTTACAGTCGTACTCATCTCAAGCTCCACGAAAAATTGTCTGATTTTGCAGCGTACCCAGGAAAACGGGTCCGGCTAGCCGTATGCTTCGGCTCGCAGATTTGTTGGCCCGTTGGGAATGACTGAATTATGGTAGCCGGAGTGCGCGACTGAAAGATGCAAGATGTGGCAGTTTCGGCCAACCTTCGATCTGGTTTCTGCCAGCCAAAACAGCATGGCCGAATTTGTCGTATTTGAGGCCGGATTGGCCTTCCCAGGTGCAGCACGCTACGCGAAAGTCGCCAGCCAGCGGCCTCGCAAATCACACGCCCTCTCGGAACCAGGCCCTCACCCCTGGACGGACTACACCGGCTCGCCGGCCCGCCCCCATACGAGCGCAGGGGACATCGTTTCCTCCAGCGTGCAGCGTACGCTGCACGGCGCCGCAAATACGGACAGTGGCAGATAGCCCTTTCAGTACGGCCGAAATTGCAGGTTTGCCTACGCCGAGCAGCGGGTTGTGATTCCATCCGCGTTGACGCGTAGACCAGGCTCAAAGAAAGAGCGGTCTGGCCGGAAGTGAACTCAAGCTGTCCGTCAAACGGAGAATTAGTAGTACAGAATGCTCGGTACTCATCGCGCGAGCGGAAGGCTACCCCGTCCTCCTTATCCTGGAATCCATGCGCAATGCACCATGGCACGCCTGCACATTATTCCGGGCCGTTGCCCAGGGGGAGGATAGCGCCTGTCATTTCGGCGCCACTTACATTGGATTAAATATGGCTTGGACTATTCTATCTATTGCTGGACTACTGGAAATAGCTTTCGCGTTTGGGATGAAGTGGTCGGAGGGGTTCAGTCGACCAGGGCCCAGTTTGTTCGCCATCGCCACGGGCCTGACGAGTATTGTTCTGCTGACGCTGTCTCTGCGTAGCCTCCCGGTTGGCACCGCATACGCCGTGTGGACGGGTATTGGCGCGGCGGGTACCGCGGCAGTGGGCATGGCTTTCCTTGGGGATTCAATAACCGGCGCTCGA
This sequence comes from Cupriavidus sp. 05N38, assembly GCF_056397345.1. Lineage (NCBI taxonomy): Bacteria > Pseudomonadati > Pseudomonadota > Betaproteobacteria > Burkholderiales > Burkholderiaceae > Cupriavidus > Cupriavidus sp. 05N38. The sequence goes on from NZ_JBFTNF010000032.1 coordinate 87,061, forward strand.
ATCCTTTGCCTGGCGCTGATTCTCTGCGGCGTGATTGGCTTGAGACTGGTTGGAGGGGAGGCGGCCTAGCACGGCGCCCGCCGCCCAACCCCGGGGCGGCCTTGGCTTGCTGGACGCCCTATCCCTGCATGCCATCGTGGCCACCCGTCGGGTCAACGGACTTTGCCTGCCCGGCGAATTGTCTGCGGTAGGCGAGCGGGCTCTCCCCATAGTGTCGCCGAAAGACGAACCGGAACTCCTTGGAATCCGAGAATCCGCACATCGTGCAAATCTTTGCAATCGGGTAAGTGGTCTCCCTCAGCAGTCTGCTTGCCTCGGTTGCACGGGCAGACTCGACAAAGATGCTTGGTGCCACCTTGGCCTCCTCCTCAAATTTCGCCTGGAAGTTCCTCGGGCTCATGGCAGCCTGCAGGGCTAGTTGCTCAATCGTCAGCGGCTTGTCCAGGTTTCGGCGCACCCATTCCTGCACCTCGAAAATCTCACCGTGCGGCCGCACCCGCGGGCCACATGAACGCCCGCTGAACTGGAGCTGCCCTCCGAGCCTGCGCGGGAAGATGATAAGCTCCCGCGCCACTTTCATCGCGACGGACTTCCCAAAGTCTTCCTCGACCATCCCGAGAGCCAAGTCCATTCCGGCGGTAACGCCAGCGGATGAATAGACCTGCCCATCCTTGATGTAGGGCCTATCGGGCTCGACCTGAACACGAGGGAACCTGGCGGCGAGCTGGTTTGTGGCGTCCCAGTGGGTCGTGGCACGCTTCCCGTCCAGCAGCCCTGCGTTGGCCAGCACCATGGCGCCAGAGCAGATGGAGCCCAGCCGGCGCACGACTTTTGCCTGGTCTTTCAGCCATTGCACGGTGATCTCCCCGACCGCCATTGCCGTCCTGTTCTGCATCCCGGGTACCAGTAGCGTATCAATGTCCCCGAGGTAATCGGCAATGGTCATGTTTGGCGTAACACGGATGCCGTTGGAAGCGATGACAACGTTTCCGTCGATTCCCACCAAGCTGATTCGATACGCGTGAGGGCTTCCTGCCTGTCTCGCCGCCTCGCTGAAGACATCCATTGGGCCGACGACATCGAGCAATTGCACGCCCGGGAAGATCAAGATAGCTATGTGCATGATGGGAAAATTCCGGTCTTGGATGATACGAAACGAGTCTATTATTTAAACCAAACAATGTCGCTAAGATGGCCGTATGTCATGCATCAAAGTCTGAATCTGTTGCCGGGCAGATCATGAAGATGGAATTAACGTAATGTGCATCCACAAGTCGCGTGCGAGGTAACTATCGTCTCGGGTTGTGGAGCTTTTCTGGTTTCAACTCACGGGGCATTGATGACCGTAGTTGAAATTTCGGTTAGACCGATGTGCGGTGGATCGTTCTTTGCAGGCGGCTCAAGGGGCCGCCTAACCGTAGTGGCGGAAACTGTCCCAAGGTTGGCGGGCCATGCCGCGTGGGGACTCTTTACCCGGAAAGCACCGCAATCGAGAATGTTCCTGGAGTTAATCGGCTTGGCGTAGCGTCGCAGATGAAGCGATCCGGCGGTCCGGTTAGCGATGGCTCTGAATGAGAGAGCGAAAGATTCATTGGAGAAATGGACCGATTCGTTTGCTGGGGATTTGCTCGATTCGGTTCAATGAAGGGATATGTATGCTGCGAATGGCTGTTGATGCAGGGTTGGAACGGTGGGTTGCTCGGGTCAGAAAAGATGCGGACGTCCCGGTGCGGATCAAGCTATGGACCGGAAGCGCCTTCGACCTGGGACGCTTCGGGAACCCGAAAGTAACGTTGTCGGTACGCGACTCAAGAGCGTTGCCTTACCTTGTATCGCCAAGCTTGGACAGTCTTGGTGAAGCGTATGTGCAAGGAAGAATCGATGTTGATGGCGACATCACCGACATTATCCATATGGGCTATCGCCTCGCGGAATTGGGCTCGGACGATGGGGGCACGTGGGACCGATTGGCCCAGACAGTCCGGCGATTGGGGCATTCCAAGGACGAAGACAAGGCCGCCATTGAATATCATTACGATGTCTCCAACGAGTTCTACAGTCTCTGGCTGGACGAGAACATGGTGTACTCGTGTGGCTACTTCGAGGATGGAAGCGAGACCCTGCATTCCGCCCAGTTAAAGAAGATTGACCACATTCTGACGAAGATTCGCGTCCAGCGAGGGCAGACTTTGCTGGATATCGGTTGCGGATGGGGTGCCCTTGTCATTCGCGCCGCCCAGAAATACGGGGCGAAGTGCGTTGGCATCACCCTCTCCGAGAATCAGTATCGCTTTGCCAAAGAGCGGGTGGAGAGGCTCGGTCTAGCGTCGTCGATCGAAATTCGCCTGCAGGACTATCGCGACGTTGCGGGTACCTTTGACCGGATTACCAGTGTTGGCATGTTCGAGCACGTCGGCCTGGAGAATCTGCCGCGCTATTTCGGGAAAGTCGCCTCCTTGCTGTCGGAGGGTGGGGTCGTGATGAATCATGGCATCACATCAAGCGATGCCTCTAGTGCAGACTCGCCCCATGGCGGTGGCGGATTCATCGATAAGTATGTCTTCCCGCAGGGTGAGTTACCTCATATCTCGTTGGCACTTAAGGCGATGCAAGAGGGCGGAATCGAGGCGCTCGATATCGAGAATCTGCGAAGGCACTACGCACAGACCCTGTCTATGTGGACCGAGCGTTTTGAGGAGAAGGCCGCGGAGATTCGCGAGGCCATCGGTGAGAAGAAGTATCGAATCTGGCGCGTATACCTGGCGGGTTGCGCGTTTGCGTTTGATGTCGACAACGTGGCCATCTACCAGGTCGTTGGGCAGAAGGCTCGTCGCAACGCGGGGTCCATCCCCTGGTCGCGGAAGTACATGTACCGAAAGACGGAGTAATAGTCAGGTCCCACGGCTAGCGACTTGCTGTCGTGGCGACCTGATCTTGCGAGTCGCTCAACTCTCGTCTGGCCTTCGGAAGCCATATGACCATGCGCCAAGGATTTCGGGAAACTGAAGCGGAGGGAGGCGCAGTGCGGGCTGAGAGCATGAATGCGAAATACTGGCACGGTCGCTTCGACCAGGCCAGGCGCGTTGATGTTCCTGTGTAAGGGGGCATGGTGCGCCATAGCAGTAACCCGATTGCCAATTACGCCGAGAACATGGTCGGTCATCGCTGCGTCACGGGCCTGGGAACGTTGGAAAGCGGTTTCGGCGCCTTCAGCTTTGTCCGCCACGTGATTGAGCAGACAACGGAACGAGCGTTCCCCGCGAACTTGATGATGGCGGCAGAACTGCTCCCGCGCGTAGAACTGTCCGAGGCGTTGCCGGGCGACCTCGTCTTCTTCAATACCGAGATGAGAGCGTTCTCCCACGTGGGAATCCTGTTGTCCGAAGGCGCCTTCGTTCACGTACTCGGCAAGTGCGGGACCGTCGAGTACGGGTCGATTCGTTCCTTCCGGTGGCGGTCGATCGTAAACGGTGTCAGGCGCTGTCCTCAGTGTGTCTGCGGCCCGTGAGGCCTGCATCTGGATGCCGCGATACGGCCGCGAACACCTGAGGGGCCGTATCTGCCAACGGAAATTTCAATGAATGCAATCTTTGATTGACCGGAGGTCTTGACGGCGGTCATAGGCTGGAAGCGTTTCGCGGTGTCGTCGTCACCGATTCGCTTCCAGACGGTTTGTTTCGCTTCGAGCCTCATCAGACTCGCACGGACAGGCCGAAGCCTGTTTAGAAAGTGTAGTTGACTGACGATAGCGCGTACACAGCAAGGCGTCGCTGGACAACTGGGCTTCGCGCCGTATCGCCGAGCAAGCCAGTAACCGAAACTGCGCTGGTGATAGCCCAATTGCTTGTCAGCTTATGGGTCCAGACGAGTCTCGAGTCGGCGCCATATACGCCGGAATGGGCGGCGTATTCATTGAAGCCCGAAGTGAGAGCTTGCGACCCCGTTACTCCAAAGAAGGTCTGGTTGTACTTGCGGGTTCCGGCGAGCACGCCGACATCAAGGGAAACAACATCCCGGTCAGTCTTTGCCAAGTCGAACTTCGCTGCGGTACGAGAAGTGATTCCGCGCTCGCGGTGCGTGAGCGGAACCCTGAAAGTTGAGGTGAGGGAGATCTGCGGGGTCAGGGAAAAGCCCAGTTGGAGGACGCTGACAGCGGAGCCGCTGATGTCACCCATGCCGCGCAGGTGGTCGGAGCCCGGGAGCCCAGGTCGATTCTCGTCCTTTCGTCCCAGATCGTAGGTCAATGCAGCACTGCCAAAAAAGCCACTGGATGAACTGAAACGGGCTCCGATGCCGTCTGTCGCGGAGGCAAAGAGTCCATTCGGCAAAGTCACGGCGAAGGTAGGAAGTGCCACCGCGTGGTAGTCTTTGCTGCCCAGGTACCTCGGCACGACACCCCCGGCCAGGCCGACGCTGTATGACGTCGTCGACGATGGAGATTGACTCCCAGTCTGATTATCCACGGTGGATGCGGCGGCGAAACCGAAGGTACAGCAGCCGAGGAGTAGTAGTAGATTGCGCATGGTAAAAAACAGGCAGGTTGATAGTGCATCCGACTATACGAATGGAGCCTGCCTGCGTGGGTCATGGCTTTGTGTAGATTTGTCTCCAGTTGTCAGGCCATCTTGCGTCCGTCGGCGGACGCTCCAGGAAGAAGCATGACGAAGCGAGCGCCCCCCAGTTTGGACTGCTCGCATACGGCGGACCCATGGTGTGCTTTCACGACCTGCATGACGATAGAGAGGCCGAGGCCATGGCCACCCGTGCGTCTGTCGCGACTGCTGTCAAGACGATGAAATGGCTGAAAGACCAGCACTCTCTGACCCTCAGGGACGCCGGGCCCGTCATCCTCCACGGAGATGGTGACCGTATGACCTGACGTCTCAAGGACAGTGATCACCACACTGCTGGTGGCGTAGCGTATGGCATTACGAAGAAGATTCGCGAGGGCGCGGCCAATGCCGTGCGATTCGCCGCATAGACGGGAAACGCCATTAAGCTGGGCGTGGACAGAAATGTTCGCAGCGGCGGCCTCAGGCCTGGTTGCCTCTATCGCCATCTCGATGACGGGTTGGACATCGAACGGTGCGCGAGTTACGCCCGGCAGCAGGTGCTCCAGGCGGCCGAGTTCAAGAATCTCGGCTACGAGCGACTCCAGTTCCTTGATATCCCCATGCATTGCTTCCGCGCGCGCATGTACCTTGCTTAGAGAGGTGGATGACTTCAATAGCTCTAGCTCAAAGGCGACGCGAGAGATTGGCGTGCGGAGTTCGTGGGACACGGCGTTCATCAGATGCTTCTGCGCCTCAAAAGAGAGTTCGATGCGATCGGCCATCTGATTGAAACGGCGAGCTAGTCCGGATATGTAGGATGTTCGGGGGAGCTGCGAGCGCGCGGACATGTCGCCGTGCCCGAACTCTTCGGCGACAGAGCTTAGTGAATCCAGTTCAGTCCAATGGCGACGCACCCATAACAAGCTTGCGGCGAGAACCAGCGCTGCGACAATTCCGTACGCGGCGTAGAAGACGGCCTGTGTTCTGAACTTTGTTTTTCCAACGCGGGCGGCTAACGTTGTCGAGCCAAGGCGCAGGTAGAAAGCGTTGCCGTCGGCTGCGAACACCGGGAGACCATCGTGCAGGTCTGCGAGGTCCTGCTCGTGTATGAGGTCGGACGGAGGAATTGATACCAGCGAAAGCCGGTTGCGGCTGCGTAGATTCAGATCGTCGATGACATGCGGCCACTCGGCGTATGGATGGGAGAGGATGCGTTGCGAGAGTAGGTCGGAGTACCCTTGAACGGCCTCCCGCTGCATCTCGGTGTACCGGCTATGGAAGACCCGCGGCAAGCCAAGGTCCACCAATGCAATTGCGGAAAAAGTGGCAACCAGGACAAATACATACAATCGGATAAGGAAGCGTCGCACGGTTGCTACCAGGCCGAAGGGCTTAATAAATAGCCTTGGCCCCAAATGGTCTTGATGCGTTCAGGCTTATCCCATGAGTCCTCGAAGTGACGTCTCAGCCTGCAAATGTAGTTGTCAACCGACCGGTCGAAGCCGTCAAAGCCAAAGCCACGCAGCTCCTTAAGAATTTGGTCTCGATCTAGTACAGTTCCGGCCTGCCGCGCCAGCACAAGAAGGAGGTTGAACTCCTTGGTGCGAAGTGGGATGGTCTCCTCACGCCAGACGACTCGGCGGTCGCTCAAGTGAATTTCCAGACCCCCAATCTTCAAGTTCTCGTGTCGAATGGAGGCGGAGTTTTGTTCACTACGTCTCAGCAGGGCCCGAACCCGTGCCAGGAGGACTCTCGGCTCGACGGGCTTGGCTACGAAGTCGTCGGCACCCAACTCCAAACCTACGATCTGGTCGTAAGGGTCTTTACGTGCCGTCAGCATGAGAATCGGAACCGACGAGATTTGCTTTAGGCGACGGCAGACTTCCATTCCGTCCAGCCCAGGTAGCATCAGGTCTAGAACAACCAGGTTTGGCTTCAGTTCCTGATACGCGGCTATGGCCTCGTCCCCGCGATTGCACGTGCTCGTCGCAATGTCGAATTCACTCAGATACTCCGAGATGAGTTTCGCTAGCCTATTGTCATCCTCTACGAGCAGTAGTCTGCGCTTCGTACTGTCCATCCCCACATCCATCGTCTAGGCCTTGGCGCGCGTACCGAGTCTCGCAGCGGCAAGCGCCATATTCACCTATCAAAATCGGCACCACGGCATGCAGTGCCGCAGAAGAGAACATCTGCATCACTTTATGAGAGCCGGCGCGCCGAATTTGCCATTCTGCCTAGCACACCAGCAAGGTGAAAGCTGGCGTGTGCTACCACCAGCATATATGGCTGGATTTGCCATAATTTTGGCTAAGTTTGAGTGCAGACCAATCGAGCTCGAAAGTGATGAAAGGCTCGGCGCGTAGCCCAGGCTCCCGGTGGGATGGTCTTTTGCGACGCCTCGTCCCTCGGCGGGGCGCGGCATACGATGCGCATCGTTGCGCCCACCGTTAAAGTAGCCGTTGAATACACATTATATTTTTCGACAAATTCAAACAAAGTTGTGAAAAAAATCCTGGAAGGAAAGACGTAGAGTTTGAGGCATAGATACGGTTGGGAGGATGTCATGACCATGCTGATGCAGAGTTACGGTACAGGCGAGGCCAACACATGTTGATATCGATTTTTGGAGGGAGAGCATCTCGAAACAAAGGAGGGAAGTATTCAATGGGGGAATATGTGAAGTTCGCGCAATACTGGCAATGAAAACCGTCGCAATTGTCGGCCTCTCCACCATTCCAGACACAGCTAGCTATGAAGTAGCCAGATTTCTGCAGCGCGATGGCTTTCGCATCGTGCCCGTCAATCCCCGTCACGCGGGCCAAAGAGTATTGGGCGAGCTATGCCATTCCAGCCTGACTGATGCAGCGGCAAAGCTGGCGGAGGTGGGCGAACGGATTCAATGGGCTCATATTTGCCGGCAAAGCCGTGATGTCCCGCCGGAGGTCGTAGAGGCAGTTCTTCTTGGGCTTCGTGGGGTGTGGCTCCAGCTTGGCATCGTTAATAGCGAGGCGGTGAAGTGGGCCCGTATGGGGTGGCTGCTTGCAGTGCAGAATCGCTGTCCGAAGATTGAGCTAATGAAGCTGTGGGGAGAATAGCCGCTCCGGTCCTCCGATTGTTGCATCTTCTCAAGAGTCTGGGGAGTCGCGCATTACAAAACCAAGCATCGAAGAACTATGTTCTGACTGTGAAAGATCCCCGCATGCTCCGGGAGCTGACCGCGAGGCGGGCCGTGGTCTGGTTTGGCCTGGCCTGCAAAACCCTTTCTCGCTTATGTACGACGAAGTGCTCGCCTGTGGTTTCTCCGCCAACGTATCGTCTTGCTTACTGCGGAGTTCACGTTCTGTCGACACTATGAGCGTCGGCAGTTGCGGAGAGAAGGCTCGGTTACGGATATCGGCACGCGCTGATGCGTCTGCACGTTACCGATTGCCGACTGGCGGGAGCGGTATCGCTCTCTTTCTCTCTCTCCCTTTGAGGCGGTCGCCCGGCCATCTACGTCTGTTGTTGCTATGAAAATCGCTGTACTTGCTTTCCCGAGTGTCCAGATGCTCGACTTGGTCGGGCCTATCGATGTCTTCAACGAGGCTGCGCGTCAGGCAGGAAATCCAGGCGCGTACCAGTTCGAGATTGTGTCGCCAACGCCCGGCATTCTGACTGCATCGAACGGAATGAAGATTACGCCGGATGCTACGCTTGATACCAGCAGCCCCGATATAGACACGCTTCTGATCGCCGGTAGTCCTTTGGTGAATCTTGCTGAAAAGGACACCGCAATACGAGATTGGCTTAATCGCTACGCCAAGACGGTTCGTCGGATTGGTTCGGTCTGTTCGGGACCGCTTCTCTTGGCGCACACAGGGTTGTTGGATGGAAGACGTGCAACAACACATTGGAACTCAACTGCCAGGCTGGGCCGAATGTTCCCCAAGGTAAAGGTGGAGCCGGACCAGATCTATGTGAAGGATGGAAATATCTACACATCCGCTGGCGTCACGGCAGGGTTGGACCTGGCGCTTGCTATGGTAGAGGAGGACTTTGGGCGAGCGATTGCCCTGAAAGTTGCCCGTGCGTTTGTGATGTTCCTCAAGCGGCCCGGTGGCCAATCCCAGTTTAGTGCGCATCTGGCTGCGCAGACTGCAGAGAAGAGCGTGATTCGGGATGTCCAGAATTGGGTGGTGGAAAATCTGAACAAGCAGCTTTCAGTGGATAATTTGGCCGCCCATGCGGGGATGAGCACGCGAAACTTTGCCCGCATCTTCAAACAGGAGTGCAACGTGACGCCTGCGGATTTCGTTGAGGGAGCGCGACTGGATGCCGCACGCAGGATGCTCGAAGAGACCAGGAATCCGCTAAAACGTGTGGCTGCCCTTACGGGCTTCGGTGACCCTAATAGCCTCAGGCGAGCCTTCCTCAGGCGACTTGGCGTTTCGCCGGCCGAATACAGGCGGCTTCCGCATTGCGGCGTGACCGGGAGGGTCGGGGCATTGGGAGTTGACATCTCCTGATGCCAAAGCAACACAAGCGGTTCACCCTAGCTACCAATGTACAGGTCTATTCTTGCGATTCGCAAAGCCCATGGCAACGTGGCACTAATGAGAGCTCGACACATTGCCTTTGTTAGCCAAGCAGGCTGTCCAATGCCTGGAAGTAGTCGTCCGCTTGTTCAACTACCGGGAAATGTCCAGACCGGCTGAGCTCAACGAACCGGCTACCCGGAATGAGGGAAGCGCAGGCTGCGCCCTCCTGCGGCGGATTGAGCCGGTCGTGCGCTCCTGAGATAACGATGGTCTTTGCACTGATCTTGGGGAGAATTCCCCGGAAGTCGAAGCCGACGAGTGCGCCCCCCGCCGCGGCCATCTCGTCTTCTGATAGAAGAGAGCGCATAAGCCTCTTGATATGAGCATCCTTCTTGATAGGGTCCACATAGGGTCCGAAGGCGAACCCAAGAAGGAACTCTTGCGTTTCCCGATGTGTCAGGTGCTCCACCTCGAGCTTGTGCTCCTCAAGGATGCGGGCGGAAGAGGACGTTGCACCATTGCTCTTGGTCACAATCAGGGCCAACTCCTTGACCCGCTGCGGATATGTGGCGGCGAAGCCTTGGGCGATGTAACTGCCCATGGAAGCTCCCATCACGGTGCAGTGATCGATCCCGAGTGCATCCAGCAGGCACCTGAGGTCTTCGACATGATGTTCGAGACCGAACTTTCCTCCGCGACTTGACTGTCCATGCCCGCGGGCGTCATACGCAATCGTGCGGTGCTGCTTTGCAAAGTGCGCTACCTCTTCATCCCAGCTTTCGAGACTTGCTCCCAGTCCGTGAATGAAGACAATGGGGGCTCCTTCGCCTCGTTCGACGACGTTGAGATTCACTCCGTTCACTCCGTTCACCGCAAAGCATTTCACAGTCGACTCTCCACAGATGCGCATGCATCTCGTTGCCGCTGTACGGTGAGCCAGGATCTTCCTGGCGACACTCCCTCACCACAGCATCACGATTCTATGTCCCCAGGCGGGATATCTCACTGCGAGGTGGGGGAGGTGTCCCTTCCTGACTGCGCATTGTCCGGGAATTGCACAAGATGTCCGGGCATCCCGCCGACCTTTCGCAAGTGCCGCCGGGGACTGCGCCGCTTGAAGGGTCAGGCAGACCTGAGGAAGCTCGATGAGATTTCTCGTGTCAGGAGTTCCATCGCTTCCAGTTCCTCCTCCGACAAGCCGCCCACGCAAGCGGTCGTGCCCCAGTCTCCGTAGATCAGTGCGACGCAGCGATTCCTGATGGTCACCGGGGCCAGCAGGATCGAGGTGGCATCGGGCAACTGTTCACGGTACCAGCGGGGCACGCGGTGGGCAATTTCCTTGTCGAAGGAATCTTCGATCACCAGCGGTTTGCGCGCGGTGGCGGCAAAGTGGAATATATCCGGGACAAAGCCCTCCTCGAACGATAGCGCCTCCAGTTTCTCTCGCATGCCGTCGCCAAATCCGATACGCGCCCCGAAGCGCTTTGCCTTCGGGTTCAGCAGCATGAGAAAACAATGCGAGAAGTTCAGTGCCCGCATGGCGGATTCGAGAACGAGCGGGGCCAGTTCGGAAATTGGCAGCTCGCCGCCTTCGCGTTGTATCTCGCCAAGGCTCTGCCGCAGGCGCGCGAGAGCGTCGTGCGGTTTGGCTGAGTTCGTTGGCGCGACCGCCTCGGCGGTGTCCGCGGATGCGGCGTCGCGCATCGAGGCATTGAGTGTCTGCGCCTGCGCTACCGCGATTTCGATGGCCTCGGGTTGCAGGCCCAGCGTTTGCGCGAGCTCCAGTATCGCGGCCTGGACGACATCCTCCGGTTCCCCGCTGCAGATCAGCGCCGCGGCCTGCGATGAAACCTTGGCCATTGCACCCAGCCAGTCGGCATGGGACTCCAGCGGTGTCTCTTTGTCGAAGCTCGCCCGCGTCATCGAGGTCGCGATCAGGGACGGCAGCCGCCATTTGATGGCGGCCGCCTGCGCGATGTCTTCCAGCGTCACGCCCAGCACACGCTGGATTGCGTCGCTTTCCCCGGCAGCGTCTTCCTGGCAGGAATCCTGGATCTGATTCCATTCTTCAGGAAAGTAGAAGACCAGGAGCAGGCGGCTCATGTGATGCATCAACGTGCAGACCACGGCCTCTTCCGCCTGGCCTATGCCCTGCGCGTTGCTCAGGGCCCTTGTGAGCTCGCCGGCAATCAGCGTTTGCTGCAATGCCTTGGCAGCCTGCGGGCGGTTGGCGGCGACCCCGGAAAAATACTCGAGAAGCTGGACCCCCAGCGAGAGATGGCTTATCGCATCGACACCCAGCACAAGGATGGCGCGCGATACCGTCGTCACCTCCCCGCCGAAAGTGCGGTACATGGCGGAATTGGCCAGCCGAATGACCTTCTGCGACAGGCTGAAGTCAGACAGTACGCCGGCGGCCATCTCGCCGACGCTGCTGTCGCTGTTCAGCGTCTTGAATATGTTGTCAATGCTGAACTGCAGTGTGGGGAAGTCCCCTTGCTGAGCCATTCGGCTCCAGAGCATTTCGAAGAACTGTTTCTTTGACATGATGGCATCTATTTCGCAAATGCCTGGGAATCGTCAAATAACAATTGACCGGCCCGAGTCATGCTCTCAAAATCCGGCGCGCTGAGCGCCTTCGAATATAGCCACCCCTGAACCAGCGCACATCCGTGCCTGGCCAGCAGCTGATTTTGCTCTACCGATTCCACGCCCTCCGCGATTGCCACCAGGCCGAGTTCCCGCGCCAGCGAGAGCACGGCCGATACGATGGTCCGCGCATGCGGCGAGTCCATCATGTCGGCCACGAAGCTCCTGTCGATCTTCAACGCGGATAGCGGGAAGCGCCGCAGGTAGGACAGGCTTGAGTAACCGGTTCCGAAATCGTCAACCGCGAACCGGACGCCCAGTGCGCGTAATTCCATCAGCAATTCCTGTGCTGCCTCGGGGTCAGTCATCAATACGCTTTCCGTGATCTCGAGAACCAGGCGTTCGGCGCTGATGCCGGCGTCGTGAATTGCCCTTCTGACGCTGGCGGCGAATCCCGGATGCTTGAACTGAACGGGCGAGACATTGACCGATATATATCCCACCTGCATCCCCTGGGCGTCCCATCCCGCGAGCTGCGCACAAGCGCACCGAAGCGCCCACGCTCCGAGGTGATTGATGAGTCCGTTATGCTCGGCAATTGGAATGAATACGTCCGGCGGGATGGGCTCGGCCTTTCGCTCCCATCGCATCAGCGCCTCGACCGCGCAGACCTTGCCGGATTCGGGCCACACGATAGGCTGGTAGTGGAGAACGAACTCGCCGTTCTGGATAGCCTCGAATATGGCCTGCTCTATGCGGAACTGCTCGTCCTGGCGATGGCCGAGTTCCGGCGAGTATACGCAGTAGCGATTCTTGCCCTGGGCCTTTGCGTCATACATGGCCAGGTCTGCATGCTTGAGCAGTTGCGACTCGGACTGGGATGCGTGTGTGCCGAAGGTCAGGCCGATGCTGGTGGTGACACGGACCTGGCAGCCCGCGAGATGAAACGGTTGCCTGCAGACGTGGATGATTCGTTCCAGTGTGGCGACGGCAGCCGCTTCCGATGCGACCCTGGACAGCAGGAGCACGAATTCGTCACCACCCAGCCGCGCCACCATATCCCCCGGACCCACGGTGCCCAGCAGGCGCAGGCTGACCTGTTTGAGCAAGGCATCGCCGAATTCATGGCCCAGCGAGTCGTTCACCCGCTTGAACCCGTCGAGATCCATCAAGGCAACGGCGAAGGGCGCCGTTCCTGCCCCGGCTTGCGCAAAGCATTCGGCAATGCGCTTGCTCATCAATGCGCGGTTGCCTACGCCCGTCAGGGGGTCAAGGAAGGATTCGTCGATGAGCCGTCGTTCGTTACTGACCCAGTGGGTGACGTCGTGCCCGAACAAGGACAGATACGCGTTGCCGTCGTCGTTCGCGCAGGGGGCGATGCGGAGGTCCAGCCACCGGCTTTCGCCAATTCCGCCCAGGAACCTGACCTGGCCGCATTTGACGTCGCCGTCGCGCTCGCAGGCCGTGAGCATCGCCGCGAGCTGTTCGCACTGCTCGAGCGAGACTAGGTCGAGTACCGACGATTTGAGTAGATATTCCCGGGGGTACGCCAGCAGCTGTGCCGAAGCTTCGGTAGCGGACAGGATTCTCCCCGCGGTGTCGACCTGCAAAGCCAGTCCACCGGAGGTCTCGAGCAGTGCCCAGGCGTCCTGCGCCGATACATCAGACGATACGTGCGGATTCCCGACGGAAGATAGCGAATGCGGAGGTACGTCCGTCAGAACAGCATCATACGTATACGATGTCATGGGATCTTTAACTCGTAGTCCTTTGTGGGCTAGCCTCAGCCTGAAACTAATACCATAATCACCCGAATAATGGGAATCGGCTTTGGCGGGCAGCGCGTTACGGCCAGGCCCGATTCTAAAGACCGCGACACGGATTTTCAGGTATTCCGGCTATTCGGGCCGTGCCTGCCCTCGTATGCGCAGCGTTGGGCGGGGAAAATACCGGAGCCGCCCGGGGACTTGCTTCGCGCCAGCTTTTTGTTGCTTTTGTACGACAGTCCGGAGTTCCGCCGGAAGCCCGGGCCTGAACGTTCAAACAGCAGGTGGCCCGGGCATCCGGCGGGCCATTCGTCCGGAGCGCGCGCTTCATGCACGGACTGCCGTGATCCAGAGGATCATCGCCCCGACATTCAGCGCCACGGTGGCCCGGAAGATGAACTGGAATTCCCGCTTCTGGTTCTTGTGCCGGAACAGGTGCTGGGCCGCAAGCGCGCCCGGCCAGCCCCCGAAGAGGGCGAGCAGATGCAGGTTTGCCTCGGGAACACGCCACTCCCTGCGGGCTGCGCGGCCCTTGTCCATGGCGTAGAGCGCGAACACCGTCACACTGAGGGCAAGGCTGAGGAGCGCCACGCCGCGCGGCAGGTAACCTGCGAGGGCAATGCCGATCACCGTGGCCAGGGCGAACGCGCCCGTCACCGCTGGAAGCAGGCTTGCCTGCGCTGATGCCTGCGCTGCTGCCTGCCTCGGGGCGCCCGCTATCGAAACCCGGCTTGCCTGCGGGCGGCCTTCCTTGCTCGTCGTGATCTCAAACGATACCCGGTCGCCAGCCCGGGGCACGGCGCTGCGATTCTGCAGCGAGCTGACATGAAGGAAAACATCTTTCGACTGGGCGTGAACCTCAATGAAACCGTAGCCCTTGTCGGCATTCCAGGATTTGATCCGTCCGGCTTTTCTCATCCCTGTTATTCATATTCCGAGATGGCCAAGTCTAACTGATGCGGGAACGCATCACGCATGGCCGGCGGTGGCAGGCCATGCGTTCTTGTCCGTTCAGCCGCCGATGCCCAGCAGCTCCACCTCGAAATTCAGCGTGGCATTGGGCGGGATCGTGCCCGGCACACCGCGCGCGCCGTAGGCGGTCGGGCCCGGGCAGACCAGCTTGGCCTTGCCGCCGACCTGCATTKTCTGCACGCCTTCCGTCCAGCACGGRATGACSCGGTTGAGCGGGAACGARATCGGCTGGCCGCGCTTGTAGGAACTGTCGAACTCGGTGCCGTCGGTGAGCGTGCCGCGGTAATGGACCTTGACCGTGTCGGAGGCCTTGGGCGAGGGGCCGGTGCCCTTGACCAGGTGCTGGATGGTCATGCCGGAAGGCAGGGTTTCCGCGGGGCCGGCAGGCGCTGCGGCGTGAACGGCGCCGGCGCAGGCGAGGGCGGCGAGGAGCAGGGAGATCTTCTTCATCGTTGGCTTGGCTGGGTGGGAAGTCGGATGCGCCGGCCGGGCCGGCCGCAAAACCAGCATCTTAAACCGGGACGGGGGCAGTCCCGGTTTTTACGCTTCCTGCCAGGCCACACCAGGCCACACCAGGCGGCAAGCGCAGCCTATGGCATCACGGGCGGGCGATAAGGCAAGGTCGCGGCGAACGCCCACAGCATGAACAGCACCAGCGGCGCGTGCACCAGCAATTGGGTGAAGGTGAAGCCGACCACGTCCTTGGCCCGGATCCCGAGCACACCCAGCAGCGGCAGCATCCAGAAGGGGTTGATGAGGTTGGGCAGCGCCTCCGCGGCGTTGTACACCTGCACCGCCCAGCCGAGGTGGACCTGCAGCTGGTTGGCGGCCTGCATCACGTACGGCGCCTCGATGACCCACTTGCCGCCGCCGGAGGGTACGAAGAATCCCAGCACCGCCGAATAGACGCCCATCACCGCCGAGAACGACTCCCTGGTGGCCACCGAGACGAAGGCCGACGCCAGGTGGTGCGACAGGCTAGCGCCATCCACGCCCGCCGCCTTGGTGAGCATGAAGGCGATGCCGCCGTACAGGGGGAACTGGATCAGCACGCCGGCGGTGGATGGTACGGACCTCGCGACAGCCCGCAGGAAACGCTTGGGGCGCCAGTTCAGCAGCATCCCCAGCATGAGGAACAGGAAGTTGTACGTATTGAGGTTGGAGATCGCGAGGACCGGATCCTTGGTGGTGAATTCGTGCACCAGCCAGCCGGTCCCGAGCGCCACGATCAGCAGTGTCAGTAGCGGGCTGTATTCGAGCCATTCGCCGGGGCGCGTCGGGCGCCCGGTCACATCGCCGGCATCGTCCAGGTCCACGCCCATGTCTTTCGCGGTGCGGGCGCGCTCCCCGGTGGGCGCGGAGAAGTAAGCCACCAGCAGGGAGGCCACGATCAGCACGGCGGTCATTGCCATCGATTGCCACAGGAATATCGTCTCGGCGAACGGAATCACGCCGGTGATATCGAGGAGCGACCTGGGCAGGCTGGCCGGATTCGCCTGCAACTGCGCCGCGGACGAACTCAGGCCAAGCGCCCAGGTGGCGCCCATGCCCAGGTAGGCGGCCGCGCTGGCGGCCCGGTAGTCCACGCGCAGCCCGGTGCGCCGCGCGATGGCGCGCACCAGCAGGCCGCTGAAGATCAGGCTGACGGCCCAGTTCAGCAGGGAGGTCAGCAGGCTGACCAGTGCCACGAAGGCGACGGCGCCGCGCGCCGTCCCGGGCAAGGCGGCGAGGCGCGCGATCAGCAGCGACGCGGGCGGCGACGCCGCCACCACGTACCCCGCGATCGCCACCACCGCCATCTGCATGGTGAACGGTATCAGGCTCCAGAAGCCATCGCCGAAGGCCTGCGCCACGCTCTGCGTGGACGCGCCGATGCCGATGGCGCCGAGCGCCACGACGACCACCGCGATGGCGGCGAAGATATACGAATCGGGGAACCAGCGCTCGGACCAGTCGGTGACCTTGATGGCCAGCCGTTCCAGTCCGCCGCGGCTTGGGTTGTCCCCGTTTTCCAGGGATAGGGGTGCGCTTTTCATTTACTGTCTCCTTGCATTGCCATGGCTTTGCGCGCGGCACGATGCCGCGCTAGCCTTCGAATCCCTCATAGGCCATGACGGCGGCCGCCAGATCTTCCAGCGCGGTGCCGACTGCCTTGAAGACCGTGATTTCCTGCTCGTCCGCGCGGCCCGGATGGGCTTGCCGGCACAGGTCCGCCAGCGTCGCCCGGATGTCGGCCGCCCGCAGCACGCCTTGTTCGATGGGGTGCAGCAGGTCGCCCGCCTTGAGGACCGCCTCGCCGGTGTCGACGAACACCGAGGTTGCGTCAAAGCAGGCATCGTCCGCTTCGCGCATGGCTGGCGTGAAGCCGCCGATCAGGTCCAGGTGCGTGCCGGGGCCGAGGCAGGTCCGCCGGACGATGGGCACGGTGGAGAGCGTGGCCGCGGTCACGATATCGACGCCTTCGCAGCCGTGCGAAACCGATGCGGCAAAGCGGGCGTCGAAGCCGTCGGCCCGCAGCCTTGCCGCCAGCAGCTCGCCCTGGTGCGCGTTGATGTCCCATACCGCTACGCGTTCGATGGGCCGAACCGCGCGATACGCATAGGGCAGCAGGCTCGCCACCCGCCCCGCGCCGATCACCAGCATCGACGACGCATCGCGGCGGCTCAGGTACGACGCCGCCAGCGCCGACGCGGCGGCGGTGCGGCGGGAGGTGATCTCGTTGCCGTCGATCATCGCCAGCGGCTTGCCGGTGCGCGCATCGTGCAGCAGGTAGGTCGAGTACAGGCCCGGCAACCCAGCCTGCGTGTTGCCCGGATAGATGGTGACCGTCTTGACGCCGAGGTAGGCGCCGGGCTGCCAGGACGGCATCAGCAGCACCGTTCCTGCCGCCTCGCCGGGCGTGCCGATGGCATGGCTGTGGCGCTGCGGGACCTCGCAGCCGCGGATGAAGGCGTCGCGCAAGGCGGGCACGAGCGCATCGAACGGCAGCAGCGCGCGGGTGGTGTCGGAGTCGAGTATCTGCATGTTTTACGTGATGGAGTTGGGGAGGGAACGTGTGATGGCTTGCGGGCCGCTCGCCGCCGGCGCGGATGAGATCAGGCATCCAGCACGATGTCGCTCGCGGGGATCGCCTGGCATGCCAGGCACACGCCGGCATCCTCCGGCTCTTCGCCATGCAGGTGGAGGACGCGGCCCGACACGACCGGCACGGCGCAGCTTTCGCACTGTCCGACCCGGCATCCGCTGGGCAGCGCCAGGCCCAGCCTTTCGGCGAACCCCAGCAAGGGTCCGTCGGCCGAGCGCCAGACGCGCGCGGTGGCGGATTTCGCGAAGACCACGTTGAACTGCTGCTCGGGACCGGACACCGTGCGTTCGGGGGAGCGGAACACCTCGCGGAAGATGTCGGAGCGATGCATTCCCCTGGCCGCCAGCGCATCGGCAAAGGCGCTCATCATCGGCGCCGGGCCGCACATATAGACCAGCGGACGGGCGCCGAGCCATTCCGGCGGGACATGGCCGGCGCTGACACGCCCGGCCACGTCGTAGTCGATGCCGGGCCGATCGCACGCGTCGGGGCGGTCGTAGAAATCGATCACCTCCAGCCCCGTGATGCACTCGCGCAGCGCGCGGATGCGCGAGCGGAAGGCGTGCGCCTGGCCGTTCTGGTTCGCGTACAGCAGCAGGATCCTGGGCCGATCGACCGGATCGACCGGATCGACCGGATGGCCCGGATCGCTGGCGGCCGCGAGGGATTCCAGCAGCGAGATGAACGGCGTGATGCCGATCCCGCCGGCCAGCAGCACAAGCGGCCGCCGGGAACGCACCGGCATCACGAAGTTGCCGGACGGCGCCCGCAGCGATACCACATCGCCCACCGCAAGGCTCTGGTTGATATACGAGGATGCGCGCCCGGACACGGCTTCGCCGGTAGCCGTCATGCCGGTGGCGCGGCGCACGGAAATCGAGTAGCCGCGCCGTGCCGGCACCGTGGCCGGGCCGGTGAGGGAATACGAGCGCACCACCTCTTCGCCGCCCGGCCGCATGGCGAGCCTGATCGTCACATGCTGGCCGGGCTGGAAATCCGGCAAGCCGCCGCCATCGGCGGGCTCCAGGAAGACGGAGGTGACCTCGCGTGCTTCCCTGGCCAGGCCGGCCACGCGGAAGGCGCGATAGCCATCCCACCTGCGCCGCGCCTCGTCGAGCCCGGGCTCGCGTTCCACATTGCAGCGAAAGGCGCGCAGGGGCACCGAGCCGCTGACCGGGTCGATGCTGTCCGCGCTGATCAGTGCGTTGTAGTTGCTGTTGCCCTGGCCGGATACCGGCAAGGGACCCTGGGCGAGGGCGTCGCAGCGTTGCCACCAGCCGAACTCGCCCACCACCACGCGCGGATGCAGTCCTTCTCTCACCCTGGCGATAAAGCGGGCGCTGCCGGCGGGCGTGGTCACGCGGATTGCATCGCCGCTGGCAATGCCGCGCGCGGCCGCCAGTGCGGTCGGGATTTCCGCTTCCGGCTGCGCGGCCTTGCGCCTGAGCGAAGGCAGGCCGCGATGCTGGCTGTGGCAGTAGTAGCCGCTCTTGGCCGAGGTCAGCACAAAGGGAAAGCCCTCGCCTGCGGGGCCGGCAGCTTCGCCGGCAGGCTGGCCCGGGCGCGGCAAGGCGGGATAGCCGTGGCGCAGCAACAGTTCGGAGTACAACTCCACCAGGCCGGTCTGCGTATCGAAGGCGCGCTCGCGCGGCCTTGCCGCGTACTTCCGTTCCATGTCGGCCACGGGCACGCGGATGCCTTCGGGCTGTGCGCGCAGCCGCTCGACGCTCAGCCCGGAGGGGGCCAGCATATGGTTCCAGCCCGCTTCCAGGCTGCCGCCGAAGAAGGCCTCCGACAGCCCGAGCCTGGTCGCGAGGTCGAACACGATGTCATTGTCCGAGCGCGATTCGCCGCGCGGCGAGACCATGCGCTGGCGCAGTTGCACCAGTTGTTCCGCCTCGGCGGAGATTTCGAAGCCGATGCGCAGGCCTTCGCGCTCCCACGGCGTATTCACCGGCAGCAGGATATCGGCGTAGCGCGCGCTCGGCGTCTCGAACAGGTCGCAGTGCGCATAGAAGTCGAGGCTGCGCAGCGCCCGTTCGCCATCTTCCACGTCGGCCTGCGACAGCAGGGGATTGGTGCCGAACGCCACCAGCGTGCGCACGCTGTAAGGCTGTGCATGCAGGATGGCCCGGTAGAGATCGCGCGCGGTGACCCAGCCCTGCGCGGGCGGGCCCAGCGGCCTTTCGGCATAGCCGAGTGCCTTGGGCTTCTGCCCGGCGGGCAGCAGGCCGGAGCCGCTGACGGGGTTGTAGGGCGGCTTCTGGTAGATGCGGTTGCCGCCGTTGCGGTCGAAGCTGCCGGTCAGGGCGTACAGGCAGGCGATCGCGCGGTCGGTCTGGGTGGCGTTGTCATGCTGGCCGACGCCGGACCAGGCGTGATAGGCCACGCGCCCGGCCGAGGCGAACAAGCTGGCGGCATGGCGAATATCTCCTTCGTCCACCCAGGTCAGCTGCGCGGCCAGGGCTGCCGGGTAGCGGGCGCATTCGCCGGCATAGAGCTCGAAAGCAGGGTGGCAGCCGATGGCTGTGCCCGGTGTATTGGCGTCATCCACGCTGAACGAACCGCGCAGCGCAAGATGCTGGAAATCCTGCGCCGCCAGCGACGATGACGTCTGCGCCCGTGCAGTCTGCGCGTTCCAGACCAGGTAGGCATCGCCATCCGGCAGCCCCAGGTCGCGCCCCCGCAGGAAGCGTCCGTTGTCGCTGCGCACTAGCAGCGGGCCGTTGGTCCACTGGCGGACGAAGTCCAGGTCGAACGCGTTCGCTTCGATCAACAGGTTGGCGATCGCCATCGCCAGCGTGGCATCGGTGCCCGGCCGCACGCGCAGCCATTGGTCCGCCTGGCCGGCCAGCGCCGTTTCCCTGGGGTCGATCACCAGCAGCTTCGCGCCGGCGCGCCTGCCGGCCCCGATTGCCTCGGCCTGCGACAGCCAGGTGTTGGTCGGGTTATGACCCCATAGCACGATGAGCCCGGCATGCCGGTAGTCCGCGGTCGGCATGCCGCAGCCGAAGGTAAAGGCGTGCGCGTAGTCCTTGTGCCAGTTGCAGATCTCCGTGGCGTAGCAGGTGTTGGGGCTGCCGAAGAGCCGGATAAGGCGTTCGATCCAGTCGATGCTGTCGCTCAGCGGCGTGCCGCTGGGCGTGGTCACGGCGAAGGCCACCGACTCGGCACCGCCATCGCGCCGGGCCTGCAGCATGCGCCGGGCGATCTCCGCCAGGGCCTCTTCCCAGGAGATCCGTGCCCAGCCGGGATCGGGGTCGGTCTTGGGATGGGTGCGCCGCATCGGATAGAGGATGCGCTCCGCGCTATGGACCAGCTCGGGCGCCGACTTGCCCTTCAGGCACATGGCCTTGCCGGTGGGGTGGGCGGGATCCGGCCGCACCGATATCAGGGCGTCGTCCGCCACCACGTTCACCGTCCCGCACCGGGAGCGGCACAACGTGCAGTAGCCGTGCTTGTCTTCATTGCTCATTGCTGGTCACCGCATCTTGTCTCCTGACCGGATGCTAGCTAGCATGGCGAAGTATTTCTAATTCTTAATTTTGAAAAAGCAATATCGGAAAAATCGATGCTACCCACATTGAAGCAACTGCAGCATTTCGTGGCCATGGCCGAGTCCGGGCAGGTGTCGCGTGCGGCACTTCGCTGCCATGTGTCGCAGTCGTCGATGACGTCGTCCCTGAAGAGCCTCGAGGAGGCACTGGGCGTCCAGTTGTTCACGCGGCATGCCAGCGGCGTGCGTCTCACCGAAGCCGGCACGCGTTTCCTCCGGCATGCGCAGCAGATCGGGGATGCCGTGCTGGATGCGGTGGAGGCCATCACCGTCGCGCCGGTGGAGATCACCGGAACGGTGCGCCTGGGGGTGACCGAGACCATCACGGCCTATGTGCTCCCGGGCCTGCTGCCGGCATTCGAGCGGAAATTCCCGAAGCTCCGGCTGTCGGTGCTGGAGCGGGAGCGGCACGACATCGAGCAGGGCATCCTGGACGGCGAGATCGATATCGCCCTGCTGCTGGTGTCGAACCTGCCCGGCCTGAATCATGTCACCTGCGAAACACTGCTGCGCTCCGCGCGGCAGCTGTGGGGCCATCCGGAGCATCCCCTGATGACGGCCGAGCGCATCGGGCTGGCCGACGTGGCGCGGCATGACTACATCCTGCTCGACATGGACGAGCACATTTCCACGGTGGGCAAGTACTGGGGCCAATACGGCCTGGCGCCCGATGTTCGCTACCAGAGTTGCTCGATCGAGGCGGTGCGCAGCCTGGTGGCGGCCGGGCGCGGCGTCGCCATCCTCTCCGACCTGGTCTACCGGCCATGGTCGCTGGAGGGCCAGCGCATCGTGCGGCGCGGCATCGCCGACAAGGTGCCGTCGATGGACGTTGGCCTGGCGTGGAGGCGCGAGCCCGCCACGCCGGGCAATGTCGTTGCGCTCGCGGACTTCCTGCGCGGCGCCCTGCGCGAAAAGGCCAGGTTCTAGGTCCGGCTGCGGCATTCGGCGCTAGCCGCCGGAATTCCCGCATGCCGTGGCGAAACGGCAATTGAGCCTATGCCGGCGGGCGCGGCGCCGCCTATCCTGTCTTGTGCCGGTGCACGGCGCCTTGAGCGATACGCGTGCACCCGGGCACACCCACGACAGGAGAACACGCATGGCTGGAACCACGGTGGCGGACATGATGGCGGACATCCTGACGGTGGCCGGCGTCGAGCGCATCTACGGCCTCGTCGGCGATTCGCTGAACGGCCTGACGGATTCCCTGCGGCGCAAGAAGACCATCGAGTGGCTACACGTGCGCCACGAGGAGGTGGCGGCCTTCGCGGCTGGCGCGGAGGCCCACCTGAGCGGCAAGCTGGCGGTATGCGCCGGCAGTTGCGGCCCCGGCAACCTGCACCTGATCAACGGCCTGTTCGACGCGCACCGCAGCCGGGTGCCGGTGCTGGCCATCGCCGCGCACATCCCCAGCTCGGAGATCGGCTCGGAGTATTTCCAGGAAACCCGCCCGCAGGAGCTGTTCCGCGGCTGCAGCCACTATTGCGAGATGGTCAGCAACCCGGAAGAACTGCCGCGCATCATGCAGTCCGCCATGCGCGCCGCGCTGGGCCAGCGCGGGGTGGCGGTGATCGTGGTGCCTGGCGATATCGCCCTGATGGAAGTGCAGGCACCGGCGCTGCTGGAACTGGCCCTGCCCGAAGCGCCCGCGGCGGTGCCGCCGGCCGAGGAACTGGCGGTGACGGCGCGCCTGCTCGATACCGCCAGCAGCGTCACCCTGCTGTGCGGGCGCGGCTGCGAAGGCGCGCACGCCGAAGTGGTGGCGCTGGCGCAGCGCCTGAACGCGCCCGTGGTGCACGCGCTCGGCGGCAAGGAATTCGTCGAGTACGAGAACCCGTTCGACGTCGGCATGACCGGCCTGATCGGCTTCTCCTCGGGCTACTACGCCATGCTCGAATGCGACACGCTGCTGATGCTGGGCACGGACTTCCCGTACCGGCAGTTCTACCCGACCAAGGCCACGATCATCCAGGTGGACATCCGCGCCGAGAACCTCGGCCGCCGCTGCCGGCTGGCGCACGGGGTGGTCGGCTCGGTGAAGGAGACCATCAAGGGTCTGCTGCCGCTGCTTGGGCAAAAGAGCGACCGCGCCCACCTGGACCGCGCGCTCGAGCATTACCGCAAGGCGCGCACCGCGCTGGACGACCTTGCCACCGGCGCGCCGGGCAGCGGGCTGGTGCACCCGCAGTACCTGGCTCGCTGCATCAGCGAAAACGCGGCGCCGGATGCGGTCTTCACCTTCGACGTGGGCACGCCCACGGTATGGGCCGCGCGCTATCTCGCCATGAACGGCCAGCGCCGCCTGATCGGCTCGCTCAACCACGGCTCGATGGCCAACGCCCTGCCGCAGGCCATCGGTGCGCAGGCGCTGTTCGCGCAGCGCCAGGTGGTGGCAATGTGCGGCGACGGCGGATTTTCCATGCTGCTGGGCGATCTGCTCACGCTGCGCCAGCACAACCTGCCGGTCAAGGTGGTGATCTTCAACAACGGCAACCTCGGCTTCGTCGCCATGGAGATGAAGGCGTCGGGTTTCCTCGACACCTATACCGACATGGTCGACACCGACTTCGCCGCGATCGCCACGGCGGCGGGCATCCCCGGCATCCGGGTGGAAGACCCCGGCCTGGTGGCGCCGGCGCTGCAGGAGGCATTCAGCCGCCCCGGCCCGGTGGTAGTGGACGTCAAGACCAACCGGCTCGAACTCGCCATGCCGCCCACCATCACCACCAAGGAGGCCAAGGGCTTCAGCCTCTACCTGCTGCGCGCGATCATCGACGGGCGCGGCGGCGAGATCGTCGACCTGGCGAAGTCCAACCTGTGGCGATAGGGCAGGCGGCAGGGCCACAGGGCGGCAGGGCTTCGCTGCAGGCCATCAGCCGATGCGCGCGCCGCTGGCCTTGACGATCGGGCGCCAGGACTGGTACTCGGCCACCACGAACTTGCCGAACGACTCCGGCGTGTACTGCATCGGCTCCGCGCCCTGCATCACGAACTTCTTGCGGATGTCGGGGCGTCAGCAGACTCAGCCCCGTCAGTCGTAGTCCAGCGCGTCTTCGAGCGGGACTTCACGCTGCGGCATGAGCCGGCGCGGCGGGTGCATTCCGGTGTACAACGGAATGCGCCCGCCTGCAAGCTGGCCGCCAGGGTGGCGCGCCGCGTGCGCCAGACCATGCACGGCAGCGCCACCGCGGCGCTAACTTGCGCTAGAGTGGGAACCTCGTACAGCTTGCGTTACACATGAGGATGTCCATGGAAGCCCAGCGCCTGCAGTTCCCCGGAAGTGACGGCCAGCAACTCGCCGCGCGGCTGGATTTACCGGCCGGCCCGGTCCGCGCCTTTGCCCTGTTCGCCCATTGCTTTACTTGCGGCAAGGACGTGCTCGCGGCCACGCGCATCGCACAGGCACTCACCGCCCACGGCATCGGCGTGCTGCGCTTCGATTTCACCGGTCTTGTCGGCAGCGGCGGCGATTTCGCCAATACCAATTTTTCCTCCAACGTGGCCGACCTGCTGGCGGCGGCCGACTACCTGCGCCAGCAGCACCGCGCGCCCGCGCTGCTGATCGGCCATAGCCTCGGCGGCGCGGCCGTGCTGGCCGCGGCGCAGGGCATACCGGAGGCCAAGGCGGTGGTGACCATCGCCGCGCCCAGCGATCCGGGGCATGTGGTGGGCCTGTTCGGCGAGCACGCCGCGCGCATCGAAGCCGACGGCGAAGCCGAAGTCCAGCTTGCCGGCCGGCCGTTCCGCATCAAGCGCCAGTTCATCGAGGATGTCGGCGAGCAGAAGCTGCTCGATAGCGTGGCCAGGCTGCGCCGCGCGCTGCTGGTCATGCACGCGCCGCAGGACGATACCGTGGGCATCGACAACGCCACGCAGATCTTCATTGCGGCCAAGCATCCCAAGAGCTTCGTCTCGCTGGACCGCGCCGACCACCTGCTCACGCGCAAGGAAGACGCGGTCTACGTGGCCAATACCATTGCCGCCTGGAGCCAGCGCTACCTGGGCAGCGAGACGCTCGACATGCCGCCCGCCGTGGCCGAGGAAGGGCTGGTGCGCGTGGAAGAGACTCACACCGGCAAGTACCAGCAGCGCATCGTCGCCGGCCCGCACCGCCTGCTTGCCGACGAGCCGGTCTCGTTCGGCGGCCTCAACGGCGGCCCCGCGCCTTACGACCTGCTCCTGGCCGGGCTGGGTGCGTGTACCTCCATGACGATGCGCATGTATGCCGAGCGCAAAGGCTGGCCGCTCGAGCATGTGGCGGTGTCGCTGCGCCACGAGAAGATCCACGCCGCCGACTGTGCGGACTGCGCCACCACCGAAGGCAAGATCGACTGGATCGAGCGCGAGATCACCATGCTGGGGCCGCTCGACGAGGCCCAGCGCGCCGCCCTGCTGGAGATTGCCGACAAGTGCCCGGTGCACCGCACCCTGCATTCGGAGGTGGTGATCCGCACGCACGCGGCGGAAGCCGTGCCCAAGTAGGCCGGCGCGGCGGACCCGGACGCACCCCTCTCCCGTGCGCGGGAGGGGGGTGCGCACCAGCGCTGCGCCCCGGCCTCCGGTTCGCGCTCAGACGAAAGTCGTCTCGATCCGCGAAGCCGCCTTCAGGAACAATGTCACCGGTGTGCGCTCGCAGATCTGCGCGAGCCGCTCGCGCTCGGCCTGGCCCAGTTCCGCGCCACTTACCCTGACCTCGCGCTGGATAAAGCGCGCCTCGTCCTTGCCCTGGAACACGGCCGTCACTTCCACATCGGCCACGGGCCATTGTTTGCGCTGCATATACATCTTCAGCGTGATCGCCGTGCACGAAACCAGGCCGGACAGCACGAAAGCGAACGGAGCCGGGCCCTGGTCCGTGCCGCCGAGGCTGGCGGATTCGTCGCCGCTCAGCGCATGGCTGCCGGCCTGCAGGTGCACGAGGTAATTGGCATCGGCCGGGCCGAGCCGGGCGGTGGCTTTGGAATTTGACATGGCTTGTGCGGAGTCGAAGTTGCAGGTGGGTAGCAGGGGCCTGGCCGGGTTTCTGGCTGGCGCAAGCATTTTCTCTTCCAAATCAAGGGCTTGAGCTCTTCAGTCAGCGGCCGGCCGGGAAAGCCGGAGACTGATTGTAACCATGCCGCCGCCGGGCCGCACAAGATATGGCGGAGCAGGGACATGCCCGGGCCGCGCCACGCTCCGGATCGATGCCGGGCTGATCCGTTCGTATCACCATAGTGGTGCAATTGAACCGTCTGTTTCCTTGTTGCGGTGAAAAACACGAGTGTTTCATGGTTATCCATGATGGAACAAATGTTGCTCAGTGACTAGCATCTGAAACGATGACGGATCCCGTATCCGCTAGACAAGGAGCGATCGATGAAAGCAGTGGAAGCGACGAAGGCGACGAAGGCGATGAGGCTGGCTGCGCTGGGCATGGCGATGGCGGCCGCCGCGCTCGGCGCGGGTGCGGCCCGGGCGGCGGACGCGGCGGCCGGCTCGACGCTGGGCAAGATCAAGGAGTCGGGGGCGATCGCGATCGGGCACCGTACCTCGTCGATCCCGTTCTCGTTCTATGACGGCAGCCAGAAGGTGGTCGGCTTCTCGCAGGACATCTGCGACAAGGTCATCGCCGAAGTCAGGAAGCAGACGGGCGTGGCAAACCTGCAGGTGCGCATGGTGCCGGTGACCTCGCAGAACCGCATCTCGCTGGTGCAGAACGGCACGGTGGACCTGGAGTGCGGCGTGACCACCAACCTGAAGGCACGGCAGCAGCAGGTGGCATTCTCGACCACCTTCTTCGTGGCGGGCACGCGCCTGCTGGTCAAGAAGGGCAGCCCGGTGCAGGACTTCGGCGACCTGTCCGGCAAGGCGGTGGTGACCAATGCCGGCACGACGTCCGAGCGCATCCTGCGCAAGCTCAATGACGAGAAGAAGGCCAACATCACCATCCAGAGCGCCAAGGACTATGGCGAGTCATTCCTGATCCTGCAATCGGGCCGGGTGGCTGCCTTCATGATGGACGACGTGCTGCTGTCCGGCGTCAAGACGCTGGCGCCGGCGCCGGCGGACTGGACCGTGGTGGGCACGCCGCAGTCGTTCGAGGCCTACGGCTTCATGATGCGCAAGGACGATCCGGAGTTCAAGAAGCTGGTCGACGGCGTGATCACCGGGCTGATGAAGAGCGGCGAGATCCGGTCGATGTACGACAAATGGTTCAACAAGCCGATCCCGCCGAAGAACGTCAGTTTCGAGTTCCCGATGAGCGCGGCTGTCAAGAAGGCCTACGAGCAACCCAGCGACGAGGCCTTCGAGTAAGGCCCGTTCGCGCGGGGGCGTCCATCGGGGCGTCCACCGGGGCCGTCCGTCACGGCCGCTTGGCGGGCACGTAGGCGCCGGTCTGGTGGAGCTGCCCCTCCGCCAGCTCGAGCGCCTTGATCGCGCCCTTGCCCTTCTTCGCCAGCAGTTGTTCCACGAGCGCCTCGGCCAGCGCCACGCCGGCGGCGATCGAGGGAAAGAACGAGGGACTGTCGAGCGAGAAGAGCAGGGTGCAGTCGGCCTGCAGGGCGATGGGGGCGACGGTGCTGTCGGTCAGGGCGATGACGCGGCAGCCGGCCTCGCGCGCCGCGCTGGCCACGCGGATGCTCTCCTGCGAATACGGCGCGAAGCTGGCGACCACCACCGCATCCTTCGGCGCCAGCGCGCGCAGTTCCATCTCCAGCGTGCCTGCATCGCCGCGGATCAGGTGCACCGGGGCGCGGAACAGCCGGTAGAGATAGTGAAACGTAAAGGCGATCGGATAGCAGGAGCGGAAACCGGCGACATGGACGGCGGGCGCGGCGCCGATCAGCTCGGTCGCGCGCGGCATCGCTTCGGCATTGCCGGCACCGGTGCGGTCCAGGTTGCGGTGCTGGGTCTCCAGCATCTCGGCCAGCATCCGTGTCGAGCCGCTTTCCCGTACCACCTTCCTGGCGCGCTTGGCGTAGGGCTGGGGACCGCCGCGCAGCGACTCCACGAAGAGCTCGCGCAGGCCCTGCCAGCCGTCGAAACCGAGGAACTGCGCCAGGCGCACCAGCGTGGCCGGCTGCACGCCGGCATCCGCGGCGATCTTGCGCATGGAGAGCATGGGCACTTCCTGCGGATGGTCCAGCAGGTAGCGCGCACCGCCCTGGAACTGCGTGCTGAGCGAGGCGAAGGTCTCGCGCAGGTGGGCCTGCAGGTCGTCCAGGCTTTGGGGCGGCAGGGGGCTTTCGGTCGGCATCGGCGTTCTGGAATGAGGAGATGCAACGATTGTTGCACAATCGGTGGCGACGTGCTTCCTGCTTCTGCTTGCGACGGTTCGCGGCGCATGGAATCGAATGAATCTTTCGTGTCGATACAAGAAACATATGTTGCATACGCGGCGACGTTTTCTTATACTTTCCCCAGCCGGCAACTCCGCCTGACTCCGTACCGCACATCATGACCAAAGTCTTCCACCGCAATCCGCGCCAGGCGCTTGCAGTCGCCGTAGCCGGCAAGGGCATCGAACTGACCGACAGCAACGGCAAGCGCTATCTCGACGCTTCCGGGGGCGCGGCGGTGTCTTGCCTGGGCCACGGCCATCCGCGCGTGATCGAGGCCATCAAGCAGCAGCTCGACACCATTGCCTACGCACATACGTCGTTCTTCACCACCGAAGTGTCCGAGGAACTGGCGGATACGCTGGCGCGCGCCGCGCCGGGCGACCTGGACCATGTGTACTTTGTCTCCGGTGGCTCCGAGGCGGTGGAGGCGGCGCTGAAGCTGGCCCGGCAGTATTTCGTGGAGATCGGGCAGCCTGCGCGCCGGCACTTCATTGCGCGCCGCCAGAGCTACCATGGCAATACGCTGGGCGCCCTGGCCATCGGCGGCAACGCATGGCGGCGCGAACCGTTCCTGCCGTTGCTGGTGCCGGCGCACCATGTCTCGCCGTGCTACGCCTACCGCGACCAGCACGCGGGCGAGACCGGCCAGCAATACGCGCAGCGCCTGGCCGATGAACTGGAGGCCAAGATCCTGGAACTGGGGCCGGACAGCGTGGCCGCCTTCGTGGCGGAAACGGTGGTGGGCGCCACCGCGGGCGCGGTGCCGCCCGTGGCCGACTACCTCAGGCGCATCCGCGGGGTGTGCGACAAGTACGGCGTGCTGCTGATCCTGGACGAGGTGATGGCGGGAATGGGCCGCACCGGCTACCTCTTCGCCTGCGAGGAGGACGGCGTGGTGCCCGATATCGTGACCATCGCCAAGGGCCTGGGCGCGGGTTACCAGCCGATCGGCGCGATGCTGTCGACCAGCCGTATCTATGACGCCATCGTCGGCGGCAGCGGCTTCTTCCAGCACGGCCATACCTATATCGGCCACGCCACGGCGTGCGCGGCGGCACTCGCGGTGCAGCGCACGATCGCCGGGGAGAACCTGCTCGACAACGTGCTGGCCCGCGGCGAGCAGTTGCGCGCCCGGCTGCGCGAAGCGCTGGGAGAGCACCCGCATGTGGGCGACATCCGCGGTCGCGGGCTGTTCGTCGGCGTCGAGTTCGTCGCCGACCGCGCCAGCAAGGCCACGCTGGATCCGGCCCTGAAGACGCACGCGCGGCTCAAGTCGGCCGCCATGCAGAACGGCCTGCTGGTGTACCCGATGGGCGGCACGGTGGACGGCGTACATGGCGACCACGTCCTGTTCGCGCCGCCGTTCATCTGCTCGGCGCAGGACATCGACAGCATCGTCGAGCGGTTCGCCGAATCGGTGGCGGCGGTCCTGCCGGGCTGAAGCAGGACGTCCGGCGCGGCCCCGCGCAGGCGCCTTGCCTGTGCGCGGGACGCCGCTTGCCGCCGCCTGCGCCTTGTCTGTCGGGCGCGAGGCACGTCCGAGGCACGTCCGGGGCACGTCCGGGGCACGTCCGGGGCACGTCCGGGGCAAGGGATGCGGCTACACTGGACACACACTTCGCCCGCCGGGAGCGGCCATGGACGCCACCCAGGTCTTGCCTTTGCTGCTGCACTTCGACCAGCATCTGGGCAGCGCCATCGCCGACTACGGCACGCTGGTCTACGGCATTCTCTTCGCCATCGTCTTCTGCGAGATCGGTCTGCTGCCGCTGTTCTTCCTGCCGGGCGATCCGCTGCTGTTCATCTGCGGCGCGTTCTGCGCTTCGGGCGCGCTGCAGTTGTGGGTATTGCTGCCGCTGCTGCTGGTTGCCGCGGCGGCGGGCAGCCTGCTGAACTACGCCATCGGCCGCGCCATCGGCACGCGCGTGCTGGCCGGCCACCATCGCTGGATCCACCGCGACGCGCTGCGCAGGACACATGATTTCTACCAGCGCCATGGCGGCCTGACCTTGCTGATGTCACCGTTCGTGGCCGTGGTGCGCACGTTCGCGCCCTTCGTGGCGGGCGTCTCCGCCATGCCGGCGGCGCGCTTCGCGCTCGCGGCAGGCACGGGCGCGGTCTTGTGGGGGGTCTCGCTGCTGGTGGGCGGCTACCTGTTCGGCAACGTGCCGCTGGTGCGCGATCATATGAGCGCGCTGGTGCTGCTTGGCCTCGCGCTCGGCCTCGGCTCGCTGGCGGTTGCCGGCCTCTGGCGCGCCGTGCGCGGGCGCCTGGGCGTGCGCGGCTGAGGCGTCCCGCAGCCTGGCGCTGAAGGCGGACGCTGTCCTGCATGGCCGGGCCCGCGCGGCGGTCCGGCCGGCGCGATGTCGGCCCGGAGGCCCCAGGACCCATCGATTTCCTGTCCGGTCTTCTTCCCGTCTTCTTTTGGTCTTCTTCCCGTCCACTTCGCCACCTTCATCGTTTTGTCATCAGCGCCACCCAGAATGCGCTCACTGTTTATGCAAGGAGAGTGGGATGACGCATGCAATCGAAGTGCGCGGCTTGTCCAAGGCGTTCCAGGCGGGACGCAAGGCGCTGGACAATGTCGGCCTTTCCGTCGCCCCGGGTGAAATGGTGGCGCTGCTGGGCGCCTCCGGCTCCGGCAAGTCCACGCTGCTGCGCCATGTGGCCGGTTTCGTGGCCGGCGATGCCGGCGCCGGCGAGGTGCTGGTCAACGGCCGCGTCATCCAGCGGGATGGCCGCCTGGCGCGCGACGTGCGCGGCGCGCGCGCCGAGATCGGCTTCGTGTTCCAGCAGTTCAACCTGGTGGGGCGCCTGCCGGTGATCACCAATGTGCTGACCGGCATGTTGCCGCGCATACCGCTGTGGCGCAGCCTGGTCCGGTATTTCAGGAACGAGGAAATCGACGCCGGCCTGGAAGCGCTTGCCCAGGTTGGTATAGACGACTATGCGTTTCGACGGGCGTCGACCCTGTCCGGCGGACAGCAGCAGCGCGCGGCGATTGCCCGCACGCTGGTGCAGAACGCGCGCGTGATCCTGGCCGACGAGCCCATCGCCTCGCTCGATCCCGAGTCGGCGCGCCGCGTGATGGAGTTGCTGGCCCAGATCAACCGCACGCGCAAGGTGGCCGTGGTGGTGTCGCTGCACCAGGTGGACGTGGCGATGCGCTACTGCACCCGCGTGGTGGCGCTGCGCCAGGGCAGGGTGGTCTACGACGGCCCTTCGGCGGCGCTGACCCCCGGCATGCTGCGCGACCTCTATGGCACCGAGGCGGCCGAGTTGCTGCCGCACGGCGCCGGGCTGGAAACCGAGGCTCCCGGCCTCGTTCCGGCCGGCCTCGCCATCGCCTGACATCGCGCGCTTCGGCATCGATTCCCGAGCTTTTCTCGTAGCGCTTTCGCAAGTCTCACCGCAAGCAACCCTAACCAAGCATCCCCCGGAGCTATTCATGCTGCGCAGAACCTTTGTTGCCCTGATCGTCACCGGCGCCGCCGGCGCCTTCGCGCTGCCCGCCCTCGCCCAGGAAGGCAAGACCATCAACATGGGCTTTATCTCGACCGAGACGTCGTCCAACCTGAAGTCGGCCTGGCAGCCCGTGATCGACGACCTCAGCAAGCAGCTGGGCGTGCAGGTCAAGCCCTTCTTCGCCTCCGACTACGCCGGCATCATCGAAGCCATGCGCTTCAACAAGGTGCAGGTTGCCTGGTTCGGCAACAAGTCGGCCATCGAGGCGGTGGACCG
The DNA here is from genome assembly GCF_056397345.1 of Cupriavidus sp. 05N38. Lineage (NCBI taxonomy): Bacteria > Pseudomonadati > Pseudomonadota > Betaproteobacteria > Burkholderiales > Burkholderiaceae > Cupriavidus > Cupriavidus sp. 05N38. The sequence goes on from NZ_JBFTNF010000032.1 coordinate 119,162, forward strand.
CGCCAACGGCGAAGTGTTCGCCTCGGTGATCGACAAGGACGGCAATCCGGGCTACTGGTCGCTGCTGATCGTCAACAAGGACAGCGACCTGAAGTCGGTCGAAGACGTGATCAAGAACGGCAAGTCGCTGAGCTACGGCGCCGGCGATCCGAACTCGACCTCCGGCACCGCCGTGCCCGGACACTACCTGTGGGGCGCGCGCAACCTCGAGCCGAAGACGCTGTTCAAGACGGTGCGCGTGAGCAACCACGAGACCAACCTGCTGTCGGTGATGAACAAGCAGGTCGACGTGGCGGTGAACAACACCGAGAACATGGAGCGCTATCGCATCAATACCGGCAAGAACGCCTATGACCAGGTGCGCGTGCTGTGGAAGTCGCCGCTGATCCCGGCCGATCCGCTGGTCTACCGCAAGGACCTGCCGGCCGACGTCAAGACCAGGATCAAGGCCTTCTTCGTCAACTACGGCAAGGGCGCCGACGCTGCCCGCGAGAAAGCCAACCTGGCGCCGCTGACCTACCAGGGCTTCCGTGCCTCCTCCGATGCCCAGCTGGTGCCGATCCGCCAGATCGAGCTGGCCAAGGAAAAGAGCAAGRTCGAGTCCGACACCACGCTGGCTGGCGCCGACAAGGACAAGCGCCTTGCCGATGTCACCCGCAAGCTGGCCGAGCTGGACAAGCTCGCAGCCACCAGCGCCCAGTAAGCGCGCAAACGGCGGCGGGCACGTGGCAAGGCGCCGACATGCGTCCGCTSGACCTGYTGMGCGATTCCGGCAACATGGCSARGTTCGCCGCCGACTTCTTYCCGCCSAGCTTCCGCGACTGGCRMAWCTACCTCGACGAGATGGTGGTGACCGTACAGATCGCCATCTGGGGCACCTTCATGGCCGTGGTGGTGGCAGTGCCGCTGGGCCTGGCCTGCTCGGCCAATATCGTGCCGGGCTGGGTCTACCAGCCGATGCGCCGCGTGATGGACTCCTGCCGCGCCATCAATGAAATGGTGTTCGCCATGCTGTTCATCGTCGCGGTGGGGCTGGGCCCCTTCGCCGGCGTGCTGGCGCTGTGGGTGCACACCACCGGCGTGCTGGCCAAGCTGTTTTCCGAGGCGGTCGAAGCGATCGATCCGCGCCCGGTCGAAGGCGTGCGCGCCACCGGCGCCGGCGCGCTGGAAGAAATCGTCTACGGCGTGATCCCGCAGGTATTGCCCCTGTGGATCTCGTATGCGCTGTATCGTTTCGAATCCAATGTGCGCTCCGCTTCGGTGGTGGGCATCGTTGGCGCCGGCGGCATCGGCACGGTGCTGTGGGAAATCATCCGCAGCTTCCAGTACGCCGAGACGTGTGCCGTGATGATCATCATCGTTGCCTTCGTCACCGCCATCGACCTGCTGTCCGCCCAGATCCGCAAGGCGCTGGTCTGACTCCGGCATCACCGCGCGCGGCGCAGCAGGGCGCCGGCGCGGGCTTTTCCACACGACACCTCTGTTCATGACCATCCTCAGGCGCATCGAAATCCTCTTCTCCGGCCACGGCGCCAGCTTCTACGGCGGAGAGTCCATCACCCAGACCGAGCACGCGCTGCAGTGCGCGCACCTGGCCGAGCAGGCCGGCGATCCCGAGCCGCTGGTGGTCGCCAGCCTGCTGCACGATCTCGGCCACCTCGTGATGGCGGAGGACAGCACCACCGACATGCGCCACCAGGAAGTCGGCGCCGACCTGCTGGCGGTCGGCTTTGGCCCGGACGTGACCGAGCCGATCCGCCTGCACGTGGCCGCCAAGCGCTACCTGTGCGCCATCGAGCCCGCCTACCAGGCCGCATTGTCGCCGGCCTCGCAGCAAAGCCTTGCGCTGCAAGGTGGCCCCTTCGATGCGACCCAGGCCAACGCCTTCGCCGCGCATCCCCATGGCGCGGCGGCGGTGCGCCTGCGGCGCTACGACGATCTCGCCAAGGTGGTTGGCCTCGTCACGCCGCCGCTGGAGCACTATCTGCCCATGGTCGAGCGCTGCATCCGCCGGCCTGCCCAGGCTTGAAACACGCGAGGAAAAACCGGATATGGACAAGCCGGATATGGACAAGCGGGATACGGACAAGCCGGCCGGCCACCTGACGCTGCACGAGGTCAGCGGAACCGACGCCGAACTGGAACAGGTGGCCGCCTTGCTGTCGGAGATGGACGGCGAAGCACCGCTGCCCCTGGCGCGCATGCGCGCGCTGTTTGCGCGGCTGCGGACCATGCCGGATTACCGCTGCTATCTGATGCTCGGCGCCGGCGGCGTGCCGCTGGGTACCTTCTGCCTGCTGGTGTTTCCCGTGCTGGCGCACCAAGGGCGCAATGAAGCCATCGTCGAGAGCGTGGTGGTCACGCAGGCCGCGCGCGGCGGCGGAGTCGGGTCGGCGATGATGCACGCCGCGATGCGGCTGGCGCGCGAGGCGGGGGCGGACAAGCTGGCCTTGTCGTCGAATGCGCGGCGGCTGCAGGCGCACCAGTTCYATCGGCGGCTGGGGTTCCGGGAGCACGGGATCAGCTTCAGCATCGAGTTGGCGGGGGATTGAGGGGGGGCCAACCGCGGAAGTAACCTTGCCGCCATGCGGCAGATCATCCCGGATGCCCATCCTTGCGCTTGCGCTCAAGCTCTGGCGAAACCGGCCGCGCGGCAACAATGTGCCTTATGTCCCGGCGTGGCGCTTCGAGGGCGACATCGAAGACACGGCGGCACTGCGGGGCTGGCTGCTGGAACGCGCCGGCACCTTGCCGTAGCCTGGCGCGCGCGGCACGCCAGCGGCGGCCCGGCTCAGGAACGTCTGGCCGCGGCCAGTTCGTCTTCGGCGGCACCCGCATAACCGGCATCGCGCACGATCTCCGCCAGCACAGCCGCCGCCGCCTCCAGCGGCCCGCTATTGTCGAGCCCGGTAAAGCGGCATCCCGCCGGCACCGCGAACGGCTCGGCGGCGCGCGCCAGGCGCCGGGCGATATCGTCTTCGTCTTCGCGTCCGCGCTGGCGCAAACGCTGCGCCAGCACCTGCGGGCGCACGCTGACCTGCACCGCGTGCAGGGCGGGATAGCGTGCGCATGCATCGGGCAGGTATTCGCGCGAGCCGTTGACGACCACGCACATGCCTTGCGCGAGCCAGCTGTCGAGTTCGATGCCGATGCCGTAGCGCAGGCCGTGGCTGTCCCACTGCAGAGCGAAGCAGCCGAGCGCGGCACGGCGATCGAATTCGGCGGGCGTGATCGGCACGCTGGCTTCGTCTGCGTTGCTGGCGCGCGTGATGTAGCGATGTGCGATCAGGACGCGCTCGTCGGGCCGGAGCCGGTCGCGCAGGGCGCGCAGCAGCGAATCCTTGCCGCTGCCCGAAGGCCCCATCAGGTAGATCAGCTGCCGCCCGGCGCGGCAATCCGGTGGCGCGGCGGTCATGCCGCCTCCGGCCGCAGGGCGGCACCGGCGGCGTCGGTCGTGCTGCCGTCGAAGCCGTAGTGGCGCGCGGCCACGAAGGGCGCGTCCGGAGCCGGCTGGACGAACAGGCTGATGTCGCGCACCGGCATCGGAACGTCCAGCAGGTGGCTGGCGTGCGCTTGCAGCAGCGCGGCGGCGGCAGCCTGGTCCGGCTCGTCGAGCATGCCGCTCAGCGTGATATGGAAGATAAAGGTCTCGAAGGCATACGGGTAGCCCCAGGCGGCGAGCATGCGGCGTGCTTCGGGCCCCAGCGCCTCGGGCCTGCGGCGCGCGATTTCTTCGCCGCTGGGCGGGGCGCGGAACGCGTCGAACTCGCGCACGGCGGCATCGGCCAGCGCGTGCATGCGGGCGTTGGCGCCGGTGTCGTCGCCGAGGCACCAGGCCAGGAAGCCGCGCAGGTTGCGCAGCGCCAGCGGCACGGCGAACGGCTGACGTCCGGGCGCGAAAGCGCGCAGGGCGGCGTCCAGTCCGTCAGGGGTGCGGCCGGGCGCGAGCCGGAACGGGGCCTTGAGCGTGGCGTGCAGGCCGTATTGCGCGGGAGCGCGGGTCCATTGCACCAGGCGGGGATCGTCGCTGATGCGGGCCACCGGGGCGCAGGTCTCGGCGCTGCGGCCGAGCCAGCGGGCGCCGAAATCGCGCCACGGCGCGGCCGGGGTGAGGTAGATGGCGTAGCGGTACGCGTGCGGCAACTGGCTCGGCGTCATGGGCAAGGGCCTCAGGCGGCGCGCCGTTCGCCGCTGGCCTGGCGCAGCGGGAAGGCACGTGTGGCGTGATGCAGGATCCCGCCCACGATGGTGGCGCAGACCTGGGGCAGGGCAGGGTTGCTGTCGTCGACAAGGATGGCGTCGGCGCGCAGGCCCGGGCCCAGCGCGCCGCGGTCGCCCAGGCCGGCGGCGCGGGCCGGATTGCGCGAGACCAGGTCCCACGCGGCCGGCAGCGGCAGCACGCCGAGCTGCGCAATGCGGAAGGCGGCCTGCAGCGGCGCGGGGTAGTAGTAGTCGGAGGCAAGCACGTCGCACAGGCCGGCGGCGACCATCTCGGTGGCATCCGGCGCGCCGGTGTGGCTGCCGCCACGGATCACGTTGGGCGCGCCGAACACGGTATGGTTGCGCAGCGCGCGCGCGGCGCGCGCCACCTCCACGGTGAGCGGAAACTCGGCGACGGTGCAGCCTTGCTGGTGGAAGCCCTGGCGCGTGGCGGCGTCGCCGTCGTCATGGGATGCCACCTGCAGGCCGGCGGCGCGGGCGGCGGCGATCAGGCGGCCCACCGCCGCGGGTACCTCGTGGCCTTTTGCCCGGGCCTGCTCCAGGCGCTGGCCGAAAGTGGCCGGGTCGCACTCGGCGCGCTCGGCGTAGGCGGCGAGCTTGCGCGTGTCCTGCATGCGCCTGAGCATCTGCGGCAGGTGATCGTTGATGGCCAGGAAGCGCACCTTGCCGCTGGCGATCCACTCGAGCGCGATGTCGAGGCCGGCCAGGTGGTGCGCCTCGAAGCGCAGGTGCACGTGATGCTGGGCGCCCAGCGCGCCACGCATGCGTTCGAGTCCTTCGAACATGCGCTGCGCATAGGCCTCGCCGCGCAGCCCGCCTTCCCACGACAGCGTGACGCCGTGCAGTTCGGTGGTGATGCCGTGCGCCAGCAATTGCCGGTCCACGTCGAACAGGGCGCCGTCATAGGGGAAGCTGACCCCGGGGCGCGGCATCACCGCGCGCTCGAAGGCGTCGCCGTGGATGTCGACGATGCCGGGCAGCACCAGCAGGTCGCCAGCATCGAGCGAGGGGCCGGCGGCGCCGGGCATRCCGATGCAGCCGTCGCGGAACGCGAGGTCGGCCGGCGCGATGCCGTTGGGGGTGAGGACGCGCCGGCCGCTGAGGCCGGCGAGGGTGGGGTGCAGTGCGTGATTGGAGTTCATGCTGGCGACCTTAGCGCGGGCAGATGACAAGCGGATGTCTAGACCAATTGTGTTGTGCTGGCAATGCGTTCGTGGTGCTGTCGGCGGCCATGCGCAATCGGGCATTGGCCGCGCGGATCGTGCAGATTATGCCGTTTATGCAGGCCATGTGGCTGGCGCGGCCGTCAATCCTGGTCGGCCACCGTCAGCTGCACCCAGTCACCGGCGAAGCGCGCCACGCTGTAGTGCAGCGGCACGCCGTCGGCATCGACGTTGAGGGCCTCCACCTGCAGGATGGGCCGCGTCTTGGGCTGGCTGAGCTGGCGGGCCACCGGCGCCGACGGCATGGCCGCGGTGATGCGCGACCATTTCCGTGTGTAGTCGGCGACGCCGAAATGCGCGAGCGCCTTGGAGATCGACTGGCGTGCGCGCAATTGCGCTTCGAGTTCCGGGAAACGCGCGGCGTCGAAGTAGTGCTCGGCCACGTCGATGGTGCGGGCCTCGGCCTTGCCGAGCATCTGCACGCGCAGCACCGGGGCGTTGCGCGGCAACCCGAGGTGCCTGGCGATCTCGGGCGCGCGCAAGGTCTGCGACTCGATCACCTCGATATGGCCGCGCATGCCCTGGCTGGCCAGGTTCTGCGAAAAGCGCGTGCGCCGCCCGATGGCGTAGTCGATCGCGTGTTCCTGCACGAAGGTGCCGCGGCCTTGCTCGATGCGCACCAGGCCGTTCTGCTCCAGTTCGCCCATGGCGCGCCGGATGGTGTGGCGGTTGACGGCGAAACGGCTGGCCAGCTCCGGCTCGGGCGGCAGGCGCTCGCCCGGCTCATAGAGCTTGTTGCGGATGTCGAGGGCAAGGGCCTCGCCGATCTGGCGCCATACCGCAACTCCCGAACCCCGTTCGACTTCCTGTTCCACCATCTTGTCCTGCCCCTTCGTCATCCTGCGTTCATCATCGGCATGCTTCAATGGGATGCGATTGTGCCTCAACGGCGCCGTCCCGTGCATGGTACCGGGCGGGATGGGCGGCCGTCACGAAAGCTTCATCTGGCTGTGTTCTAGTTCGGCCCATGGATGGTATTCTACATCTAAACGTATAGACGTATAGGGGATGTACAGATGGATCGGACCGAGACCGGAAGCACCGCCCGCGCCGCAGGCGACACCAGCCCGGCCCATGCCGGGCACGCCGCGCGCGCCGCCTGGCTGCGCGAGCTGGCCCTGGCGGCGCCGGAGGCGCTCGAGCAGGCATTCGGACAGCTAGGCACGGTGCCCGCGCACCGCATGCTGCGCAAGCCCGAGAGCGGCATGGCCATGGCGCGCGCACGCGCCGGCGGCACCGGCGCCCAGTTCAACCTGGGCGAAGTCAGCGTCACGCGCTGTGCGGTGACGATGGAGTCGGACACCGGCGGCGTGGTCGGCGTGGGCTATGTACAGGGCCGCACGCACCGCCAGGCGGAACGGATCGCCGTGCTGGACGCGCTGCTGCAGTTGCCGGGCTGGCACGAGCGCGTGCAGGCGGCAGTCATTGCGCCGCTGGCGCAGGCTCGCGTGGCGCGCAGCGCGCACCAGGCGGCGGTGGCGGCACAGACCAAGGTGGAGTTCTTTACGATGGTGCGCGGAGAAGACTGAGATGCCAGGCCAAGCAAATGCCGCAGCTGCGGCAGGTTACGACAACGCGGCCGCAGGCCGCGCCGGCGCGGCGATGCTGCTGCCCGGCTTTGACGATGCCGTGCAATCGGCGCAGCGCATCTTCCGTGCCGCGCTGGATGCGATGTCGCGTCCCGGCACCGTGCGCGAACTGGCCGAGCCCTGCGGCGTGCCGCAGGGCTTGTCGCCGGCGCTGAGCGCGCTGCTGCTGACGCTGGCGGATGCCGATACGCCCGTGTGGCTGCCGCCCGGCACGCCCGATGCCGTGCGCGCCTTCCTGCGTTTTCATTGCGGCTGCCCGCTGGTGGACGACGCGGGGCAGGCTGCCTTCGTGGCGGTGCCGGCCGGCTGCGTGGCCCCGGCGCTGGCAGCCTGCGCGCAGGGCGATCCGGCCTACCCGGACCGCTCGGCCACGCTGCTGCTGGAAGTGGCATCGCTGTCGGACGGCCCGGCGGTGACGCTGCGCGGCCCCGGCATCGAGCATGAGGCCACGCTCGCCGCGCAAGGCCTGCCGGCGGACTTCTGGACCCAGTGGCACGCCAACCAGGCGCGTTTCCCGCTGGGCGTCGACGTGCTGCTGACCAGCGGCCACGCCCTGAGCGCGTTGCCACGCACCACCCAAGCGGAGCTCTGATATGTACGTAGCCGTCAAAGGTGGCGAACGCGCCATCCTCAATTCCTATCGCATGCTCGACGACTACCGCCGCGGCGACCGCGCCGTGCCGGAGCTGACGCTGGCGCAGGTGCGCGAGCAGATGCCGCTGGCGGTGTCGCGCGTGATGGCCGAGGGCTCGCTGTACGATCCGCACCTCGCCGCGCTGGCCATCAAGCAGGCCGCGGGCGACCTGATCGAAGCCGTGTTCCTGCTGCGCGCCTACCGCACCACGCTGCCGCGCTTCGGCTATAGCGCGCCACTCGATACCGGCGCCATGCGCCTGCAGCGCCGGATCTCGTCCACCTTCAAGGATGTGCCGGGCGGCCAGGTACTCGGGCCGACCTACGACTACACCCAGCGCCTGCTCGATTTCACGCTGGAGGCCGAGCGCGACCACGCGCCGCTGCCGCCCGCGCAGTCCACGCTGGACGCGCGCATGCCGCGCGTGACCGACCTGCTGCGCCAGGAAGCGCTGATCGAGCCGGAGACCGTGCCGGCCGGCGACCCCGCGCCGCCCGACCTGACGCGCGAGCCGCTGGAACTGCCCGCGGCGCGCCCCGCGCGGCTGCAGAACCTGGCGCGCGCCGATGAGGGCTTCCTGCTGTCGATGGGCTATTCCACCCAGCGTGGCTACGGCAACTCGCACCCGTTCGCGGCGGAGATCCGCTACGGCGATGTCGAGGTCGAGCTGTTCGTGGAGGAACTCGGCTTTGCCGTGACCATCGGCGAGATCGAGGTCACCGAATGCCAGATGGTCAGCCAGTTCGCCGGCAACGCGCAGGAGGGACCGAGTTTCACGCGCGGCTACGGCCTGGTGTTCGGCTACGGCGAGCGCAAGGCCATGTCGATGGCGCTGGCCGACCGCGCSATGCGCGCCGCCGAGCTGGGCGAGGCTGCCGACGCGCCCGCCAATGACATCGAGTTCATGCTTTACCACAGCGACAACGTGGAAGCTTCCGGCTTCACGCAGCATCTGAAGCTGCCGCACTACGTGGACTTCCAGACCAATCTCGAACTGCTGCGCCGGCTGCGCGCCGAGCGCGCGCAGGCGGCGCCGGCCCGGGCCGAAGCGGCGCAAGCCGCCGCGGCTCCCGCCGACGRCACGCAAGCGCAGGAGGCACTCGCATCATGACCAACGCCAGCACGAACACAACCACGAACACGAACACGAACACCAGCGCCACGGCCGACGCCGCCGTGCGCGACGAGCACTACAACTTCGGCTATCTCGACGAATCCACCAAGCGCATGCTGCGCCGCGCGCTGCTCAAGGCGGTGGCGATTCCCGGCTACCAGGTGCCGTTCGGCAGCCGCGAGATGCCGCTGCCCTATGGCTGGGGCACCGGCGGCATCCAGGTCACGGCTTCCATCATCGGCAGCGACGACGTGCTCAAGGTGATCGACCAGGGCTCGGACGACACCACCAACGCCATCAACATCCGCCGCTTCTTCGGCCGCGTCACGGGCGTGCGCGCCACCGAGCGCACCGCCGAGGCCACCATCGTGCAGACCCGCCACCGCATCCCCGAGACGCCGCTGGCGGCCGGGCAGATCATGGTGTTCCAGGTGCCGATCCCCGAGCCGCTGCGCTGGCTGGAGCCGAGCGAGACCGAGACGCGCACCATGCACGCGCTGGCCGAGTACGGCGCCATGCACGTCAAGCTGTACGAGGACATCGCGCGCCACGGCCGCATCGCCACCACCTACGACTACCCTGTGATGGTGAACCAGCGCTACATGATGCGCCCGTCGCCGATCCCCAAGTTCGACAACCCCAAGCTGGACAACAGCCCGGCGCTGATGCTGTTCGGCGCGGGGCGCGAGAAGCGCGTCTATGCCGTGCCGCCATACACCAGCGTCAAGAGCCTGGACTTCGACGACCATCCGTTCGCCGTGGAAACCTGGGACGGCTGCTGCGAGCTGTGCGGCTCGGCCCACAGTTATCTCGACGAGATCATCACCGACGACGCGGGCGGGCGCATGTTCGTCTGCTCCGACACTGAATACTGCGCCACGCGCCAGGAGCAGGGCATGAGCGGCCCGGCCGGCGTGGCCCCGAATAACACCAGCAGCATCACCAGCACCAGCAGCAAGGAGCCAGCATGAGCCGTACCGACCAGCCGCTGTTGTCCGTGCGCGGCCTGACCCGCACCTGGGACGGCGTGCACGGCTGCCACGACGTGAGCTTCGACCTGTTCCCGGGCGAAGTGCTGTGCGTGGTGGGCGAATCAGGCTCCGGCAAGAGCACGTTGCTGCAGGCGGTGTCCTGGCAGGCCGCGCCGGAGGCCGGCAGCGTCTGCTATGACACCCGCGAGCAGGGCCTGGTGGACCTGGCCACGCTGTCCGATGCCCGCCTGCGCCTGCTGGCGCGCACCGACTGGGGCTTCGTGCGCCAGAATGCGCGCGATGGCCTGCGCATGCGCGTGAGCGCCGGCGCCAATATCGCCGAGCGCCTGATGGCCGTGGGCGGGCGCCACTATGGGGAGCTGCGCGAGGTCGCCGGCACATGGATGGAGCGCATGGAACTGGACCTCGGCCGGATCGATGATGCGCCCACCAGTTTCTCCGGCGGCATGCAACAGCGGCTGCAGATCGCCCGCAACCTGGTCACGCATCCGCGCCTGGTATTCATGGACGAGCCCACGGCCTCCCTGGACGTTTCCGTGCAGGCGCGCCTGCTGGACCTGCTGCGCCGCCTGGTGGCCGATCTCGGCCTGRCCGCCATCATCGTCACCCACGACCTCGCCGTGGCGCGCCTGCTGGCGCACCGCACGCTGGTGATGCAGGGCGGGCGCGTGGTGGAAAGCGGCCTGACCGACCAGATCCTCGACGACCCGCACCACCCGTACACCCAGTTGCTGGTGTCCTCCATCCTGCAGGGCTGACCATGACGCAAGACTTCGACACCAATCGCGGCAATCCCGGCAATCCCGGCAATCCTGCCAACCCCGCCGACGCGCTGCGCATCCAGGTGCGCGGCCTGGGCAAGACCTTYGTCCTGCACAACCAGGGCGGCACGCGCCTGCCGGTGCTGCAGGCCATCGACTTCGACGCCGCCGCCGGCGAGTGCGTGGTGCTGGCCGGCAGCTCCGGCGCGGGCAAGAGCACGCTGCTGCGCTGCCTGTACGGCAATTACCTGGCCACCGAAGGCAGCATCCGCATCCGCGACGAAGCCGAGTGGGTGGAGCTGACCCGCGCGCCCGAGCAGCGCATCCTGCAGTTGCGGCGCGAGGTGATCGGCTATGTCAGCCAGTTCCTGCACGTGATCCCGCGCGTGAGCACGCTCGACGTGGTGGCCGAGCCGCTGCAGCAGCGCGGCGCCAGTTTCGAGGAGGCGCGCGAGCGCGCCGCCGTGCTGCTGGCGCGCCTGCAGGTGCCGGGCCGGCTGTGGGCGCTGCCCCCGGCCACGTTCTCGGGCGGCGAGCAGCAGCGCGTGAACATCGCGCGCGGGCTGATCGGCGGCCATCCGGTGCTGCTGCTGGACGAGCCCACGGCCTCGCTCGATGCCGACAACCGCGCGGTGGTGGTGGCGCTGATCCGCGAGGCACTGGCCGAGGGCCGCTGCCTGGTCGGCATCTTCCACGACGAAGCGGTGCGCGATGCCGTCGCCACGCGGCTGCTGCCACTGCATCCGGCACCGGCCGCGCACGCCCCGGCCGGCAAGCTGGCCGCCGTGCCGGCCTGAACCCGCCGTTCCATCCGTTCCTAACCGTCCCCGGAACCGACCATGCTTCCTGCCTACCTGACCCGCGCGCGCATCGTGCTGCCCGATGGCGTGCTCGCCGACAGCGCGCTGTTGATCGAGGATGGCCGCATCGCGGCCATCGAGCCCGCCGCCGCCGATGTGCCGCGTGCCGCCCAGGTGATCGACCTGTGCGGCCAGACCCTGATGCCGGGCCTGATCGACSTGCAYTGCGACGCMATCGARAARGAAGCCGAGCCGCGCTCGCGCGTGATGTTCCCGCTCGACTTCGCCGTGGCCCAGGTCGACCGCCGCAATGCCGCCGCCGGCATCACCACGCCGTATCACGCGCTGTCCTTCGCCAGCACGCAGTTCGGCGTGCGCAACAACGAGACCGCCGCGCAGATCGTGCGCACCGTGGCCGCGTTCCGCGACCACAGCCTGGTGGACAACCGTATCCACTGCCGCTACGAAGTCACCGACGCAAGCGCGCTGCCGGTGCTGGAGCAACTGCTCGAAGCCGGCGTGGTGGACCTGGTCTCGGTGATGGACCACTCGCCCGGCCAGGGCCAGTTCAAGACGCTGGAWGCCTACGTGGCCTACATGATCGGCAACCACGACATGAGCCGCGAGGAAGCCGTCGCGGCGGCCGACAAGAAGGTGGCCGAGCAACAGGGCGCGCTCGAGCGCGTGGAGCGCCTGCTGGCGCTGGCCGCGCGCCTCGGCGTGCCCGCCGCCAGCCATGACGACGACTCGGTCCAGCGCATCGCCACCATGCAGGCGCTGGGCGTGCGCATGAGCGAGTTCCCGATCAACCTGGAGACCGCCCGCGCCGCCGTCGCGCAGGGCCTGCCGACCATCCTGGGCGCGCCCAATGTGCTGCGCGGCCAGAGCCAGAGCGGCTCGATGCGCGCCATCGATGCCATCCGCGCTGGCGTGGCCGACTGCCTGTGCTCGGACTACCAGCCGTCCACGCTGATCGCCGCTGCGTTTGCCGCCGAGCGCGAAGCGGGGCTGACGCCGTCGCAGGCGGCCGCGCTGGTCGGCGCCAATCCGGCGCGGGCCTGTGGCCTGACCGATCGCGGGCGGATCGAGCCGGGGCTGCGCGCGGATCTCGTGTCGGTGGCCATGGTGGCGGGGCAGCCACTGGTCTCGCACACGTGGTCGGCGGGCCGGCTGGTGTTCGCTGCCGCCTATCCGGCGCACGCCACGGCGCAGAGCGCCAATGGCGCCGCGCAACCGGCGGCGCGCCGCGAAGGGCGCGTAGCGGCATGATGGCCGGTGCCGGTGCCGCCTGGCGCGCAAGGCCGGCATCATGGGCATCGTGCTTGCCGCTGGCGTGGTGCGGGCGGAGGACACCGTCCGCGTGACGTTGCCGCCTCCGCCTTACCGGGGGCTGGAACGGGTCCGAGCGGTGCGGTGCTAGTGGTGCGAGGCGTGGCCGGCGGTGTGGCGGGGGGCGTGCCACTCGCCCGGGATATCGGGGACCACTTCGCATTCGCCGCGCACGATCAGCTCCACCGTGGCACAGACGCCGTTCACGCCGCGCGGGCCGACGCAGACCAGGCTGCGGGGATGATCCGTATGGTTGGGAATGGCGTACACGCGCATGCCTTCCTGATACAGAGGATGGGCGGGCAGTCTTGCGTTCAGTAGTTCAACGAAACGCAGCGGGCTCACAATCGGCTTTTCCATCGCGCTCTCCCATGGAGAGTGGGCTCGGTATCCGGCAGCGCCGGATGGCCCGAAAGTGCCTCGCTGGCGGGAAACGGGGCGCTTTCCGTCCAGTCTGGAGGCACAGAACAGGGTATGTGGCCCGGGAGCCGCGGCGGGGGCGGAATGCGGCTCGATAGCCGCTTGGCGCGTAACACAATGCCAGGGGCCACGCGGTAAGGTTAGGCGATCTGGCGGCAGGATCAAGGATTGTGGCTGTTCGAAGCGGGAGAGGGGTGCGTGCGGCACTCCGGATGCGGGTGCCGGTCTCTTTCGGGTCGCCCTTGCGCCGCCCTGAGGTATATTTGCGGCCATACGAGCATCCGTGCCGCGGCATGCCGCCACCGGAGCGCCTTACCGACATTCCATCCGCATGAACGCCACCCCGAGCCTTGCCCCCGACGAAGCCGCGTCGATCGCAGTATCCGTCGCCGCCCTGCGCACGCACTATGATGCCGCGGTCCTTCCCCTGTGGCGCGGTCCCGGCTGGAATGCGGACATGGCCTTGCCATACGAGGCATTGGGCGGCGCGGACCGGCAGCCCTTGCCGGTGAGCCGCTACCGCGCGATGGCCTGCGCACGCCAGCTTTACGTGTTCTCGCAAGATGCGAGCGCCGCCGGGGCTGCCCATGCCGGGCAGCTGTTCTCGTCGCTGCGCCGCTGCTTTGCCGATGGCGCGCACGGCGGCGTCGTCTACAGCATCGATGCGCAGGGGCGTGTGCTCGATGGCACCAAGGACCTGTACACGCACGCCTTCGTGGTGTTCGCCTGCGCGGCCTACGCCGAGCGCACGGGCAGCGCCGAGGCGCGCGCCTTGCTGGAGGAGACCACCGAGCTGGTCGAGGCGCGCTTCGCCACCGGGCACGGGCTTTATCACGCTGCGCTGACGCAGGATTTGAGCCCGGCCGGCACACCGCTGCAGAACCCGATCATGCATCTCACGGAAGCCTACCTGGCGGCCCACGCGCTGACCGGCGACAGCTTCTACGCCACGCGCCTGCAGGCAATTGCCGCGGCCGTGCTGGCCGCGTTCGTCGACCCGGCCACCGGCTGCATCGCCGAGCTGCCGTTGCCGGCGCAGATCGCCGGGGCGGCCGCGCCTGGGGACAATCGCGTGGAGCCGGGCCACCAGTTCGAGTGGTTCTCGCTGCTGGCATCGGCGCCGGACTTGTTCGGCGGCTCCGCGCTAGAGCATGCAATGGCGCGGGCGTTCGGATTCGCCCTGCAGCATGGCGTGGACAAGCAAACCATGGGCGTGGCCGCCGCGCTCGGCCTGGATGGCTCGCCGCGCGAGGCGACCCAGCGGATCTGGGCACAGACCGAGTTCGCGCGGGCGCTGGCGGTGCGCGGCGATGCCACGGCGCTGGCGCTCCTGCGCGCATGGCTCCAGGCCTTCCCGGCGCGTTTCCTGCATGCGGGCGGCTGGCACGAATGCCTGTCGCCGGCAGGCGCCGTGGAACGCGCCGAGATGCCTTCGACCACGCCATACCACCTTGCCACCGCCTACCAGGCGCTGGCCGAAGCCTGCGGGTGGTAGGGGTCATAGCCCATGGTCGACTCGGTATAGGGCGTATGCCAGTGGCCCATGAAGACCAGGCCGTATGGCCCTGCCAGTCCTACCCGCGAATTGCGCCCGGCGATACCGCCCTGGCCGTTGTCGACCGACAGGTTGCTCTCGATCTGCCAGACCGCCTTGAAATCGCCGCCGAGGGGCTCTTCGCCACGCAGTCCGAACACCGAGCGGTAGTTGGTCATGCGGGCGGTGCTGCCAGTGCGGTGCCGTCGGTGGCGGTGCTGGCGCGCGCGTATTCGAGGGCCGTGTTCAGGCGGCCATAGACGGTGACCGTACTCTGGGCAAACGCTGCCGGGCAGGCCAGCCCGAGCAGGACAAGGAGGCTGGCGTGCCGCAGTCTTGCCGCAATGTCGCGCACGGGAGTTTCCATGGCGGGGGCTAGGCGCGCACGAGCCTGGCCTGCCATGGCTGGCAGCACAGCGTTGCCAGCAAGGCCACCGGCAGCAGCACGCACCAGAAGCTGACGGCGGTGAAGGCCAGCGCGCCCAGCACGGCGCCGGCGGCAAAGCCGGCGAGGGCGGGGACCATCTTGCGCAGGCGGGCCAGGATGGCTTTCTTCTGCTCTGGCGTCGCCGCGGCCAGGTCCACCATGTCGATCACGATCTGCGTGGTGTTGCCGGTCATGATGGTGGTCGGGCCCAGGTCGGCGAGCGCGGTGCGCGACAGTGCGTTCTGTATGCCCATCGCGGTCACGGCAAGCAGCCCCGCCACCGTGCCCAGCGCCGCATCCGCGCCGGCGTGGGGGGCCTCCAGCCCGGCGCCCATGAACAGCAGCAGGAAGGCGCATTCGAGCGCAATCAGCACGGTGACCACCGGCTGCTGACGGCCCTGCAGCCAGCGTTCCAGCAAGCGCGTGGCGCCGACCGCGACCACGAAGGTGGGCAGCGCGAGCAGCTTGGTCATCAGCCCGTTCGAATGGCCTGTCAGTTCCACGCCGATCATGATGAAATTGCCGGTCACGTGCGCGGTGAACAGCCCGAACAGGGCGGTAAAGCCCACCACGTCGACATAGCCCGCCACGAACGAAAGCAGGCAGCCACGCGTGCCTGCGGCGAGGTCCCCGAACCGGGGTGTTGCGCCGGCGCTCATCCTATTTCTCCTGCCCGGCCGCGGGCTGGTTCTCGGCCAGCGTCTTGGGCGGGGTGCCCGTGATCTTGGGCACGCACTCCGAACTGAACCATGCCACCGTGACCGGCTCGCCGGCGATCATGCGCTTGATGGGTGGCACGACCTGTTCGCCGATCAGCATGCCGAGCAGGCCGATCAGGGCCACCACCGGCGGCGCGGGCGAGCGGACCTGCAGCAGCGCGTAGATGATGCCGACGAGGATGCCGACGGCGAGGGAGACGAGATAGAGCTTCATCGATGGCTCCAGGGTAGTAGGAAGAAAAGCAGCGGCCTTACCGCGGCACGGGCCTGCCGTGGCGGATGTCTTCCCAGGCCACCAGCAGGAAGCCGCCGGCCAGGCCGATATGCTCGAAGAAGGCGTTGGCCATCATCAACTGCTCGCTGGGCGGCGCATCCCAGAAGCGGTTCGCGAGGAAGCTCGCCATCAGCGTGAAGCCGGCCAGTGCGAGGGCACCGAGCCAGCGCAAACGGCCGCTGAGGATCAGCACCGACGCGCCCAGCTCCAGCGCGATGGTGGCGGCGGCCAGCGGTGCCGCCGGCGCCAGGCCGAAGTGCTGCATCTCGGCGATGGCGCCGGCGAAGTCGGCCAGCTTGACCAGGCCGCCCTGCAGGTAGGCCGCGCACAGCGCCAGCAGCGCGAGCCAGCGTACCCAGGGCGGGGCAAGTCGCGCGCGCGCGCCGGCGGGGCGCTGCCCGGGCATGGAGGTGGTCTTGGTCATGGCTGGCCTCCGCGATCCGGCAACACGTCAGGTCCCTGCATCAGAATGCCCAGCACGAGCAACCCAGCGCGCCCCAGAACGCGCTTTCGTCCGTGGCTGGCACGCCGGAAGTCCAGGCCCTGGCGTGCGCGTGGCCGTGCACGCCACAGGTGCTGGCGCAGGCGCAGGCGGTGTTCAGCGCCTGCTGGCGTGCCGCCGGGCGGGGCTGGTAGCGGCTGCCGTGGCGCGCCGGCGACCAGTCCGGCATCGCGGGCGGCAGCGCCGGCGCGAGCTTGCCGAAGTCGCCGTCGCCGTACACCACCTTGCCGCCGAGCAGCGTCAGCACCGAGGTAATGTCCTGGATCTCGTCGCCGGGCACGGCGAAGTAGTCCGCGGACAGGACCGCCAGGTCGGCAAGCTGGCCCGCCTTGATCTCGCCCTTCTTGCCTTGCTCGGACGAAAACCAGGTGTTGGCCTCGGTCCACAGCCGCAGCGCGGTGTCGCGGTCGAGCAGGTTGGCCTGCGGGTACAGGGACATGCCGCCCACGGTCTTGCCGGTGGTCAGCCAGTACAGGGAGACCCACGGGTTGTACGAGGCCACGCGCGTGGCGTCGGTGCCGGCGCCCACCTTGACGCCGCGCTCGAGCATGCGCTTGATCGGCGGCGTGGCTTCGGCCGCGCGCGCGCCATAGCGCTCCACGAAATACTCGCCCTGGTAGGCCATGCGGTGCTGCACGGCAATGCCGCCGCCGAGCGCGGCGATGCGGTCGATATTGCGGTCGGTGATGGTCTCGGCATGATCGAAGAACCAGTGCAGGCCATCGAAGGGCACGTCCCGGGCGACCTTTTCGTAGACGTCGAGCGCGCGCGAGATGGTTTCGTCATAGGTGGCATGCAAGCGCCACGGCCAGCGGTTCTCGGCCAGCAGGCGGATCACCGGTTCGAGATCAGCTTCCATCGAGGGCGGCATGTCGGGCCGCTCGACGCGGAAGTCCTCGAAATCGGCCGCCGTGTAGACCAGCATCTCGCCGGCGCCGTTGTGGCGGTACAGGTCGTCGCCCTGGCCCGGCCTGACCTGCCTGGACCAGGTGCTGAAATCGCTCAGTTCTTCCTTGGGCTTCTGCGTGAACAGGTTGTAGGCCAGGCGCACCGTCAGCTGCCCGTCCTTGTGCAGTTCCTCGATGATGCTGTAGTCCTCGGGGTAGTTCTGGTAGCCGCCACCGGCATCGATCACGCCGGTCACGCCAAGCCGGTTGACCTCGCGCATGAAGTGGCGCGTGGAGTTTTTCTGGTACTCGGGCGGCAGCTTCGGGCCCTTGGCCAGCGTGGCGTAGAGGATCGTCGCGTTGGGCTTGGCCAGCAGCAGTCCGGTCGGGTTGCCGGCGCTGTCGTGGACGATCTCGCCGCCCGGCGGGTTGGGGGTGTCCCTGGTGTAGCCCACGGTGCGCAGCGCGGCGCCGTTGAGGATGGCGCGGTCGTACAGGTGCAGGATGAAGACCGGCGTGTCCGGCGCGGCCGCGTTGAGTTCTTCGATGGTGGGCAGGCGCTTCTCGGCGAACTGGTGCTCGGTGAAGCCGCCCACCACGCGCACCCATTGCGGCGCGGGCGTGCGCGCGACCTGCTCCTTGAGCATGCGCATGGCGTCGGCCAGCGAGCGCACGCCGTCCCAGCGCAGCTCCATGTTGTAGTTCAGGCCGCCGCGGATGATGTGCATGTGGCTGTCGATCAGCCCGGGGATGGCGCGGCGGCCCTGCAGGTCGACCACCTGCGTGGCGGGCCCGGCCAGCTGCATGATCTCCTGCTTGCTGCCGACCGCGGCGAACCTGCCGTCGCGGATGGCGACGGCTTCGGCCTGCGGGTTGGCGCGGTCGAGCGTGGCGAACTTGCCGTTGATGAGGATCAGTTCCGGGGTGGCCGGTGCGTTCATGGCAAAACTCCTGCGGGATGGCGCCGCGCGTGGCAGCGCAACGACGGCGCAACGACGGCGGTGCAAAGGCAACCTGGCGCGGGTGCGGCGAGGCCCGCTGGCCGTTGTGGCCGCGCGGGCGCTCTCACGCTGGCTTCTACTTCGCGGGCACGGGGGCCAGTACTTCGTGCTTGCCGGCCGCGCGTTGCGCTGCCTTGTGGACCATCGTGTAGGCGTAGTCGACGCCCATGCCGTAGGCGCCCGAGTGTTCCTTCACCAGTGCCATGACAGCGTCATAGGTGTCGCGGCGCGCCCAGTCGCGCTGCCATTCGAGCAGCACCTGCTGCCATGTCATGGGTACCACGCCGGCCTGGATCATGCGCTGCATGGCGTAGTCGTGCGCTTCCTTGGAAGTCCCGCCCGAGGCATCGGCCACCATGTAGATTTCATAGTCGCCCTCGGCCATCGCGCACAGGGCAAAGGTGTTGTTGCAGACTTCCGTCCAGAGGCCGGCCACGACCACCTTCTTGCGTGCGTTGGCCTTGAGCGCATCGCGCACCTTCTGGTCGTCCCAGGAGTTCATCGAGGTGCGCTCGAGCAGCTTCTGCCCGGGGAAGACATCGAGCAGTTCCGGATAGGTATAGCCGGAGAACGATGCCGACTCGACCGTGGTGATGGTGGTGGGGATATTGAAGATCTTGGCGGCCTTGGCGAGGCCGACCACGTTGTTCTTCAAGGCCTGGCGGTCCATGGACTGCACGCCGAAGGCCATCTGGGGCTGATGGTCGATGATGATCAGCTGGCTGTTCTGCGGGGTCAGGACTTCAAGCTTCGGATTGGTCATGGCGATTTCCGGTTAGGCTGCATGGCTGGGCGGGTTCTGGCAGGCACGGACGACGACATCGAGGTCAATCACGGGGGCGATATCGGCGTGCGGCATAAATATGCTTGACATGACGGCAAGCATTTCATTCTCCACAGGGCGGCGTGGCGAATCTGGCGGCAACGATGCCTCAACGAATCTAGTGCAAGTCGCGCGAATTTTCAAAAAAGAAAAAAGGAAGGTGAAAATATTCGATGCCCTGCCGAAGCCATTGCGAGGAATTGCCATGTATGCAAGGGCAAGGAAATAACGAGACCGATATTATCGGATTGCGCCGGTCTCGTCTTGTAGGATAGGACGGAAAATTAGCGAAAAGTACGCCCGCTCCATGTTGATGAATCAAGCACTGCGCCGCCGCGCCAGGACGGCAAACGGCCGCTGGCCTTCGCTCTGCGGATGCCGAGCGCCATCGCCGCCGGCGCTCGTGCCGGCAGCCCGTGCAATCCGATTGCGGCCTTGCGGGTGCCGCGAATGATCATGAATGAACTATAAGTCGTTCCGGTTGCGCCATTTTGCCGGGGGAACACCGACAACCCCGCTGAATACCCGCGTGAAATGGCTTTGATCGGAAAATCCATAGCGCACCGCGATTTCCGCGATGGATATTCCCTGGCGCAGCAGTATCTTGGCTTGATCGATGCGATATTCCAATAGCCAGCGATAGGGCGTAATTCCCGTATTCTGCTTGAATGCCTTGATGAAATAACTGCGCGACAGATTGCAATGCGCGGCCACCATCTCGATCGATACGTCTTCGCCCATGTGGGCGACCAGATATTCCTTGGCCAGCGCTTCCTGGCGGCGCGACAGCGCCGCTGTCTTCAGCAGATGCACCGAGGCGCTGCCGTAGTGGGCGATCAGATGCGCAAGCACGGCACCCGTCAACTGATCCAGGAAGAGCTGCGAGGCCTGTCCTGGCGCCTCCAGCGATGGCAGGAACGCGCGCGCGAGCGACTCGATCACGGCATCGTGCTCGCCCGCGGGGTTGCGCAGGGACAGCGATGCGCGCGCGCCGTGTTCGCGTGCAAAGGCCTGCAGTTCGTCGCAGCTGAACTGGATCCTCACATTGTCGAAAGACGCGCGATGGTGGCATCGCCAGCCTTGCCGCAGATCCGTGATGGCCAGCGCGCCAGCGGCATGGCCGCCGGCAAATACCTGCCTGCCGTCGCGCCACAGCGTATGCGCGGCGAACGGGCGCAGTTGCACGATGGCGGAAAACGCATCCTGAGACGCAATGGCGGGAGCCGGCGGCAGGCCGCCGGGCAGGTCGCAGCGCATGCGCATGATGCTCGCATGCGCCGTGCCGAGCCGGTCGATGACCGGCACCGCAGACGATGGCGGCGGTGAGGCTGGCCGTGCTGCGCTTTGCGTCATATGTCTGGAATGTCTTCGGCGAGCGAACTCGGGCGGGCGACGGTGACGAGGCCCGGAAGACGCCAGTGTGCTATTGCAGTGCGGCAAGCGCAATGGGGTGCGGAGGATTGCCTGGCGCCGTGCCGCCGCCGGCACGCGCCGGATTCCCGCGCTAGCCGGCCACGGGACTGAGCAGCCGGTCGAACTCGTTGCGCACGATGCGGTAGGACTCGCCGGAGAAACCCTCCAGGCCGGCACGGTCGATCACCGTGATCTGGCCGCGGCTGTGACGGATCATGCGTAGCGCCTCGAGTCGTCCCACGGCTTCGGTCACACCTTCGCGGCGCACGCCGAGCATGTCCGCGATGGTCTGCTGGGTAAAGTTGAGCGCGTTGCAGGGCGAGCGGTCCAGGGCCAGCAGGAGCCAGCGGCACAATTGCGTGGTCAGCGAGTGATGCCGGATGCAGACGGCGGTTTGCGCTACCTGCGTCAGCAGCACCTGCATATACAGCAGCGCCTTGCCCTGCAGTGCCGGCAGTTGCGGGTAGATCTCGCGCAGGTCGGCCGCGCCTATGCGCAGCGCACCGCCGCCGCGGCGTACCTCGATGCGGTTGGGCATGGTTTCGGCGCCGGTGAGGGCCGGCAGGCCGACCAGGCCTTCGCGGCCAACCGAGGCCAGTTCCACGCTGGCGCCGCTTTCCTGCAGCGACATCATCGAGATGACGGCCGTGCACGGAAAATACAGGTGCAGGATGCGCTGTCCGGAATCGCTGAGCAACTGCCCTTCGCTCAGTCTTACCCTGTCGAGGCGCGGCACCAGCAGCCGCCGCTCGGGCGCAGGCAGCGCCGCCAGCAAATGATTGCCGGCCAGGTCCAGTTCTCTATCGATTTCCGTTTCGGTCATGCATTTCTCCCCAAGGCGAATGGTCTGCGTGCCGTGTGTCCGGCTATCCCGGTTCTGTGCGCGATGCAGGCAGGGCTCGATCCCTTGATGTATTAAGGACGGAAAGTGCGCTTCCCGACAGTGGCCGGAGGTTTGAGATCGCCCCGGGATTCGGGCGGATAGGGCGGGTTCATGTCTTCGACCGGATTCATCCTTTCGGCGGGGGGCGGATCAGGCGCACGGCGTGCGCCAAAGCGGTGCGTCGGCTGGCATGCCTTCGCGCAGGCGGGACGACGAAAAAAAGCTGTAAGGTCGGCCAATGACGGGCGACGAATGGGCTCATTCCCCCCAAGTTGGAGACAGCCATGCACCCGAATCTCACCAAGTCGCTCTTCGCCGCTGCCGTACTTGCCGCCGCCGCATTCGCCGCGGGCAGCGCCCAGGCAGCCGGAAACCCGGGTGTCTCCGGGGGGTCCGGGGCCGCCGGCACGCCCCAGGTTCAGGCGCAGCGCCAGGCCGGCGCGCGCGACATGTTCAGCGATGGCGCGCGTAGTGGCAGGCTCGATGCGTTCACCGATGGCGCCCGCATCGCCGGCCTGGACCGCAGCGGTCCGTCCGCCGATCCGGCGCGCCGCATCGACCCGTTCAGCGATGGCGCGCGCATGGCCGATCCCTATACCGATGGCGCCCGTATCGCCGGCCTGGACCGCAGCGGGGTTTCCGCCGAGCCGGGCCGCGCTATCGATGCCTTTGCCGACGGCGCCCGCACGCGCGGTGCGGATCCTTTCTCCGAGCGCGTGCAGAGGCTGGCCGGGATGGACACGCGTGGCGTGTCGGCGCCGCCGGCCCGCGCGCTCGACCCGTACCTGGACGGCGCCCGCGCCTGAGGCAGGGGGGATACAGCGGATACAGCGGATACAGCAGCCACGGTGAATGCGCGCGCGCGGCGCTTATTCGTCCAGCCAGGAACCGCGCAGATCGCTCTTTTGCAGCAGTTGCAGCAGCGTCTCGGCAGGGCGGCTCAGGCGCCCAGCGCGCAGCGAGATGAACTCCACCTCCGGCAGCGCGGGCAGGGCCTCGCTGTTGACCAGCGGTACCAGGCCGCGGCCGGAGAGGTATTGCGCGCGGACGGTGATGCCGAGGCCGCCGCGCGCCGCGGCGATGCACCCCGAGTGACTGCTGCTGGTGCAGACGATCTGCCAGCGCATGCCCGCCTTGGCCAGCGTGTCGAGCACGATGGCGCGGGTGACACTGGGCTCGGGCACGAGGATCAGCGGCAGGGGCTGTCTCAGGTCGGCCACCGTGCCCGGTCGCGCCAGCCACTCCAGCTTGCCGCGGAACAGCGGGGTGCCGCGGCGGTCGCCTTCGCGGCGCTTGCCGATCATCAGGTCCAGCGCCCCGGCATCCATCAGCTCGTAGAGCTTGCCGGTCATGCCGATGGTGATTTCGAGTTCCACGTCCGGATGCGAATTGCGAAACGCAGCCAGCACATTGGGCATGGGGCCGAGCACCAGGTCGTCGGAAGTGCCCAGCCGCACGCGCCCCTGCAGGCGCGGCGCGTTGAACTGGGATTCGGCGCGTGCGATGGCCTCCAGGATCAGCCGGGCGTGTGCGAGCAGCGCCTCGCCGTCGGCGGTCATGGTCAGGGTATGGGTGTCGCGCACAAAGAGCCGGCGCCCCACGTGCTGCTCCAGGCGTCGGATATGGTCGCTGACGCTGGACTGCGACAGGCCGAGCTGGCGCCCCGCGTCGGTGAAGCTGTGCGCGGCCGCCACGGTGGCGAAGGTCTTGACCCAGACAGGATTGAGCATGCGCGCATTGTCATCGGATTCTCCGATCACAGTCAATATGTCCAGCGGGGTTCCCGATTGGCACCATAGTCATTAACATCGACAGCATTCGTGGCACCGCCGCTTTGCACGGGTCCCTGCCGGGYGATCCGTCCGGATGCCACGCCGGCCCAGGCCGGTTCTTGCCGTGAGATGTACCAGAATGAACAATCAATCCTCGCAGAAATCGCATACGGCCATGCTGTGGATCGTCGCCGCGGGCTTTTTCATGCAGACGCTCGATACCACCATCGTCAACACCGCGCTGCCCGCGATGGCGCGCAGCCTCAACGAATCGCCCCTCGACATGAGGCCGGTGGTGGTGGCCTACACGCTGACCATGGCCATGCTGACGCCGGCCTCGGGCTGGCTGGCGGACCGCTTCGGCACGCGCCGCGTGTATTTCGCGGCGATCCTGATCTTCGTGCTGGGCTCGCTGTTCTGTGCCGGCGCGCAAAGCCTGGACCAGCTGGTGATCGCCCGCGTGGTCCAGGGCATCGGCGGCTCGATGCTGCTGCCGATCGGACGCCTGGCGGTATTGCGCAGCGTGTCCGGCGAGCAGTACATCGCGGCGCTGGCCTTCGTCTCGGTCGCGGGGCAGGTGGGGCCGATCTTCGGCCCGGTGCTGGGCGGCTGGATCGTGCAGACCGTGGCATGGCACTGGATCTTCCTGATCAACGTACCGGTGGGCGC
Organism: Cupriavidus sp. 05N38; assembly: GCF_056397345.1. Classification (NCBI taxonomy): domain Bacteria; kingdom Pseudomonadati; phylum Pseudomonadota; class Betaproteobacteria; order Burkholderiales; family Burkholderiaceae; genus Cupriavidus; species Cupriavidus sp. 05N38. The sequence continues at coordinate 143,149 of NZ_JBFTNF010000032.1, forward strand.
GATCGGCCTGCTGGCCGTGCTGCGCTATCTGCCCGACAACGCGCTTGAGCGCCCGCCCGCGTTCGACTTCATCGGCTGCGGCTTGCTGTCGTTGTGCATGGTGGCGTTCTCGCTGGCGCTGGACGCGCCGCACGAAGCCAGCCACGCCGCCTGGAGCGGCAGCCTGTTCGCGCTCAGCCTGCTGTCGGCGCTGCTCTATATCCCATATGCCCGGCGCAGGCGCGATCCGCTGTTCCGGCTCGCGCTGTTCCGCGAGCCCAATTTCAGCGTGGGCCTGGCGGGCAACCTGGTATGCCGCATCGGCTCGGGGGCGGTGCCGTTCCTGATGCCGCTGCTGCTGCAACTGCAGCTCGGCTACTCGCCGCTGCATTCGGGCATGATGCTGTTGCCGGCCGCGCTGGCCGGCGTGGTGGCCAAGCGCGCGATCGTCCCGCTGGTCAAGCGCTACGGTTACGACAACTTCCTGCTCATCAACACCATCCTGGTGGGCGGCTCGATTGCCTCGTTCGCAGCGATCTCGCCAGGCTGGCCGCTGGTCTTTTCGATCGCGCAGCTGGCCCTGTTCGGCGCCACCAACTCCATGCAGTTCGCCGCCATGAACAGCGTCACGCTCAAGGGCTTGAGCGTGGAAGACGCGGGCAGCGGCAACAGTCTGTTCTCGATGGTGCAGATGCTGGCCATCGGCCTTGGCGTGACCATCGGCGGCGGTCTCGTGAGCCTGTTCTCCGCGCAGCTGGGCATGTCCGGCACGGCCTACCGGCTGGCGTTCTTCAGCGTTGGCATGATCACGCTGATGTCCGCGCTGGTATTCCGCAGGCTCGACGTGGAGCAGTTCGACAAGGGCCGCCGGACGGCCGGCGTGGCCAGCCGCTGAGCCGGCGGCTCAGTCGGTGACGCCGTTGTCGTGGAGCAGGCGTGCGCATTCGTCGAGCATGTCGTGGGCGAAGGCGGACTGGTAGTTGGGATCGAGCGCTTCCATCATCTCGTGCGCTGCGTACAGGCCGGCCTCGCGCGACAGCGTGGCGGCAAGCTGGCGCGCGAATTCGTCGCTCAGCTGGGACAGCAGGCGGCGCTCGGCCAGCGCGAGCTGCAGCTTGGAGCGCGACAGCCACAGCCCGGCCAGGGTCGCGCCCTGGGCATCGGTCATCCACTGGCGGTGTTCGTAGAAGGCCGACAAGCGTTCGGCGGCGAGGGCGAACAGCAGCGCCTTGCGCGTATCGAAGTCGATCCTGGGGAGCGGCGCGGCGCCGGGCGGCGTGGTTTTCATCGGGCAGGCAAAAAATGCAATGGGCGCGAGACTACCACGTTGTGGGTTCGCCCCCGGACTTCGGGGCCGGGCGCAAGACCGGCGCACCGGGCCGATGCGCCAGGCGGATGCGCCAGGCGGATGGGTCAGGCGGATGCGGCAGCGAAACGTGCCTTGAGCCAGGCGCCGATCGCCACGATTTCTTCCATGCAGACCGAATGCGGCATGCGGTAGGTGTGCCATTCCACCTGGCAGCCGAGTTGCTGCGCCGTGTCGCGCGCCAGCATGCCGAGCTGCACGGGTACCACGTCGTCCTCGCTGCCATGCGCGGCGAACACCGGCGCGGCGCGGTTGGCCTCGCTCAGTTCCGCGGCCAGCAGTGCCGGCGAGGGGATATAGGTGGACAGCGCGATGATGCCGCCCAGCGGCTCGGGATGCGTGAGCCCCGTGGTGTAGGCGATGGCGCCGCCTTGCGAGAAGCCCGCCAGCACCACGCGATGGCTGGGCACGCCGCGCTGGTTCTCGCGCGCGATCAGCGCGCGGATGGCCGTGCGCGAGACGCGGATGCCGGCCTCGTCGCAGTGGCTGCGCGCGTCGTCGAGCGAGGCGATGTCGTACCACGCGGGCATGACATAGCCGCCGTTGCAGGTGACGGGAATGGCCGGCGCGTTGGGAAAGACGAAGCGCACGGCAGGGGCGGCCGCGAGGCCAAGTTCCGGCACTACCGGCACGAAATCGTTGCCGTCGGCACCCAGGCCGTGCATCCAGATCACGGACCACGTTGGCGCCGGGGCGCTTTCGATTTCAATGCAGGGCAGCAGTTCGCTCATGTCGCTCATGGGGGGATTCCTGTCGGGGCCGTGCCGGCATGCGCGCGCGCCGGCGATGGCGCGGGCTTGCCGCGCGAGGCGGACAGTATCTCATGGCGGCACGCGACACAGCCGCGCGCCGGACGGCGCGCGCCTGTACCACGGCAAGACACGGCGCGCCTTGCGTGTCAGGCGGCGGAGGGCACCGCGGGTATGGTGACGAGACCCGGCGCGCTGCGCGGGCCTTGCGCGTGCTCCGCGCTGGGGGGAGCACGCCGCTTGTCCACCACGTTTTCGACGCCGGTGGCGGACACATCTTCGAGGAACGCGACGAGGTCGCGGTAGTAGTCGACCTGCATCTGCGCTTCCAGCAGTCGACGCTCGGCCTGGAACAACGTTAGCCGCATTTGCTGCAATTCCCTTGCTGCGATTTTCTCCGGGGTGGGCGGACTAAACATATCTGCAAGTGAACGCATGGCATACCTCCCAAAAAACGGCCTCGAATTGAAGCGCCTGCCATTGCTTCCAATATAGTCAAGAAATGCGCACTTTAGGTTTTGTCGCATGCCGTCCACACGGTCGATTGCGGACGACTTGCGGCTGGGGTAGATTTGTTGGCCGGCGATGGGCTCACCGGCGCGGCCCCGGCCGCTGCGGCCTACATCGCCAGCGTGCCCGGCTCCGGCTGCTCCAGCTTTGCAAGGTAGGCGTGGATCTGCGCCACCACGGCCGCGCCTTCGCCCACCGCGGCGGCCACGCGCTTGGTGGAGTTAGAGCGTACATCACCGATCGCGAACACTCCCGGCACGCTGGTCTCCAGCGCCGAGGCAGGGCCCATCCCTTCATGCGGCGTGTCGGTGCCGGTCAGGACGAATCCCTTCCCGTCCACGCGCACATTGCACGTGCGCAGCCATGCCGTGTTCGGATCGGCGCCGGTGAACAGGAACAGGTTGCGGATCGGCACTTCGGTGATGCGGTCCGAATCGCGCTTGCGGTAGCTGACGCTGGCCAGGTGCTCCTCTCCGGCCAGGGCCGTAATCTCGGTGCCCGTATGCAGCTCGATATTGGGCTGGGCCGCGATGCGCTCGATCAGGTAGCGCGACATGCTGGCCTCCAGGCCTTGCCCGCGGATCAGGATATGCACCCACTTTGCATGCGCGGCGAGGAAGACCGCTGCCTGCCCGGCGGAATTGCCGCCACCGACCAGCATCACCTCTTCGCCACTGCACAGGCGTGCTTCCACCGGCGAGGCCCAATAGTAGACGCCGCGGCCTTCGAAGCGTTCGAGCGATGCGATGGGCGGGTGGCGATAGGCCGCGCCGCTGGCGATGACCACCGTGCGCGTCGGGATCTTGCGTCCGTCGCACAGTTCGATGCGCTGCGGATGTTCTCCGCAATGCAGCGCCGCTACCTGTAGCGGGATCGCAACGTGCGCACCGAATTTCTGCGCCTGCACGAACGCGCGTCCGGCCAGCGCCTGTCCGGAAATGCCGGTGGGAAAGCCGAGATAGTTCTCGATGCGCGAACTGGCGCCGGCCTGGCCGCCCGGGAAGAGGGCGTCGAACACCGCCACGGACAGCCCTTCCGATGCGGCATACACCGCGGTCGCCAGCCCGGCTGGGCCGGCGCCGACGACGATCACGTCGTAGATATGGTCTGGATCGAATTCGGGCAGCAGTCCGAGGCAGCTGGCAAGCTGGCCGGTATCCGGAGCGCGCAGCACCCGGCCGCCCGGACAGATCACCAGCGGAAAGTCGCCGGGCACGGCGGCGCTGAATTCGAGCAGGGCGCTGGCATCGGGATCGGTATCGGCGTCGACCACCGTATGTGGATAGCCGTTGCGGCGCAGGAAGGCTTGCAGGTGCAGGACCTTCGGCTCGCTGCCGCGGCCCAGCAGGGTCAGGCCCTTGCCGCGTTCGATCAGGCCCACGCGCCGCAGGATCAGCGCACGCATGATGCGCTCGCCCAGCTCGGCCTCGGCCACCAGCAGGGCACGCAGCCGCTCGGGAGGAATCGCGATGGCTTCGACATCATCGATCGCCTCGGCGTCGACCAGCGCGGGTTCGCCGGCCAGCTGCCCGACCTCCGCGAGGAAATGGCCGGCACCGTGTTCGCCGATCAGGGAGGTGCGCTCCAGCGCGTCGCGCTGGGACACGCGCACGCACCCGCACAGCAGCACCAGCATGCCGTGGCCCGCGTCGCCCTGGCGGAACAGGAATTCGCCGGCACGCCATTTCCGCACCGTGCCGAAACGATGGAGCCGCGCGATCTCGGCTGCGGCCAGTTGCGGATACATCTGGTGGCGGCGCGTTTCCAGCGGAGAGAACGCCGCGGGCGCGGTTTCCGCTTCGGCGGGAGGATCAGACGGGGACATCAGCTGCGGCCCGCTCGCGGCGATATTGCCGCCGGCATTCTCTGCGCTCATCTTTGGCTCCCCGAGTGCACCGCGCCGAAAGGCAGGTGCGGATGGATGCGAGTGCTGCAGCTACTACGCGCGCGGGTGGCACCGCCGCGCGGCCTCGGGGAGTTTGCACGCGATCCCGCGCTGCGGCAATCCCCGTCCTTTCGATGTCTGTCGGCGCGCACCTGCCGGGCGCCGCGCGGCGATGCAGCTTGTGCCAGCCAAGCCTGCTGCAAGCCGCTGGCCGTGGCCGCGCCGTTGCTACGCTGACCGGGCAACGGTGTCACGCGGGCCGGCTCCGGGCTGCGTGGCGTATCCGGGTCGGGCTTGCGGGGTGGTGCTTGCACTACCTTATAAGAATGTGGTAGGTAAAGCAAAAAAGAGGACATCCTTAACAAATCCAGGTCCCCGCGGCCAGTGCAGACCCCCGGACCCACGCTTCGATTGGAGAACATCATGAACGCCAAGCTTCTTGCCAAGTCCCTGCTCACCGCCGCCACCCTGGCCGCAGCTTTCGCCGCGGGCGCCGCGCAAGCCGGTACCGTCCCCGCCGACAAGTACGGTTACAACTACCGCGCGCGGGATGCCTACACCGACGGCGCCCGTACCGGCAAGTTCGATTCCTTCAGCGAAGGCGCGCGTGCCGGCAAGGCTGATCCGTTCACCGACGGTGCCCGCATCGGCAAGTTCGACGTCTTCACCGATGGTGCCCGCATCGCCGGCCTGGACCGCAGCGGCGTCTCGTCGACCCCGGCCCGCAGCGTTGACCCGTACACGGATGGCGCCCGCGTCGGCAAGACCGACCCGTACACCGATGGCTATCGCACGGTAGCCGGCCTGGATCACAGCGGCGTTTCGTCCGCCCCGGCCCGCAGCTTCGACCCGTACACGGACGGCGCGCGCGGCAATGACAAGCGCAATCCGTTCTACGACGGCGCCCGCAGCGGCCGTGCCGATCCCTACACCGACGGCGCCCTCGCCTGAGGCAGTTGATGGCGAGCCCCGCAAGCGTGCCCGGCGTGGCTTGCCATCATCATCGATTCACCCCGTCGCGCCGCATTGGCGGCGCGCGGATACCAGGAGCGCATCATGAGCCGTTGGCAGAGTTTCCGTCTGCTGGCAGGCTGGGTCCTGGTCTGCGTTGCCAGTGGCTCGATGGCCACCCTGGCGGCACAGACGCTCCCCGCCTGACAGAATTGACGACAGTTGTAGTCGTACCATCGCAGCGCTGGCGCGTTGCAGCCCGACGGCGTGCCCCTACCGGCACGCCGAATTTTTTTGCGGCTTGTTTTTCGCGCCGCGAACCGATTGCGCATCCATTGCGTATCCGGCCGCCTCCTAGCCTCCGAGGGTCTTCCTCGTTATCCGAAAAGGCGTGGCCCGGCCAAGGGTAAATTTCAGCGCCCCGTTGCCGTTATAGCGGTAGACGTTCCAGCGCAAAGTAGCGCTGGCGCGTCTGCACGCCTGCGCGCGCAAGGGGCTCTCCCGACAGGGATGAGCGCGTGGCCGGGCGGCATATAAAACAAGGCCGACACCATCCATGCCGCATATCCAAGGTCCGCCAGCCGAGACCGAACTCTTTCGCTTGCTGATCCTGGGCGTGACCGACTACGCGATCTACGCGCTCGATCCGTCGGGAAGCGTGAGCAGCTGGAATGCGGGTGCGCAGCGGGCCAAGGGATATACGCGCGACGAGATCCTGGGCAAGCATTTCTCGTGTTTCTACACGCCCGAAGACCGTGCCGCCGGGCACCCCGAGCAGGCGCTGCGGCAGGCGCGCGAGCTGGGCCGCTTCGAGGCCGCCGGCGGCTGGCGCGTGCGCAAGGACGGTACCCGTTTCTGGGCGCACGTGCTGGTCACCCCCATCCACGACCGCACCGGCAGGCTGCTCGGCTACGCCAAGATCACGCGCGACATCACGCAGCAGAAGGCCGATGCCGAGCGCACCGCCGCGGTCGCGCGCAAGCTGGACCTGGCGCTCGAGAACATGTCGCAAGGCCTTTGCATGTTCGATCCGGACGGCAGGCTGGTCCTGGCCAACGGGCGCATGGAGGAGATCTTCGGCGCTGCCGCCAAGGGGCTGGAGCCGGGCACGGATTTTCTCGAAGTCTGCCGCGCCATGGCCGGCGCGCGCGCGCGGGAGGCCGCGGCGCCCGGCGCCCT
>NZ_JBFTNF010000033.1:0-78024 GCF_056397345.1 Cupriavidus sp. 05N38
GCCGGCGTCCGGCGAAGAACCCGCTCCAGCCGCCCAGCAGCTGCCCGGGCAGGCAACGCGGGCGCCGCAGCAGGCTGTGCGCGAGGAAGAACGCGCCGGGACAGCCGCGCGAGCCGATCAGCAACTGGTGCAGCACCAGGCGCGCGCGCATCGCCGGCGGTGCGTACGCCATCGTGATGGCCGTCATGTTGCAGGTCTCTTCGAAGCAGCGCTTGCGCGCGAAGCTCTCGCGCTCGTAGTTGTAGCGCACCGCCGGGTAGTGATCGACGATGGCGGCGGGATCGAGCACCAGCCGCCAGCCCGCGTGCCGCAGCATCTGGCACATCCATGTCTCGTTGCCGGGCTGCGCGCCCTGTCCGTGCAGGCGCTCGTCGAAGCGGGCCGTGCCCATCGCCGCGCGGCGCAGGATCCAGTTGCAGCCCTTCAGGGTCTCCGCCGCGCGCGGCGCGCCGCAGACCCTGTGCGTTTCGCCGATGATGCGGCCCCAGCCGTCGCGGTAGGCGGCAAGCGGCACGTCGGGCAAGGGCAGCGGCCTGCCATCGGCGCCATGCACGACATCGCGCCCGCCAACGCCGCCCACCTCCGGATCGGAAAAATGCGGCAGCACGCGCGCCAGCCAGTCCGCGCGCGGCAGGGCGTCGTCGTCCAGGATCGCCAGCAGTTCGCCAGTGACGTGCGGCAGGCCGGCGTTCATCGCAGCGATCACGCCGGGCTCGACCACCGTGACTGCCTGCAGGCCGGGATAGCGTTGCGGCGCGGTCCGTGCCAGCCAGTCGGCCGTCTCCGCGTCATCGGCGCCGCGGCAGACCACGATCCATTGCGCGGGCGCGGGCGCCAGCGCGCTCGCTGCCTGCAGGCAGCGCTGCAGCATGTCCAGGCGGCGGAAGGTCGGGATCATCAGCGTGACGCTGGGCGCATCGCTCATGGTGCGCTTCCTCCGTTGGCGGCAAGCTGCTCGTCGGCAGGCAGCAGGCGCCCGGCGCGCACGGCGCCGGCAATCTCGCAGACGATGGCCGCGGCCAGCCCCGACGACAGTCCGAGCTGGAACCACAGCACGCCGTCCAGCGTGGTGAGGTCAAGCAGCCGCGGGGCCAGCGCGCACCACGCCGCGACCACCGGCACCTGCACAAAGGCAAAGTGATTCAGTCCGCGGTTGGCCAGCAACTGCCAGGCGATGCCCACCACGCTGGCAAACCCGGAGCCCAGGCACGCGACCACCAGTTCGGCGTGCAGCGCGGCGTAGTTCGGCCCGACCAGCCACAGCAGCAGGCCGGGCCACAAGATCGCGAGCAGGACCAGCGCGGCCGCCGGCAGGCAGGCCAGCGCCACCCATGCCGCAAAGCGCCGCAGCACGCCTTCGCGTGCCTGCGCAAAGCGCGGAATCACGTATGCCGCCACCACCGCGCCCACCGGCATCAGCAACTGGCCRATACGCGACAGCGCACCCAGCGCCGCGGTCTGCCCGACCGCGCCGTGGAACGCCACGATGGCGAACACCATCTGGCCCTGGATGCAGTAGAACGCCTCGAGCGGCAACTGGCGGCGCATCACGCTGCCGATGAACTGGCGGTCGGCGGCGGCGCGGGCGCCATGTTCGGCATGCGATAGACCGGCACCAGGGAGCGTCGCGCCCGCGCCGGGAATCTCGCGTGCGATCCAGCGCCTGACCACCGGCACCCGCAGCCCGGCGCACAGTACGTTGACAAGCGTCGCGCCGAGCACGCCGAGCATGCCCAGCGCGTAGAGCGCCGACGACAGCACCAGCCGGGCGACGGACAAGGCGGTATCGAGCGCCTGGAGCGCCGGCGCGCGGTTGGCGAACAGCAACACCTGGTCCACCACGCGCGACTGCATGTCGAAATACCAGGTAGCCAGCAACAGGGCCAGCAGCAGCGCGGTCAGCACCATGCCAGCATGATTGCGATGCAACAGCCAGGCGGCGATCGCCAGCACCACCGGCAGTAGCCACGCGGAGAGTTTCCAGCGCTGCCCCATTGCCGCGCGGGCGAGTTCCGCCGCGCGCTGGCGGTCCGGCCAGGTCTTGCCGAGCAGCGCGTTCAGCCCGAGCTGGATGCCGCCCTTGGTGACCACGGCGATGGCACCCATGATGATGCCGACGACCGTATAGATGGCGTAGTCGCCAACGTCGAGCCAACGCGCCAGCAGCAGGCCGGTGATGGCGCCAACCCCCTGCGACAGCACGGCATAGACGAGGAAGTTGAGCAACTTCACGGCGTGGCCCCCTAGGCCGCCGGCGCGTGTTGCGCGCGCTGCGCAGGCGGTGCGGCCCCGATGGCGCCGCCCGCGCCCGTTTCCGCCCCGATGATCTCGAGCAGCCGAGCCGCCGCCTGCTCGGCGCGGAAGCGCCGGCTGAAGCATTGCCCTGCGGCCGCGCGCATGCGCGCCTGCGCGGCGGGCGCCATGCGCAGCCACCGCTGCAGGCACGCGGCCGTGCCCTGTGCAGTGTCCGGGCCGACCAGCCCCGCCCCGTCCTCGACGATCTCGCGCCAGATATTGACCTTGTCGGAGATCAGCACGGGCACGCCGCAACCAAGCGCCTCGGCCACCGCCACGCCGAAGTTCTCCTGGTGCGAGGGCAGGCAGAACAGCTCGGCCGCGTGGAAGGCTCCCCACTTGAGATCGCCCTTGAGCATGCCGGTCCAGCATGTGCGCGCGGACAGGCCGTACCCGGCAAGGCGCTGCTCCAGCGCCGTGCGCATCGCCGCATCGTACGGGCCCGCCAGCACCAGGTGCAGCGCCGCATCCTGCGCAGCCACGCCGGCGAACGCGTCGACCAGCAGGTCGCAGCCCTTCTTCTCGTGGATACGTCCGAGAAAGAGCACGATGCGCTTGCCGCGCGTGGCGGGGAAGGTGCAGAAGAACGCTTCGCGCAGTGGCGCGGCCTGCTGCGGCGGCTGTGCCGTACCGTAGGTGGCCACCACTTCGCGGCAGCGATACGGCCAGAAGGCGCCGTGCGCGCGCAGGCGTTCCTCGCTGCAGGTAAACAACACGCCGCGCGCGCCGCGCAGCACCCAGTAGTCGCCCAGCAACCAGTAAACGCTTTTCTTGAGATGCTTGAGCGGATAGTGTTCGCGGAACCACGGGTCGAGCATGCCGTGCGTGAAGACGAAGTACGGCACCTGCTTGCCGCGCAGGGCCAGGCACACGGCCAGCGCGTGGAACTGCCACAGTCCTTCGACGATCACCGCGTCATAGCCTTCGGCGTGCGCGCGCAGCCATTGCAGCATGCGGCGACTGAAGCCGTACTTGAGCGAGGACGGCCCCAGCGCGATCACGTCGAGTTCGCTGTCGCGCACGCAGGCCGCATCCGGCGCGTCACCGCAGCACACCTGCACCTGCACGCCGCATTCGCTCAGGGGCGCGCGCAGCTGGCGCACGCCCTCGATGGGCCCCCCGCCACCGGGATCGATCGAGGAGATGACGTGCAGGATCCTCATCGCTGACTCACTGCCGACTCATTGCCGATCATTGCCGGCTCATTGCCGCAATGGCGGGGTGGCGGGTGCCGCTGCCTTGCGCGCAATGAAGTGGAACCAGTAGACCTCGTCGAGCGCCTGGCCTTCGCGAAGGGGCTCCTTGTCCACGTTGCCGTACACGACTTCCGTGTCCAGGCCAAGTTGCGCCAGCGCGCGGCGCTGCGCCTCGAGCTCCGTGTAGACGATCACGATGCCGAACTTGTGCGCGGCGCATACGCGGATGGCGTAGCCGTCGAACTCGCGGTTCAGGCGCGAATAGCGCAGGTAGTTGAACGTGGCCAGCGGCAGGTTGCACAGCACGCGAGCGGTATCGATGCCCACCGCGATCGGGTTGCCCGACAGATGCGGCAGGCGCAGGAACATCGAGAGATTCTCGCGATAGCTCGGCCCGCGCATGTTGTGGCTGGAGAAGAGCACCAGGCCGCCGGGGCGCAGCACGCGCGCGAACTCGCGCAGGATGGCCTCGCGGCCCGGATAGTCCACCGCGTCGATACCGTTGAAGCTGAACATCACCAGCGCGAAGCTGTTGTCGGCGAAGCGCGACATGTCGCGCGCATCCATCTGCGCGACACGCACGCCAGGATGGTTGCGCTGGCAGATCTCGACCATCTCCGGCATGTAGTCGACCGCGGTGTAGTCGTCGCTCAGCGCGCGCAGCATCGGCACGGTACGCCCGCCGCCAACCCCCACGTCGAGGATCGGCTGTCCGCGGACTTCCTCGGCGAGCCAGGCGATGGCAGCCGCCTCGCCGGGATCGGTCCAGTCGCTGGCGGTGCCAAACCACCGCCGCGCGCCCCAACTACGCCATGCGTGCTGATTGATGCGATCTTGTGCCGTGCCTGACGCCATGGGAACCTCGCTCGAGAAGAGCCGCCGTGGACCAGAGCGCCGCGCTGCCGCAGGCATGCTCCGGGGGCAGGTGACCAGCCTGCGTGCATCGAGAATGCCGAGGCGAGGGACCGGGTTCTGTTCGTTGGCACACACGCTTGCCGCCACCTTGTCGCCGTCTTGCCGGTACCGCTCCGGCCGCCCGGCGCGGCGCGGCGACGACCCGCGCAGAAGGTGCCGGCGACGCCGCACGCAAGCATTTTGCAAGGGGATTAGCACCGGCGCGGCAGGGGTTCAGGCAGCGCTGTCTCTCCCCTCATCCTGATGGCTGAGATGGTCCTCATCCGTTTGTCGTGCGACGGCCAGCGCATGGGTGCAGAGGTAGCCCGTAAATGCGCCGTACTTCACCCTGCAGGAAGTTTCAATTTTGTGCCGAAGGCCTCGGGCGACACCTTCCCGCACCATAGGAATGCGGGCTCCCGGTATTTTCTGTTGCAGCGGTGAAACATAATCCGGCGATGACTGTTTCACTCCTGAAACTTAATCTTTTTGATTATCCCTAACCCGTTCGGGTACCCCGCCATTCGGCCTCCACCAAGGCTTTCCGGATGATGAAAGCAAACCGCACCATCCCATCCCGGGCGCCGACAAAGCAACTTGATTTCGTGCAGATCAGACCATAAGATGACCTTAATTCGTTTTAAGACGAATGGCATTTTGGGGTGGGTTCAGGGGGTCAGCCTTCCGCCATGCTTCTAGTTTCCGACAATAAGATGAGCGGAACTTTCATGGCGGTAGTACGGGGATAAATTAAGGCGGCGCAAGTCAGCAGCTTGGGTCGTGCAGGTCATTATTCCGCGCTGCGTTCAACCTGTTCCTGCCTCAATCATACGGGGGGAATAAGAACATGAACGCGCTTCTCATAGAGGGTCATCCATTGCTGCGTCTCGGGCTGCTTCAGATGCTCGAGCGTATCCACGGCGTGGACCATGTCATCACCGTCGATCCGGGCGACGTTGCGCTGCTCGACGGCAATCACTGCGACCTGCTCGTCTTTGGCATGCCCGCCGATCTCGATGCGGGATGGCAGCTCCTCAACAAGGTGCGTTCCGTGCTCTCGGCGGAGCGCCTTCTGCTGCTCGCCGATGTCCTGCCGCTGCAGATCCCGGCGCTGGCCATGGCGCAGGGTATATGCGGCTGCCTGCCCAAGTCGGCCTCGCTCGCCGTGCTCGAGGCCGGCATCCGGCTGGCGATGGTGGGCGGACAATACGGGCGCGGCCAGAACGGCCGCCAGGCTGGCGGCGCGCCGGGGATGTCCGCCGGCGGCTACCCGCTGGGCGGGCGCGTGCCGGTGCTGGCGCCGCTGACGGATGGCGCCGCCTGCGGCCCCTCGGGCACCCGCATCCAGGGCACGCCTTCCTCGCGCGACTCGCTGGGCGCCGTGGCGCGGCAGGGCGCCGCGGCCGGCGACGGTGGCAGCCAGAACAGCCATGGCGAAACCGCCTACGACGAAGCCGAGATGCTGCAGATCACGCCGCGCCAGTACGAGGTGCTGGTGCTGCTCGCGCGCGGTCATCCGATCAAGACCGTCAGCCGCATGCTCAATATCTCGGTCGCCACGGTAAAGAGCCATGCGTGTACGCTGTACCAGCGGCTCAAGGTGCGCAACAAGGGCGAAGCGGTCTATGCGGCGCTCCAGCGCGGCGCCTTGCTGGAGTGGGTCAGCGGTGACGACGCGGCGCCGCGCAACTCGGTGCGCGCATCCGCCGAATACAGCACCGGAGCTTCCGCGGCGATGCGCTGACACGCTGCATCCTGCACACCTGGCGGCGGCCCCCGGCCGGAGCCGGGGCGTGCAGGCTAGCTTGCACAGAACAGGCCTGTGCGGCGAAGAGTTGGGCGGGAAATGCCGCCGGGAGTCCCCGGCGACCTTTCCCGCAGTGCATTTCACGGTCGCCAATCTGTCGTCGCGAGCCGCCAATGTGTCGCCGCCAGACGACCGCCGCGGCCGCCCCGCGCAGCCCGCTACGCCTTGCCTGGCGCCGTTTCCAACGATTTCCCCGGTGCCGGCTCAATGTGGGACAGCGCACCGATGGGAGGTCATGCGCATCCTAGGATGACAACACGGGGGATTGTCGCAGTCGTTGCGATGGACCTGTCACCGTTAGAGCGGGAGCCTGCCGTGAACGAGACCATCGACCTTGGGATGCAACACTCGACTGGCCAGCTTGCAGAACGGCGCGGCTCCAGCCCACTGGCGTGCCTCGCCATGCTGTGCGCGGCGCTGCTGCTGGGCGCGTGCTCGAGTTCTCCCGGCATGCACTTCGACGCCAAGGCGCCGGTCAGCGCGATCGGGCCCGACGCCATGCCGAACATCACCCCCATCACGCTGGACCTGGTGCGCAGCCAGAAGAACGTGGCCCAGCGCGAACTGGACAAGCTCGACGAACTGTACGGCAAGCCCGAGCCCTACCGCATCGGCGCCGGCGACATCGTCTCCGTGGTGGTGTGGGATCACCCGGAACTGGTCTTCCCCAACCAGACCTACAGCATCGGCGCCGCCTATGAGATACCCGCGGTCGGCGGAGGCGCCAACGTGCCCGGCTACGTGGTCAGCGCACAGGGCGACATCCAGTTCCCCTACGCCGGCGTGATGAGGGTGGCCGGCAAGACTTCCAACGAAGTGCGCGACCAGATCGCGCGGGTGCTCGCGCGCGTGGTGCGCGATCCCCAGATGACGGTGCGCGTGCTGGCGTTCCGCAGCCAGCGCATCTACGTCGACGGTGAAGTGCGCACGCCCGGCATGCAGCCCATCGACGATGCCCCGATGACGCTGATCGAGGCGCYCAACCGCGCCGGCGGCGTACTCAACACGACCGGCGACAACAGCCGCATCCGCATCACGCGCGGCGAGCGCAGCTGGCGCGTCAACATCCCGGCGTTGCTGGCCCGCGGCGTCGATCCGTCGCGCATCATGCTCAGGAACGGCGACATCGTGCGCGTGGAGCAACGCGAAGACAGCAAGATCTTCGTCACGGGCGAAGTCGTGCGTCCCATCACGCTGCTGATGCGCAACGGCCGCATGACGCTCAACGAAGCGCTGGGCGACGCCGGCGGCGTCAATCCGGGTTCGGCCAACGCGGAACAGATCTTCGTGATCCGCAAGGCGGAGGACGGCGAGCCGAAGGTCTTCCACCTCGACGGTACCTCGCCGGTAGCGCTGGCCATCGCCGAGGGCTTCCAGCTCGAGGCCAAGGACGTGGTGTACGTGGATGCGCGCGAGCTGGTGCGCTGGAGCCGTGTGATGAACCTGCTCATACCATCGACCGGCCCGGTCCTTGGTACGGCGACGATGGTGAAATAGGCGCACGCGTCATGATCCGCTCGATCCTGGTGGTGTGCATCGGCAATACCTGCCGCAGTCCGATGGCGCAATGCCTGCTCGGCAATTCGCTGCCCGGCTGCACCATCACGTCGGCAGGCCTGGCGCCGCTCGAAGGCGCCGCCGCCGATCCGCACATCGTGCGCCTGCTTGCGGAGGACGGGCTGGATCTCCCCGGACACCGCGCTCGCGTGCTCGACGCAAGCATGGTCAGCGGCGCCGACCTCGTACTGGTGATGGACACAGAACAAAGAGAGGCGCTGGAGCGCCTGTACCCCCATGCGCGCGGCAAGGTCTACCGGCTTTGCGAATTCGTGCACGCCGACGTACCCGATCCCTATGGCTGTTCGCAGAACATGTTCAGGATCGTGTTCGGGCTCATCAAGCAAGGCGTCGATACATGGGTGGTGCGGATTCGCGCCATTGCACGGGATGCATATCACGGGGAGGTAGCATGAACACGTTCAACCCGCACGAAGCCCTGAGCGGCCCCCAGCGGGGCGCGGCCCGGGAAAAAGGGATCGACCTGACCGGCTATCTCGACATCCTGATGCGGTACCGCTGGACGTTTCTCCTGGTCGCCGGCGTGATCTTCCTGCTGGGCGCGACCTATGCCTTCTTCACCAGGTCCGTCTACCGCACCGATATCGTGGTGCAGGTAGAGGATACGGGCGGCAGCAGCAACACCAGCAAGCTCGCCGGCAGCGTGGCGCCGGTATTCGACGTCAAGCCCGCGGCGGCCTCGGAGATCGAGCTGCTGCACTCGCGCATGGTGGTGGGCAAGGCCGTCGACAACCTGCGCCTGGCCATCGACGCCAGGCCGCGCTACTTCCCGCTGATCGGCCAGCCGCTCGCGCGCTACAACCCGGGCCTGTCCGATCCCGGCCTGTTCGGCTGGGGTGGCTTCGTGTGGGGCGGCGAACACATCGCGGTCACGCGGCTCGACATGCCCGCGCGCATCGAAGGCACCCACATGCTGGTCACGGTGCTGGACAACAACCGCTATAGCCTCAAGATCGAAGGCGAGGACACCGTGGCCACCGGCACCGTCGGCCAGGCGCTGCTGGCGCCCACTTCGCGCGGCAACGTCGGGATCATGGTCTCCGAACTCGACGGCAAGCCCGGCGCGACCTTCACGGTGATGCGCGTGCCGCGCGCCAATGCGATCGCCAAGTTGCAGGAGACCCTGCAGATCGTCGAGCGCGGCAAGTCCAGCGGCGTGATCGGCGTCACCCTCGAAGGCCCGGACCCGGATCTGATCGCCGCCACGCTCAACGAGATCGGCGCCGAGTACGTCGACCAGAACGTGCGCCGCAGGGCAGAGGAAGCCGAGAAGTCGCTGGCCTTCCTCCAGCAGCAGTTGCCGCAGGTCAAGCAACAGGTGGAGACCGCCGAGACGCGCTACAACGCGCTGCGCAACCAGCGCGGCACCATCGACCTGAACGAGGAATCAAAGCTGATCCTGTCGCAGTCGGTGCAGATCCAGACCCGCGTGCAGGAGTTGCGCCAGAAGCGCCAGGAGCTGGTGACGCGTTTCACCGGCAACCATCCCAGCATCGGCATCGTCGACGAACAGATCGCCAGCCTGACCGCCGCGCTCAACGGCGTGACCGCGCGCATCCAGAAGCTGCCGGAAGTGGAGCAGAACGTGGTGCGGCTGATGCGCGACGTGAAGGTAAGCACGGAGATGTACCAGTCGCTGCTCAACGATGCGCAGCAATTGCGGCTCACCAAGGCCAGCAAGGTCGGCACCGCGCGCCTGGTCGACCCCGCCGAGGTGCCGCTGCTGCCGGTGCGGCCCAACCGCAATCTGCTGGTGATCTTCGCCGCCCTGCTGGGCACCGTGGGCGCGTTGATGATCGTGTTCCTGCGCCACCTTCTCGACGGCGGCGTCTCGGAAGCCGACGACATCGAGAGCCAGACCGGCTTCACGGTGTACTCCACCATCCCGTTCAGCCCGGAACAATCGCGCCTGATGGCCAAAGGCGGGCCCAACGCGCTGCTGGCCTGCCGCATGCCGGAAGACCCCGCGATGGAGAGCCTGCGCAGCTTCCGCACCGCCTTGCAGTTCTCGCTGCTGGGCGTCCATCATCCGGTGGTGCTGGTGACCGGGCCCTCGCCCGGCGTGGGCAAGTCCTTCATCTGCGCCAACTTCGCCACGGTGCTGGCCGCGGGCGGCAAGCGCGTGGTGCTGATCGACGCGGACCTGCGCCGCGGCAACCTCAACCACCGCTTCGACACCGAGCGCGGCCCCGGCCTGACCGAGCTCCTGCGCGGCGCGCCGGTGGAAGGCGCGGTGCGCAGGCAGGTGGTCCCCGGCCTGGATTTCATTCCCACCGGCACGCTCCCGACGCACGCCGCCGACCTCCTGCTCAGCCCGATGATGGACACGTTGCTCGATGCGCTGAAGTCGAACTACGACGTCGTGCTGATCGATACGCCCCCGGTGCTGTCCGCCTCCGATACCGGCATCCTCGCCACCAAGGCCGACGCCGTGTTCATGGTCGCCCGCGCCGACTCCACCACGGTGGACGAGCTCGAAGCGGCCGGCAGGGCGATCCGGCAGGCCGGCGGCGAAGTAAAGGGTGTGCTGTTCAACGGGCTGAACGTGCAAGGCCGCTGGTACCGGGCGCACTACAGCTTCGGCAAGTACCGGTACCTGAGCTATCGGTACCAGGATGTGGAAACGGTGGAGGGCAGATAGGCCGGGCGGCGGCCTTTGCCAGGGTGCAGCCAGAGTGGTCTTCTTCGGTCACCCGGGCCGCATTGCGGGCGCGCCGGCGGCTCGCCGCCAATGCGGCGCGCATCGTTCGCGTTCAGGCCCTGCGGGTCGCCTTCATCGGGAACCGCCCGAACACGCCGGCGGTGATCGTGCCTTCCATCGTGTCGCCCGAAAGCTGGGCTTCCACCTTGAGCGTCAATGGCATCGGCGCCGTGAGCTTCATCTTGAAGGTCACGCGGTCGCCATTGAGCTCGCCGTCGATGACCTCGGCCGTAGCCTTCTCGCCCGCATTGGTCCCGCCGAAGCCGCCGGCCCCGGTGCCGACGATGGTAAGCACCGAGCGCTGCTCGCCGCCCGGCGTCTGGGAGATACAGTCCCATTGGCCTTTGATTTCTGTCGTCATAAACAATTTCCTGCTGCTTTTTTTCGTCAACGTAAAAACCATACGGATGTCCCGCCAAATCCCGGCGGCCCGGCTGGAAAGCCGATGGCATTCCTGTCGAGCCGTCCATTGGCGTTGGCGTTCTTGTCCTGGTACGCGATGATCGCATAGTCGCCGGCCGGCACATGCTTGAAGATCACGGCAATACCGGCACGATGGGCAACTGCGCAGGCGGCCACCTGGCAGGCGCTGGCCGCCTGCCATCACGTTCAATGGCACCAGCGCGCGGCGCCGCCTCAGGCTTGCACCGTACCCGGCACGACGTCGTCCAGCGCATTCGACGCCTCGGCCTCGCTGGCGGCTTCGGCAAGCGCGGCGCGCGCGACCTGCGCTTCCATGTACCACACCAGGTGCGCCTGCAGCGCCGCGCGGCTTTCCGCCAGGAACAGCGAGTGATCGAACTTCGACAGCGTCCGCACGCGGATATGATCGAGTCCCTGCAGCGCCTCCAGATTGCCGCCGAAGCGGTCCCGCGCTTCCTCCAGCCCGATATCGCTCATGCCGTAGAGGAAATCCGTCTGGACGCCGCGCCGGTCGAGCTCGCGCATGGCGGCACGCGCGAAGCCCGTCACGGTGGTGGTGTCCTCGCCGCCGCGCCAGCGTGCCACGGCGGACACCGCGCGCTGGCTCAGGCGGCGCGCGCTGCGGCGCACGAACCCGTTGAGGATCGGCACGACCTTCATCTGGCCGCGCATCAGCCGCAGCCAGGTCTCGGCGCGGCGCGCCGCGGCGACGTAGCCGCGCATCGATTGCACGCGCTCGTTGACCGCGGCGGTATCGGTCTCGTCCCAGCGGAACTTGGCCAGGTTGGCCAGCACCACGCCCGCTACGGCCGGGTTGCGCAGGGCCACGTGCAAGCTGATGAAGGCACCCGAGCACACGCCCGCGACCACGATCCGCCGCATGCCCCGGGCACGCAGCCAGTCCACGGCGGCGCTGGCGTCTTCGCAGGCGCTCGGGTCGTATACGGCGGGAATGCTCATCTGGCGTGCCGGCGCGGGGCTGTCGCCGAGCGCGGAGAGGTCCAGGCGCAGCGCGGTGACGCCGTGGCGCGCCAGCTCGCGCGACAAGGAGACGAACAGCCGCCCGTCGCCGACATGGTGGTTGCCGCCGGTGTTGGGGAACAGGATCGCGACCCCGCCGGCGGTGCGCCGCGCGGGTTCGCACAGGATGCCGAACTGGCGGCCGCGGTCCAGCCACACGCGCTGCTCGCGCACGCCGTCCACTTCGCATTCCAGCGCCGGGCGGTCGTCGTGGGCCGCCGGCGCGCCGCGCGCGGCGCCTCTGCCGCCGGCGGCCAGCGCCGGGCGCATCCAGGCCAGTACCGCCTGCCAGGCGGCTTCCGGCACCTTGGCGTATTCCGGCGCCTGCATCATGCCCGGGTACTCGGCAAAGCCGTCCAGCGTGACCTCGGCTCCGGCGTTGCGGTAAAGCGTACCCATTTCTGCGACCGGCGATGCGGTGCCTGGCCATGCATCGAGCAAGAGCACGCGGGGCGCCGGGCAACCCTTGCGACGCGCCATGCGCAGGCCCTCGAGCGCGGCCACGGTGTCGGGCTGGAAGCGGTAGGCGAGCACGTCCAGCGAGCCGTCGGTGGGCGGGATCAGCTGGATATCGGGGATGACGTTGTTGACCCAGCCGGTATGCAGCGCACGCAGTTCTCGCAGGTAGGCGCGCCCGCTCGCGACCGGCGCCAGCAGGACCAGCCCGGCCACCACCCCGGCATCGCGCGCGGCCAGCGCCTCGGCGGCCAGCACGGCCAGCGCGGCGCCAAGGCGCAGGCCGCACAACACCACGCGCGTCACGCCGCCCTGCTCGCGCAGGGTCCGCACCGCGGCCAGGATGCCATGCACGCAACAGGCGATATGGTCGACATCGGCATCGCTGCCGGCGGAGTCCCCGGTGCCGGGATAGTCGAAGCGCAGCACCGGCAGCCCGGCCGCCGCGAGGTCGCCGGCAAGGTGCCGGTAGGCGCGGTGGGACCACATGGCTTCGTGGCCGTGCGGATTGCATAGCACCACGCCCGTGGTGCCCGGTGCTTCATGGAGCCACCCGGCGCACCCCTCGAACAAGACCGGTTTCATCGCTTCTCCCAAGGGAAAACGGGGCTCGGACCCCCGGCATTCGCGCACGCAGAAACGGGTACGCTTTTGTTCTGCTTGTTGTCCTGGCGGGCCATTACCGCCCGCGGCCCGCCGCGCCGGGAGGGCGCGCGGGCCGCCTTGTCTCGCGCTGCGAGGAAGCACGCAGAAACGGGTACGCTCMTGGCCGCCTCGCCGCGTTGCGCGCCGTCAGGCCGCCGGCATCGAGTCTTGTCCGGCCGGCCGGTCCTGCTCCTTGGACGGCGCGCTGCGCGCCTCGAGGGCCAGCGCCTCGGGCTGCGCGGGAGGCAGCGGCAAGCCCAGGTAGGGATTCATGGCGGCGAAATCCGCGCGGTTGCTGCGCCGGCGGATGACGCCGTTGAGCATGCCGCCGGCCAGGCGGGCCTCGGCGCGGGCCAGGCGCTTGACGGCTTCGTCCACCTGGCTCGCCGGCGTCACGTCGGCACGCACCACCAGCAGGGTGGAGCCGGCCAGGTTGGCGACCAGGGTGCCGTCGGCCACGGCCAGCACCGGCGGCGTATCGATGATGACCAGGTCGAAGCGTGCCTTGCAGACCTGCAGCATCTCGGCCAGCGACGGCATCATCAGCAGCTCGGACGGATTGGTCGGCGTTGCGCCGGCAGTGATCAGGCAGAGGCCGGACACCACCGTGGGGCGCACGACTGCCGCCAGGTCGGCGCGGCCCGCCAGCAGTTCGGCCAGCCCGGGCTCCGGCGCCTGGTCGAACCAGTTGGCGATCTTGCCGCGACGCAGGTCGGCGTCGACCAGCAGCACGCGCTGGCCGGCTTCGGCGAACAACACCGCGAGGTTGACCGAGGCGAAGGTCTTGCCCGCGCCGGGCGCGGGGCTGGTCACCGCGAGCACGCCGTCGGGCGCGTTGCGCACGGCGAAATGCAGCGCCGCGCGTACGCTGCGCAGGCCTTCCACCGCAAGCGCATGCGGCGAACGCCGCGCCAGCAGGAAGCGGTCGTGCAGCCCGCAGCGCAGCATCCGCTCGCCTTCGCCGGCGGCAAACGCACCGGGCTCGGCCAGCGCGCTGCCGGGCGCAGGCGCATACAGGCGCGGGCTCGCCGTGGCGGCAAACCCCATCATCACGCCCAGGCGGCGATGCACCTCGGCCTCGTGCTCGAGCTCGGTCTGCTCGCTGCTGAAGGCGATCTCGCCCAGCATGGGCATGCCGAGCCGCGCCTCGGCGTCGGCCGCATCGGCCACCGAGGGCTTGTAGCGCTGGCGCGCCGCCGCGCCGGCCAGGCCCAGGCACAGGCCAAGCAGCGCGCCGCCGAAGGTCAGCGGCACGGGGCCAAGGCCGTCCGGGCGCGAAGGCGGCATCGCCGCATCGACGATGCGCATGGTGTTGGAGCGGTCGGACTGGGCCAGCGAGAGCTGCTGCGCGCGGTTGCGCAGGGTCATGTACATATCCTCGGCCACCTTGACGTCGCGCGTGAGCGCCACCGACTCGCGCTCGGTCTCGGACAGGTTCTGCATGCGCGAATCCATGTCGCGCCGCACCTTGCTGAGTTCCTGGATCTGGGTATCGACCGTGCGCACTTCGTTGCTGTCCGTGGTGAAGCGCTGCAGCAGGCGGGTACGCTCCAGGCGCAGGGCGGCGATCTGGCGCTGGTAGTCCATGCTGCCGCTGAGGTAGGACTGGGCCTCCTGCGAGGGCGCCATGGTGCCGCTGCGCGTGCGATAGCGCGTCAGCGCCGCTTCCGCGCGCTCCAGCTCGCCCTTCACGCGCGGCAGCTCGCTGCTGACGAAGGCCAGGCCGCCGGCCGCGTCATCGCGGCGCTGGGTGGTCTGGCTGTCGATGTAGGCCTGCGCCACGCCGTTGACCAGCGCAGCCGCGAGCTTGCGGTCCGGATAGCGCCACGCAACGCGTACCGTGCCGGCGTCACGCGTGTGTTCGTCCACCACCAGTTCGCGCGAGATGCTGTCCACCGTGGAGAGCGGATCGCTGCGCATCAGTTCGAAGCGCGTGCCGGGCTGCGCATCGATTTGTGCGACCTGCAGCTCCACCTCGTTGGCCGATGCGGGTTCGCCCGTCACGCCTTCGAGCAGCATTGCGTCGCCGGCATAGAGCTGGTAATGGCCCTGGGGCTGCGCCACCAGTATCAGCGGCACGTTGAGCAGGCGCTCGGGCACCGAGAGGCTGTCGAGCTGGATCCGCTCGCCGCCCCAGGCGTAGCCGAGGCCTTCGGGCCACGGCCCGATGGCATGGCCCGGCTCGGCGAAGCGCGCCGCGAGCGCCCCGAGCAACGGCGCACGCACGGGCGCCGCCGAGACGTCCAGGTGCAGACGCTCCACCACCGGCCCGACCACCGCGCGGCTGGTCAGCATGCCGGTATCGAACTGCACCGCCGAGGCATTGACCTGGCCGGAGTTGCGCGGCGCTACCTGCACCAGTGCCTCGACGCGGTAGCGCGGCGGCGTCGACAGCGCCACGAACGCGCCGATCCCTGCGCCGGCAAGCGTGAGCCCGATGATCCAGCCGAGGTGATCGAGCAGGGCGCGCCGCCGGCGTGCGCCCGGCGGCGCCGGCTCATCCGCAGCCGGCCTCGTGGCGGAGAAATACAACCTGTTCACGACGTTCTCCCTGGGCAATGGCCATGTCCTGCCGCTCCTGCCTCAGACGCTTGCCAGCGCCGGCAAGAGACGGTCGAACTCACGCTTGACGAGCTTGTAGCACTCGCACGAATGCGCTTCCAGGCCAAGGCGGTCGAGCACGGTGATGTGCCCGCGGCTATGCTGGATCAGCCCAAGGTCTTCGAGCTTGCCGGCGGCTTCGGTCACGCCTTCGCGGCGCACGCCAAGCATGTTGGCGATGACCTGCTGCGTGATGACCAGCTCGTTGGACGCCATGCGGTCCAGCGCGAGCAGCAGCCAGCGGCATAGTTGCTTGTTGAGCGAATGGTGACGGTTGCACACCGCGGTCTGGGCGATCTGCGTGAGCACGGCCTGCACGTAGAGCAGGGTCACGCGCTGGATTGCCGGGGAATGCAGGAATTCCTGCTTGAGCGTGGCTGCCGACAGGCGGTAGGCAAAGCCCGGCGTGCGCACCTCCACGCGGCACGGCATGGTGTCTCCGCCGGTGAGCACCGGAATGCCGACCAGCCCTTCCTTGCCGATGGCGGCGATCTCTACGGTGGCGCCATCTTCCAGCAGCGAGAGCATCGAGACGATGGCAGTCGTGGGGAAGTAGACATGGTGGATACGCTGGCCCGAGTCGGTCAGCAGCTGGCCGGCACGCATGCGCACCAGCTCGAGGTGCGCCGACAACGACTCCCAATCCTTGCGCGGCAAGGCACCCAGCACATGATTGACGTGCAGATCCGAACGCTGACTGATCATTTTCCTCTCCCCGTGACCAGCCGCACGAACACTTACGACCGAAGCCGGTCCGTCGCATAGCGGGGACCCGCGCCGACCACCTATTCTTTAACCCCGGTTCGTACAGCCTCTGTGTCTGTATTAAGTGCCATATGTGGTCCTCCCAACAGTAGCCGCACGGCTGAAACCTGATCATCCTTCGGTAGGTCTTAGAGCGCCGGAAATCACAACACCGGCGACCAAGCCATGAAGCCCCGGCGCCGCGTGGCACAGCATTCGTACTCCGCGTGTACGGCGTATCAGGCGCCTGGCGCGCTGTAGGCCACCGCACGTCTCGCATTGAGCGCATGGACCTCCCCCATCGGGATGGGAGCCGCACACGCCAGCCCTACATCCTGGCCTCCTCCATTCGGGTCGCCCTCGGGCAGCAGCTTCACGCGCCGGCACGCACCTGGCGCCAGGTGGAACCAGTCGTACTCGGGGCGCATGGCCGCATCGTCGATATGCACCCAGCGCGCGAAGCGCCGCGCCGATATCGTCAGCCACCAGTCGCCGTCCTCGCGCGCCAGCGCCACCGCCAGCTCGGGCGGCTCGAGCGCGGCCGCGCTGCGTTCGGGCAGGTAGCAGGCCTGGCTTATCTGGGTGCCGTCGGCGGGATCGCACAGCGTGGCGCACACCACATCATGCGTACGCGGGCCGAAGCGGTAGGCATAGGTGAAATCGAAGAACGTGCCGGCCAGTTCGGCGCCGCCCATGCGCTGCATGGAGTGCGGCGGCAGGCACAGCTCGCGCGCCACGTCGAGCAGCGCCGTCTCGCCGTCGCGCCAGCATTGCAACCGCAGGCGTACCGCGCGCGGCGCCGGGCTTTCGTTGATCAGGTGCACATGGATGCCGTTGAGGCCTTCGTCGGTGATCAGCACCTGCAGCGGCTGCCATACCTGGCGCAGCGCGTGCCATGCCGATTTCGGCCGCGCCAGCGCATCGACGATGCCCCAGCCCGCGCCCGGCAGCAGGTCCTGCAGCTGCCACACCAGCGCGCCGGAGCAAGTCGAGCCGCTGCGCCGCCATTCGCTGAAGACGTCGGTCATCACCTCGGCCACCACCGCGCGCGACAGCGCCAGGTAGCGCACGCTGTCCTCGTAGCGCAGGCGCGGCGGGTCCACCTTGAACAGTTCGCGCAGGTAGAAATCCCGCACGTCCTCGAAATCCCATCCGCTGCCCGCATCGCGCGGCACGCGCGCCTTCCAGCGCGGGTCATGCGCGGGTGCGACCGGCAGCGCGTCGGCCAGGGTGCGCGCGCACGGCACGTTGGAAAAGGCCAGGCATTCGGACGTGAAACGCACATTGGCACGGCGCGCGTCGTCGAGCGGGCGCTGGTAGGCACCCACGCCGTAGTAGTGCGAGACGCCGCTGTCGGGCTGGAATGGCCACGCGCCGCCACTCGGCGAGTTGCGCACGTATACGGCGTCGGGATGCCAGGCGGCCACGCAGGCCGGGATGATTTCGTCGAACAGCGGTTGCCGCCAGCTCGCGCAAGGCACGCCCATCATGGCGGCCTGCTGTTCGACCTCGCTGCCGCCGCACAGCACCGCCACGCTCGGATGGTGACGATGCGCGGCCAGCCACTCGCTGACTTCGCGCGTGGCCTGGGCCATGAGCGGACGCGCGGCTTCGGCGTTGGCGCAGTAGTCGAAGTTGGCGAACATGAAATCCTGCCAGACCATCAGGCCGAGCGCATCGCAGGCAGCGAAGAAGGCCTCTCCCTGATAGCAGGTGACGCCGCTCACGCGCACCATGTTCATACCGGCCCCGTGCGCCAGCGCCAGCCATTTCCCGACTTCCGCGGGCGCATCGACGTGGCCGGCGAGGTCGTGGCTGGTCCAGCAGGCGCCGCGGCAGAAGATGCGTTCGCCGTTGACGCGCAGGGCGAAGCCATCCTCGCCGGCTGCGGTGCGGCGGTCGATCTCGATGCGGCGAAAGCCCACCTGCGCGCAATCGATGCGCGCGTCGCCCAGCCGCAACTGCACTGCATAGCGCTGCGGCGCACCGTGGGTATGCGGCCACCACAGGCGCGGCGCGCTCACGGCAAGCTCGCCCTCGTACACGATGCCGCCGGGGCCGGCGTCCACGGCGGCGAGCGGCGCCTCGCGCCCGTCCGCGCACAGCATCAGCGGCACGCCCGCCGGCAGCGGCGCCACGTCGCGCAGGCGCAGGCGGATCACGCCGCGTGCAAGATCCGCGTCGAGCGAGGCCTGCAGGTCGTAGCGCGCCGTCAGCAGCGGGCTGGCGCCAGCGTCGAGCGGCAGCAGGTCGACGCCGCGCCAGGGCCCGATCGTATGCACCGGCGGGCACCAGCCAGGCATATGGCCGAGCAGCGTGGTGCGCACCAGCCGCAACGAGGGCGGCGAGACCAGGCGCGGCTTCCACCGCACCGGTCCGCGCTGGCTGCGCAGCCAGCGGTGCAGCGAGCGGAAGCACAGGCAGAGCACGTGGTCGCCGTCGAGATGCAGTTCCGCCTCGTGCGCCGTAAACATGTTCTGCGCGTCGAGCACGCGCAACTCGTCGAGCCATACCTCGGCCACCGTGGCCAGGCCGTGCAGGCGCAGGCGGCAGGCACCCGCGCCGGACAGCGGCACGCGGTACCAGTAGTCGTGGTCGTGCAGGGCGCGCGGCGCGTCGGCCTGCCATTGCCCTGCCGCCTGCAGCGCCTGCGCAACGGTGCCGGGCACCGCCGCGGGCAGCCATGGGCCGCGCCCTTCCAGCCCGGCCGGCGATGCAGCGGCGCCGCAGGGCGTCTCCAGCAAGGCCCAGGCGCCGGCGAGGGGCTCGCGGTGGACTGGCCGCCCGGGAACAGGCGTGAGGACGAGAGGCGCGTGCATGGCGGCGGGCGCAGGTCGGCGGTATCTAGTATTCGGCCTCGCCCACGTAGCTTGCCAGCGCCGGGATCGCCGCGTCGTAGGAGACTTCGAGCTGGTCCAGGCAATCCTGGCAACGGTCCACCCTGCGGCTGATGATGGAGCGCACCAGGCGGAACTGCATCACCATGGCTTCGGAAGCGAGCTTCTGGCATGCACCCGCGATGCTGTCGGGCATCGGCTGGCCATGCTGGGCCAGCCAGCGCAGGTACTGCGCCAGCAGTTCGAAGTTGGCGCCGAGCTGGCGCAGCACGCTGAAGGCGTAGGGATGGAAGACCTGCTCGCCGCCCGCCATGAGCGCTTCCTGGTGCGCGGGAAACGCCGTGCGGAAGGCGGTGATGGGGTTTTGCCGCGGGCGCCGCGCGAGATGCTTGCGCAGCAGCGCGAGCGAGGCGCGTACCAGCATCGCCCCTTCCAGCGCCGGGAAACGGCGGCGCACCACCTCGGCATAGGGGAACAGCAGGTTCACGTCGTCGACCAGGCCGGGCAGGCGGCGGAACAGCCCGCCGTAGTCCTCGCCGCTGGCCACGTGGTAGCCCTCGTTGTGGTAGTAGCCCACCGACTGCGCGTCGGGCATCATCACGTCGATGCCGATGGTGGTCTTGGTGTGCTCGCGGCGGTACGAGGTGGCGCGGTTGTCGGGCAGGTAGAATCCGTCCACCTCGAGCAGCACCACGTGCCCGCGGCAGGTCTGCGCGGCCACGCGCGCTTCCATCGATTCATACAGCGACAGCTCCTGCACCACCACGCCGTACAGGCGCTCGAGATCGTCGTGCGGGTATTTGAAGAAGGTGAACTGGTCGCCCTCGAAATCCTGCGCCACTGTGAAGCCGAGCGCTGCCACGGGGTCGAGCCCCCAGCCGTGCAGCAGCTCGATCCACAGGTCCACATAGCAGTTGGTCTGCGGCCAGACCGGGTTGCCATTGTGCAAGGCGTGCGACACGTGCGTGCCGCGCTCCAGGGTATGGGGGTCGACCAGCATCACAGCCCTCCCAGCGTGGCGCGTACGTCCTTGGGCCAGTGCCCCACGTCAAAGCCGTGGTGGCGCAGCAGCGCCAGCGTCAGGCGCTCGATGCCGAAGCCGACGCAGCCGGTGTGGGCCGGCTCTCCATCGGCGGTGCGCAGTTCCCAGACCTGGCCGAAATGATCCATGTGATAGTTGAAGCTCATGCAGGCGGTCGGCGGGGCGCCGTCGTTGATGGGAACCAGCAGCTCGAACTTGAGCTTCAGCTCGCGCTGGCTGTCGGCCACGATCTTGCCGCCGCGGCCGAAGAACGGGTCATTGGCGACCTCCACCTCGTGCGGCAGCTTCAGCATGCCCGCGAGCTGCTGGCCGCGCTCCATCCACAACTGGCGGAACGCGATGATCTGCGCGGCATTGCCCAGGCGCACGTACTCGCGCTGGCGGAACATCTGCATGCGCGCCGGATCGATCGACGGCTCGTGGCGGAAGCAGTACGACAGCACGTCGACCACCAGTCCCTGCGGCGGCATCGGGCCGCGCCGGGCCACCGCGGGGTAGATCGGATAGCAGGCCGCGGGCGTCAGCACCACGCGCGTGGGACGTTGTTCGTCGGCCCATTCTTCGCCGTCTTCGAGCCGCGCCAGCAGGCGGTGATGATCGCGGTCGTTGCCGCAGAAGCTGTGCACGGTGCCGGCCAGTTGCGGGAAGCTCTTGAGGTAGTCGCTGGCCTCGAAGTCCTTGCGCGACATCGCCGGCGGAAAGCGCATCACTTCGGCGCGCTGGTCCGCGCCAAGCGCGGTGACAGCCACGTTCAGGCCATCGGCGATCGCCTCGAACACGGCGCTGCGGCCATACACGCCATCGACGCCGCCGGGAATCAGCAGGCCGGCTTCGATCAGCGCCTGCTGGTAGCGCCGCTGCCCGACCAGGGGATCGCCATAGGGTGGCGCAGCCGCGGCAGCGGGCTCGAAGGGCGCCGTGCTGGCGTTGTCCGCGCTAATGTTGGCATCCATATCGTGCTCCTCAGCTCGAACGCTCCGCCAGCAGCAGGCTGGCGGTGTTGGTCAGGATCCGGTCGTTGTTGATCATCAGCGGCGCTGACCAGAGATCGCGCAGATGGCGCCCGAGGCTGTAGGGGGTACCGTGCTTGTAGCCTGCCATGCCGCAAATCAACATCGCCTGCTGGACCGCCTCGATGCCCAGCGCGGAGACGCTGGTCTTGAGGCCGTTCATCTCGGCGGCCAGGGAGAACAGCGCCGATACCGACAGGCCGGCATGGCGCTGGCGCTGGTGGGTCAGCGCGAGTTCGAGCCGGCCTTCCATCATCTGCACCATCGCCACCGCATCCGCCACGCGCGTGGCCGACGGCGGCAGCGAGCCGGGACGCGCGCGCGCCTGGCCCTGGAAGAAACTCTTGGCGCGGTGCACGGCGTCGCCCGCGATGCCCGTCCACAGCGCCGCCCACAGGATGTGCGAAACCGGCGTCATGGTGCCGTCGGCGATCTCACCGAAGGCGACCGGCAGGATCTGCTCGCACGCGCCCCGCGCCTCCAGGCGAAAGCCGTTGCTGCAGGTGCCGCGCATGCCCAGCGTGTCCCAGGTGCTGAGGGACTCCAGCGTGAAATCGGGCTTCAGCAGGCACACCATGACCTGGTCGGACGGCGAGGCATCGGCATGCCGGCGCGCGGTGGCCAGGATGGCGTCGGCGTGCGCACCGTAGGAGATCGTCGGCGCCATCTTGAGCAGATGGAAGCGATCGTGCTCCACGTTGACCGCGCAGCCGCTGTTGCGCAGCGCGCCGCCGATGGCCTCTTCGGAGGTGGCGGAGGCCAGCAGCAGCTGTTCGCCGGAGATGCGGTCGAGCAATTGCTCATGCCAGGGGCTGCCGCTGCCATGCTCGACGATGCAGGCGACCTGGATCTGGTGCATGGCGTAGATCATCCCGGCCGACGAGCAGGCCGCGCCGAGCACGCGGCAGATCGCCGCGATGGTGTCCAGCGAAGCGCCCGCGCCACCGTGCTCGGCCGGCACCAGGGCGCTGAGCAGGCGGTGCTGGCGCAGCACGGCGAACGCCTGGTGCGGGAAGGCGGCGTCGCGGTCCACCTGGTCGGCATGCTGCGCCGCCTCGGCGGCAGCCAGTGCCGCGCCGGCCATCAGCTCGGCGGTGCCGGTGTGGGCCGACATCGGGCGCGCCAGCTCCACGCTGGCCAGCGGGGGGCTCATGCTGCCTCCTGCTGCTGTCTGAGTTGCTCGGCCGCGGCCGCCAGCGAATTCACGCTGCGGAAGAGTTGACGGGTGAGCATCGCATCCGGGATCTCGATATTGAACGCATTCTCGATGGCCAGCATCACATGGACGGTTGCCAGCGACGAGAGGCCGGCTTCGTAGAGGTCCGCCTGGTCATCGAGTGCTTCGACCGATACGTCCAGCCGCGCCACGTCGGCGAGGATTTGTCGAATGGTTGCCTTCATCTCTGTACTCCTCGGTGAGGATGATCGGGTGCCACCATTGGGCCGCAGGCGCCATGCGGCTTCGGTGCGTTGGCCCACCAACTTCGCGCCGCCGCAGCCGGGCAGCAACACCCGGCGCCCACGTGCTCAGTACGCCGCGTGCCCCGTCCAGCCATGCAGGGCGGTGCGCAGGATGATCTGCAGGTCGAGCCGGAACGACCAGTTGCGGATATAGAAGATGTCGAACTCGATGCGCTTGCGCATCTTCTCCACGGTGTCGGTCTGGCCGCGCAGGCCGTTGATCTGCGCCCAGCCGGTGATGCCGGGCTTCACGCGATGGCGCAACATGTAGCGGTCGATGATTTCCTTGTAGATCTCGTTATGCTCGATGGCATGCGGGCGCGGGCCCACCACCGACATCTCGCCGTGCAGCACGTTGAAGAACTGCGGCAGCTCGTCCAGGCTGGTGCGGCGCAGGAAGGCGCCCAGGCGCGTGACGCGCGGATCGCCCGGCACGGCCTGGGGCACGCCGCTGTCCTGGTGCATCACCATGGTGCGGAACTTGTAGACGTGGAAGGGCTTGCCATCCATGCCGAGGCGCGCCTGGCGGAACAACACCGGCCCCGGCGATGAGGCCTTGACCAGCACCGCGATCAGCAGCAGCAGGGGCGACAGCCCGACCAGCGCGGCCAGCGAGAAGACGCGGTCGAAGCTGGCCTTGAGCAGGCCCGTGATGCCCGACTGCGGCGGGCTGTTGAGATCGATCACCGGCAGGCCGAGGAAGTCGCTGAACCGATGTCCCAGCAGTTCGACCGCCATGATGTCGGGCACCCAGCGGATGTCGATGAGGTCGTTGCGGAAATGGGAAACCACGTCGTAGAGATCGCGGCAGGCGGCCATCGGCAGCGTCAGCCAGATCTCGCGCACGCCGTTGTTGCGCACGAAGGTGCAGACTTCCTGCAGCGATTCGAGCCGCGTGACGCCGGCAGGCACCGGTTGCATGCCTTCGTCGTAGATGCCGGCCACGTTGTAGCCGGCGCCGCGGTTGTTGCGCACGCGCTGGTACATCTCATGCCCGAGCGAGCCATAGCCGAGGATCACCACGCGCTTGGCGTTGATGCCGAGTTCGCGCACGCTGCCCAGCATGCGGTAGAGCATCACGCGCGAGAGCAGCAGCATCACGGCCACGCTCAGCAGCCAGCCCATCGACCACAGCCGCGACAGCGCAGCCGACTGGTGCATCAGATACGCGGTGACCAGGCCCAGCATGCAGACCGCACCCCACGCCGCCAGCGTGCGCAGCGCCAGCGCCACGTGGTTGCGGCCGCGCCAGGAGTTGTACAGGCCGCAGGCGGGGAACACCAGCAGCGTGCTCACCGAGCACAGAACAGTGATAAAGCCGTGCACGGGCGCGGCGCCGCGCAGGCCTTGCGGGAACAGCAACTCGCCCACCGCCATGCCGCAGGCGGCGACGATGCCGGCGTCGGTAAAGCGATAGAGGATCTGCAGGGCAGCCTGGCGCTCGCCCACAAAGGCGCGGATCGCGGACATGATTCGCCTCCATCCGGCAAGCCGGACTAGTCATGCAAATCATGGTTGTGCCGCGGCGACGGCGAGGTCTGTTAGCTGGCGCACACACAGCGCGCCCCCGGCGCTCAGGACGCCACGCGCGGCTCCGGCACGCAGACCAGCACCGCGGCGCTCTCGGGCTGGCCGGCCCATTCGCGCCACTGTCCGCGCTGGAATGGCTTGTCGCGACCGGCCAGGCGCGCGGCAATCACTTCGAGCCAGTGGTGGGTGGGCGCCGCCACGCCGGCGACCGGCACGCCGAGCATCACTGCCATCAGGAGCGCGGCCGCCAGCGCGGGGGCGGAGCGCCGCGGGCGCACGCTCCACAGGATGAAGGACAGGCTCACGGCAAAGCCGATGGCGAGTCCGCTGGCGACTTCGGAATCGGAATGCGCCTCGAGCTTCAGGCGCGACACGCCCACGAGCAGCGCCAGCAGGATGCCAAAGCAGGATGCGACGAGTGCAAGGCGGGGATAGCGTGCCGACACCACCAGGTACAGCAGCACCGGCAGCACCGAGGCCGCCATCATGCTATGCCCGGAGAAGCCGGTGAAATTCAGCGCTTCGCAGCCGATGCCCCAGCCCATGAATGCCAGCTTCGAAGCCAGCACGAGCGCTGCCCCGAGGCCGAATGCCAGCAGCCAGCGGCGGGCGCTGGCGTAGGCCCCGGCATAAAGCAGCCAGACCGTGATCAGCACCGCGCAGGGCAGCAGCAGGGAGGTTTCGCCAAAGCGTGAGATGAAATGCCAGTGCATCGAGGTGGCCGTCGTCAGGTATCGGAACGCGAGAAAAGTATCACAGTTGTGGGGCAGCCCCGTCTACGGCGGCCCCTGCCGCCCTCATCCTTGCCCGTTCCGGGCAGCGATTCCTGCCCTGCCTCATCCCAGCCAGAAGCATGAAACGGCCAGGGTGGTCCATGGCGCGGCGCCCTGTGCGTCGCGCCGCGGCGAAGCGCGCATTGGGCTGGCGGGTTTCGGCGCGCCGCGGCGGCGTGCGCATTTGCCAAGTGGCAGATGCTGCTTATGGTCGATACAGCTGCCGCCAGGCTTTCGCTATCGTCGGAGAGTGGTCTGCCCGAGCGGAATCGCGCAGGCCACTTAGAGTCCGCATGGTCCCCCGGTCGGCGGACTCTTTTTTTTGCTTGGTGCCGGCGCGCCGGGCATATCGTGCTGGCCACCGGGCGCAAGGCAAAAGAAAAAGCCACGGCGTGCCGCCTGTACCGGCCGGCTCGACCGTGGCCCTAAAGTTCTGGCGCAGCACGCGCTGCGGCCGAACTACGCGTGCGCGCATGCCGCACCGACAGGCATGCGCACCGGATCGCTCCGGTCCCCCGAACACGCGCTCGTCGCTCCCTCCGTTATTTCGGTCCGCGCCGATCCTGCCTGCCGCGCGCCCCGCAAGGGCGCATCGCGCAGGACACCGCCCGAGGGCGGCGGCGGCTCAGTTGTCCGCCGGAACCTGTAGAGGCTCACCTAACGGCTCGCCCGCTACCATCACGCAGTATTCATGGCGGGCGAGCAGCCCGGCTCGCACGGCCGCCACCTGCCTGCGCGCTTCCTGCTCGCCGGCAAAGGTTGCCGCGGCGATTGCCGCGGCCTCGCAGGCATAGCGCCGGCCGTGCAGCTCGCCGCGGTACAGCAGCGGCTCGTCGCGCCCGGTGGTCAGTCTGATCTCGTAGCAGCATGCCCACTTGCCCCGGCCTTCCGGCACGGCAAAGCCACGCACGACCAGGATATCCAGCCCGTTTTCCATATGACCCCCTCTGCAGTGCGCGTCGGCCGGATTGACATTGGCTGTCTCGGCTTCGTTGTGCGCGCGTCTCCAGCATAGGAGGCCGGGCCTGCTGGCGCATCATCCCCTTGCCGTAGACCCACCTGAACCGATGGGGGAAGAAGGCTGCTGCAGGGCGAAAGCCCGGCGCGGGAAGCACTGGCCGCCGGCGCGCACCAGCGCCACGGCGGCTCGGGTCTGCTCGGGCGAGGCAGGCACCGCCAGGCATCCGCTGGCGCCGAGGTGCGCCGCGTGGCCGGCCAGGATGGCGTCAGGCGCCTCGCACATGACCAGCCAGCGCCGCGGCGCCAGCCGGGTGCTGAGCGCTTCGAGCAGTTCGAAGGGATCGGCGTCCGTGCCGCTGCAATCGAGCAGTGCAAAATCGATGGGGCCGCGCGGCAAGTCCGCGGGTGCCGCCTCCAGCAGCCATTCGGGGGTCTGGGACAGGACCGGGGCGATCGCTGACAGCTCGCGAAGCTGACGCAGCACGCCCCGGCGCAGCATCATGTTGTGGGCAAGCAGAAGCRTTGTCATCGGCGCGGGTGACAGCGGGTTGGCAGGATCCGCGCGCCGGGACCGGCTGGCCGCGCGAAGGCACTTGTTGGCGTTGCTGCAGATCAGGGTAGCAAGTACGACAATACGCCGCCTCGTGCTTTCGGATGAGGCAGCGTACTGAAGAAGATGGAGCCGCTAACGCAATCGGCCGCCCGGGCCCACCATGGGCTCCGGGGCGGGACAATCCCTCATGCAGCCTGGCAGATGCTGATCAGTTCGACCGACTGCGGGCCCACACCGCGCAAGGTGGTGGCGGCCGGTGCCGGACCGGGCCAGCTCAGCTTGGCGCCGCGCTGGAGTGCCACGTAAACCGCCTCACCCTTGTTACGCACCTGGAGCCGCTGGTACAAGGTGCAGGCATGGGTCTTGGCGGTCGCCACCGAGATATTCAGCAGCCGGCTGACGGTCTTGATGGGATATCCGCGCGCCAGCAGCGCCAGCACTTCATATTGGCGCTCGGTGATATTGAGCAGGTGCGAGCCGGCCGAGGGCGTCTCCGGTTCGGACTCGGCGGGGCCGGCATGCTGCGTCGGCCGTGCCGGGTACGGGTGGCCGTCGTCCGTCAGCGGCGCGCCGCCAAACCGGTGCACGGTATTCGGGGTCGGGGCCGCCTGCGCGGTGCCCCAGTGTGCGGCGTGCTCGCTGGCGCGGGCGGCCTGGGCACGGGCAGGGAAGCATTCGCCGTCCGCGAGCACGAGCCGGATGGCCGCGTCGAGCATATCGGCGCTGCATGCCTTGGACAGCAGGCCGCGCACGTTGCCGGGGATCTCGCCGGCATGGGGCGGGGCGCAGACCTCGTCCGCCAGCACCAGCACGCGGCGCGGCATCAGCGACCTGCAGGCTTGTTCCAGCTCCTGCCAATGCGTGGCCGGATCCGCGGACAAGCCGTAGATCATCAGGTCTGCGTGGCACAGCCATTCGGCCGGATAGGGCAAGGATCCTGGGTCGATATCGACCAGATCGCCGTGGAGTCCCGCTTGCGTCAGCAAATGGCGCAGACCCAGGCGCAGGAGTGGATGAGGCTCGATCAAGAGGATGGTGGCCATGGCCGCTCTCTTTCTTATTGCTGCATGGCGAGTCCCGCGACAACCCGCGCATGCTGTTGGAAAAGCCCACTATGCTGTGGTTGCATTTCCATACGATCCGGCTTGACTCCCGGTCGCCGCCGCTGCCCCCGTCCGGGTTTCGCTGCGCGCCTGACCATCCCTTGGAATCGTGTCGAACCGCCCCGTTTTGCGTTGTTCTTACGCTTTCGTTGCTTCTTCGATGCCTCTTAAAACAGAGTTAAAAAATACTAACTCTGGTCTGAGCATATGCACTGCAACACGCGATTGCAAGTGAGGGTTACACGGGTCCGCACTACGGGTCGAGGTCACGGCGACTGTCGAATCGGAGAACGTTTACGCGCTTCCATTGCGGTTTTCGGGATATTCCGCGTTATAATTATCGGCATTACATTTCACTATGCATTTGCCTCCGGATGCATTTAGTGGCTGTTTAAGTGCCTTATGAATCAACACCTTAGCATCACAATCGGGCCGTGCGATGCAGCCCGCTAAAACACCCAGTCTGACACTCACACGCAGCCAGTTTGCCGCGGTACGCGCCTACGTCCAGGGCATGCCTGCGGCGATGGTGGCCGATCGCTATCTATCCGACGACGCCGATGACGATCCCGGCGGGGAGTCCGCGCTGCGCGTATTGCTGGGCTTGCGCGACCGGATGGTGCAGCTCGCCCACCTGCATAGCAGGCCGGATCTGGCCGAATTGCTGGAAATGGGTCCAGGACGCTCCAATCGCGGCATGGACCGCCGCGTGGAGGCGCTGGCCGAGCTCGAGCGCCTGGGTACGGCGCGCCCGCGCGCCGACCATGGCATCGAGCTGTGGTTTTCTCCTGCGCTGGCGCGGCGGCTGCGCGCCCAGAAAATATCCAACCTGCATATCCTGGTCGAACTTGCCAACCGGCATGGCAACGCATGGTGGCGCTCCGTGCCGCGCATTGGCTCGCTTGCCGGTGGGGCCATCAATCGCTGGCTGGCGGAGCACAGGGATATCGTCCGGGACGAGCATGGTGCGCCGCTGCTGCGCGAACACGTGGGCGCGCGCGGCCGCCTGGGCGAGGCCGTGCTGGCACCGGGCCTGCGGCAGCTCGTGCCATTCGAACTGATGCGGTGTCCAGAGATAACGCCCGGCGCATCAAGTGACGCAAAGGCATCTTTTCCGGAAGATCTGTCCGCGGTGAGAGCTTGGCTCGCGGCAAATGAAGCGCAGCAGAGTACCTGGCTGGCATATCGGAAGGAAGCCGAGCGTCTCCTGCTCTGGTCGGTCACGGAGCGCCGCAAGACGCTGGCTATGCTGGATGGCCAGGACAGGCTCGATTACCTTGCCTTCTTGCGCAAGCCTGTGCCCGAGCGCCTCTGGGTGGGTCCGCGCGCGCCGAGGGATTCGGTCGCATGGCGGCCGTTTACCGGCCCGCTATCGGATAGCAGTGTTCTGCATGCCTCGCGCATCCTGGGCGCGTTGTTCGAATGGCTGCAACTGCAGGGCCATGTGGCATCGCATGTCTGGCAAGCGGAAACACAGGCGCAATTGCGGTTGCCGCGCGCCGCCCGGCGACCGCCGGGAACACAGTTCGATCGGGATTCGCTGGCACGCTTCCTCGCATGGCTGACAACGCAGGGGCAGGCCGAGGATGGCCGGCGCTATCGAGCCGCCGAGGCTGCCGTGCGCGTATTGCAGGCGTTGCCGATCGGATTCTCCGATCTGGCCGAATTCAAACGCGAGCAGCTTGGTACGCTTGGAGAGTCCGACGGAGATTTTGCGCAGGAGGGTCTGGACGATCCGGCCCGCGCGGCGCTGGCACGACACTGGCAAGACCGGGGGCTGGACTGGGAGGGCCAGGCCGGGCGACCCGTGGCCCTGGTCGGGCCGCCACGCTTGCCGCCTACCGGGCGCGCACAGCGCAAGGCCGATAGCTCGCCGGGCGCCGGATACTCGGTGCGCGGACTGCATGCGCTGCTGAGCCAGGCGATCGAGCGTTATCGGGCGGAGGTGGATGGGGAATTCGCGGCGCGCTCGCCGCGCGATCTTGCCGGACGGAGGACGCGGATGCGGCCCCAACCTTCTGGTGAAGCTACCGCGCCTGAGTGAGTGAATGCGGTGGGCGGCGCCGCACGGGACGCCGCGTCCTGGCTTGCAAGGCGGACGGCCAGGCTGAGCGCGCGTTGCTGGCCGCCGTGGTTCGTGTTGTCAGCCCGCCTTCTTGTCGAGGCCGAAACGTACCTTGAGTGCATCGACAAGGGCTTCGCGCGTCGCGCTGTCGCCGACCTGCACGTCGAGCATCACGCGGCCGGAATCCCACTCCTTTATGGTGCCCAGTAACTGGCCGCCGTCGCTGCGAATCTTGTATTGGCGGCTGATCTCCTTGACCTTGCGCGACTTGCCTTCCTGGGCATGCTTGCGGATGGCCTCGACTTCCCGGCTCGACAAGCCCTCCACCATGATGCGCGCGGCGAGGTCACGGGTCCGGTCCTCGCCAACGATCTTGCAGTAGAGCGTCAGTTCGTAGCCGGTGGCGATGCCGATGGCAGCGGGCCGTTCACGCATGACGCCCAGCACGGATTCCGGCAGGCGCAGCAGTGCCAGTGTCTTGTTGACGGTGCCCGCGGACATACCCGTCAATTCACATATATCTTCCTCTTTCTGGACTTTCCCTTCATCCAGCAGCTGGCGCCAGGCGATGGCGTTATCCAGCGCCGACTGGTCGGAGCGCTGCTCGTTGAGCAGAAAGGAAAGGCGGTAGAAGTCGAGATCGCTGAGGTCGCTCTCGATGAAGCATTCCATCTCGAGCTTGCCCGCCGAGGCCAGCGCGCGTTTGCGGTAGTGTCCATCGACCAGGATGTAATGCCCCGGGCGCGCCGGATCGGGCGTGGCCAGGCCTGGCGTTTTCTGCCCGTGCGTGGCGATGGATGCCGCCCGCTCCTGGACCACGACCGGGTCGTAGATACGACGGGCATTAAACGGATTGTCGTGGAGTTGCGCCAGCGGGACCTTCATCAGGATGCGTCCGCCCTCCTCCTCCGGCTCACTTTCAGCGCTGAAAATCGGGCTCGGTTCGCGCGAGCGTGCCTGGAGCAATCCGTTCGGGTGCTGGGAAATCGCGGCTTCGGCGCGCGCAAAGCGGTCGAGGGCATCGCCGCGTGTTTTCTCGGCAGCCATCCCCGCCAGCATGCCCGCCTTCAGGCTCTTCAGTTTTGTAGCCATTCTTATTGCTCAATCAAAGACAATACCTCGTCGACCATCATGTCGACTTCCTGCACCGACTCGCGTGCTCCAACCACACCATGCACCGTGCAGCCAATCGCCTGACATTCGCGGAATGCCGAGCGCGAGCCGATCATTGCATTCATCAGCGGAACCTCCGCGTCATCGCCGAGGATCTCGATCGCCTGCCGCGCAATCGAGACGCGCCGCTGCACCATGTTTGCCATTACCCGAATCCGCAGGGTTTCGTTCTGTACCTGCGCGTGCTGGGCCAGCGTCTTGGCGGCCACTGCCGCCCAGAGGTCCGGCGGGGAGGGCACTACGGGAATGATGGCCAGATCCGAAATCAGCAAGGCACTCGACGGCGCGGCCGAATGCACCGCCGGCGGGCAATCCACCACGATGTAGTCATAGTCCTGGACGAACTTGCGGACCTCCCTGTGCATTGCGCCCCCCGAAGGCGCCAGACCGATCACTGAAGCGGGAAAAGGACGTTCATCGCTGGCCTGTGCCGCCCAGCGCGTCGCGGTGCCCTGCTCGTCCATATCCACGAGCATGGAGCGTGCACCGCGCAGGCCAAGCGTGCCGGCGAGATGCATGCTGACCGTGGTCTTTCCGCACCCGCCCTTTTGATTGAAGACCGTGATGATTTTAGCTGGCACTTGCGACCTCTCTTTCAGCGCTGAAAGCGCACGATTATCTCTAGGCGCAACTTTAGTCAAAGTGACGTGCGGGCTCAACTGTTTTTTGATTTTATATTTTTTACATAAAATTAGCGAAAACATTTCGTGTTATGGAAATGAAAGATTTTCGCTTGAAATGCGGCATGGAATCCGCCTACAGTAGGCATAGTGCGTCTTTCGCCGCACATGACACAACTAGACAAACTGGTTATGATGCCCGCTACAGTCGAGTCAAGTCGTGTCAACCTCGTCGCATCCGTTCGGTAACTACGAGAATTTAGCGTGCTTGAGCGGTTGTTAGCGTTGTTTGCGTTGTGTACAAGAACTTGCTTCGAAAGGAAATTCACATGGCAACCGGTACGGTCAAATGGTTCAATGAGACCAAAGGCTTTGGCTTCATTACCCCGGACGACGGCGGTGCGGATCTGTTCGCGCACTTCTCCGAAATCCAGGGTTCGGGTTTCAAGACGCTCAAGGATGGTCAGCGCGTCACGTTCGAAGTGAAGCAGGGTCCGAAGGGCTTGCAGGCATCCGCCATCAAGCCGGCCTGATCTCACGAATCACGCCGAACTCGCCGGCCGAGCCGGGACCCCATCGGTCCCGGTCCGGCCAGCAAAGCAAAAGGCAAGCGTTCCACGCTTGCCTTTTGTCTTTTCTGCAATCCCAAGCGAGGCAAGACGCCCACATCGTTCCCGGACGGCAAGGAGCCCGGTAACGCATGCCGCGCGCACTGTCCTGAAAGCAAAAACCCGCTGGGCTAGCCAGCGGGCGGATCGTGCGACAAGCCGGATCTCAGGCCAGCTTGCGAACGCTGGTGCGCGAGGGCTGCAGGATCAGTGCCTTGGACGAGTCTGCATCCACCTTGGCACCCGGATACACCACCAGCACATCCTTGAGTGCCTTGCGGAACAGTGCGCGGAACTTGCGCTCGCTTTCCGTCTCGGTGCCGAACTGCATCTGCAGCGCTTCCCATGGGATCTCGGTGCGGCGCTGGATGGTGAAGAAACGATACGTCAGCCAGGAGTAAACATCGAGCGCAAAAGGCGACTGCTTGAGCGCCTTCAGCGCCCGCATGTCCACTGGCACAGGCCGGTTAACCAGCTCGTTGAAGAAGGGCTCGGACAGCACCACGAAACTCTCGAACATCGAGCCCTGCCCGGGCTGCATCGGATCCCACCAGGTCGACAACTGATCTGCCAGCAGGTACCCGACCCGGTCAATGGACAGCGGTTCGTGATTTGGGTTCTGGTTCTGGCTCGGCGTGGACTTGTTCTGGACGATCGCAATGGTGGCGGAGAACAGACGGATCATCTGCTGGCGCACCAGGGTCATGGTGCCGCGCTTGCCACCCGTGGCCATCGGGATGCCCAGGTTGTACATGAATTCGGAAAGCGAGTTGCCCAGCGAAATGCGGCGATCCTCGACCGTGCCCGTAAACTCCCCTCGCTTCTTCTTGGCCATGATTTCCTTGCCAATCCAGGCAAGCATCAGGCGCGGGTAAGACCCGTAGGGATAGCCGAGCGACACCGTCTCGGACACCAGTTTCTGGCGACCGTTGCTCGCCTTCTCGGATCGCTGCTGCGTGAAGTAACCAGGCTGGATCATCAGGGAAATATTCCCGCTGGTCCGTGTCCACACCGGCGGCGCACCTTTCGGCGCCCGATAAGGCAGGGTCACTTGTACGCTGGCGCGGCTAAGGAAGCCGACTTCGCCACTTTGCCATGCATCTTCCCGTTCCATGGCCTGGGCTTCGTCGAACAGGCGCTGGAATTTCTCGGACGGAACCAGACTGTTCTCGTCGCCGGGAACGATGATGCGGGACGGCTCACGGTCCATGTTGGCCGGATCGTGAGATCCCAGGATGGTCTGGGTGCGTTTGATGGGCATATTGGCGGGCTTCGGAATACACGACTTTTTACGCGAAGCAAACCGCCTTGTCACGCAGAAACAGGTTCGGTAGGCGAATTTCCTGTCCTGCCGCGGGTTTTGGGTCAGGTGGGTCTCATGACTGGTAGCAGGGTGGTCTGCGGTGGGCAACCCGGCAGGGTTGTCCACGGAAGGCCAGCACTGAGCTACCAGTAAACGATAAGCGTATGGGTTAACTACTCGTAAACCGTATACGTAGCCCCCAAGCCACTGATTCGTAT
This sequence comes from Cupriavidus sp. 05N38, assembly GCF_056397345.1. NCBI lineage: Bacteria > Pseudomonadati > Pseudomonadota > Betaproteobacteria > Burkholderiales > Burkholderiaceae > Cupriavidus > Cupriavidus sp. 05N38. The sequence continues at coordinate 33,617 of NZ_JBFTNF010000033.1, forward strand.
ACGGAAAAAGCCCCCTTCCGAACCCGATTCTGCGTGAAACCGTACTCGATTCTGCGAAGTGCTGTACCAGATTCTGCGGTATACCGAACCCGTTTCAGCGTAAAGCGCGAACCGGATTCTGCGGGGATAACTCCCTGTTCTCACAGGCTTTTCCACAGCCGGACCGCGCCAAAGCGTACCCGTTTCTGCGGGTCAAGTGCGGTATACGCTCCGTGCCGAGGTAAACAAGGGGTCGTACCGGAGTTATCCCCGCAGAAACGGGTACGCATCCCACTCCCCGACTGCCCTTTTCACCCCGCACCGTACCCAATTCTGCGTCAATCGGGGCGGCGGCGTTCCAAATGCGTACCCAATTCTGCGTGAGCACTTCGAAGCCCGGTTTCGGTCGTGCCAGCGTACCCGTTTCTGCGGCGTACCCAATTCTGCGAAACATCCACCAGGGCCGCTCCGAACTCCGAAGCGTACCCGTTTCTGCGTCACCGCAAGGCGATCATTCGGCGCTGGGCGTACCCGTTTCTGCGTGTATCTGACGCCCTGAAATTCAAGCCGGAAATTTCACCTCTATTATACACAAGGTTCTCAGTAAAAGCGAGCGCTTGCACTCGGAATTATCCAGGCTGCCAAAGGGTATACGTCGGCGTACCCGTTTCTGCGGGACGCTGGAGATGCTGGTGATGAGGGGTGGTCAGCGATCAGGGATATACAAGCGAGTGGCGTACCCGTTTCTGCGAGGCGGGCGCCGGACTACGCGCTTAGCGGGGCGTACCCGATTCTGCGTGGAGCAGGGGATTCGTTGTCGCGACAGGAAACCGGCCAGCCGTGCGGCCGGCCATCAGGCTTGAGGATGGCTCGCGGGGTCGATGCGAGCGGTAAATTCGCCCGAAAACGGGCGGCAGCGTACCCGTTTCTGCGTACGGGCCAGGCGCCCAGCTGGCGGGGAATTGCGTGAGGCGTACCCGTTTCTGCGTTGCACCAATACATCAGCAGGGCGATCTTGGATGCGGTCAGGAGGCCGCAGGCGTATTCGGTGCGCGCCAGGCAGAGCAAAGCGTACCCGTTTCTGCGCTGCAATATGGCTGCGGTGTGGAGCGAACCAGGGCCTGGACGGCTCAGTCCAGGCCCTGGCTGCGTGTCGATTTCAAGCTCAGCGTACCCGTTTCTGCGGACGTTCAAAAGGCGCTGCGCCCGAAGCCCGGGCGTGCGTGGCCCGGCCGGTGCGGCCAAAGCGTACCCGTTTCTGCGCGCTTGTCATCTCGCCGAAGACATGGCTCGCCTGGCCTGTGCGTACCCATTTCTGCGGGCCCGGCGTGTCTTCCGGTGGCTAAGGGCTCAGGCGTGGCTGGACAAGCGGTGCGGCTGCTTTCGGGCGTAGCGAGGCGGGTCGACGGGGCGCAGGCCGCGGGCATGTCGCCACCGTCCGCTTGCGGGCCCCGGCAGGACGAAAAAAAAACCCCGCCTCGAGAGGCGGGGTTTTCTTGACTGGGCGCACCCCAGGAGGGGTGCCAGTCTTACTGCTTACAGCGGCGTGATGTTCGCAGCTTGCAGGCCCTTCGGGCCGTTCTTGACTTCGAACGACACGCGTTGGTTTTCCTGCAGCGACTTGAAACCGTCGGCGCGGATTTCAGAGAAGTGCGCGAAGAGATCGTCACCGCCTGCGTCCGGCTTGATGAAACCGAAGCCCTTGGCGTCGTTGAACCATTTAACGATACCGGTTTGCATGGTATTGCTTTTCCTGACAAAAATTTAAAAAGAAACGGATAGCTCACGCATATCCAGCAAAGCAACTCAAGGAAAGGACACCATGGACAACGGAAGTACCATGACGGTGGCTAACGAATGTGCTGTTGCCTCGTCGCTTGAATCTAGCGGGGTTTATACGGTGGATTAGCGCCAGCGTCAAGGTAGGGTGATTCTGGATGTCTGTCCGGATCCACCGCCAAGCATCGCGGGATCATCACATATTTCGTATGCCACACATTCTCCACCGGCTCTGCCGCAGGGGAGAATCTGTAAGACATTACGCCCGGCCCGGGCTGGGCCCGCCGGGGCGCGAACCCCTTTGAAACATACGCATCACAACAGAATAAGAGGAACCTCCATGCCAACGCAGGATCCCTTGCGCAATCCCCCGGCGGCGTCTGCCGGCCCTTCGCTCGTCGAGCGCGTGTTCAAGCTGAGCGAGCATCAGACCGACGTGCGCACCGAGTTGCTTGCCGGCCTGACGACCTTCCTGACGATGGCCTATATCATCTTCGTCAACCCGAGCATCCTCAGTGACGCCGGCATGCCGAAGGACGCGGTGTTCGTGGCCACCTGCGTGGCGGCGGCGATCGGCACCCTGATCATGGGCTTCTACGCCAACTATCCGATCGCCATGGCGCCGGGGATGGGGCTGAATGCCTACTTTGCCTACACCGTGGTCAAGGGCATGGGTTTTCCGTGGGAGGCCGCGCTTGGCGCGGTATTCATCTCCGGCTGTCTGTTCCTGCTGGTGACCCTGTTCCGTGTGCGCGAGCTGATCGTCAACGGCATCCCGCATTCGATCCGCATCGCCATTACCGCGGGCATCGGGCTCTTCCTTGCCATCGTGGCGCTGAAGAACGCCGGCATCGTCACGGCCAGCCCCGCCACCCTGGTCACCATCGGAGATCTTCACCAGACTCCCGCCATCCTGGCCATCGTCGGCTTCTTCGCCATCGTCGCGCTCGATCACCTCAAGGTCAAAGGCGCCATCCTGATCGGTATCCTGCTGACGACCATCCTCAGCTTCGTGGCGGGCGACAACACCTTCCATGGCGTATTTTCCGCGCCGCCTTCCATCGCCCCGACCCTGCTCAAGCTGGATATTCCCGCCGCGCTCTCGATCGGCATCATCAACGTGGTATTGGTGTTCTTCCTGGTCGAGCTGTTCGATGCCACCGGGACACTGATGGGCGTGGCCAATCGCGCCGGCCTGCTCAAGGCCGGCAAGATGGACCGTCTGAACAAGGCGCTGATGGCCGACAGCACGGCCATCATGGCCGGCTCGTTCCTGGGCACCTCGTCCACCACGGCCTATATCGAGAGCGCCTCGGGCGTCCAGGCCGGCGGCCGCACCGGACTGACGGCGGTGACCGTGGCGGTGCTGTTCCTCGCCTGCCTGTTCATCGCGCCGCTCGCCGGCACCGTGCCCGGCTACGCGACCGCGCCCGCGCTGCTTTATGTCTCCTGCCTGATGCTGCGCGAGCTGGTGGATCTCGACTGGACCGACGCCACCGAAGTCGTGCCGGCCGTGCTGACCGCGCTGGGCATGCCCTTTACCTACTCCGTTGCCAACGGCGTGGCGTTTGGCTTCATCACCTATGCCGGGCTCAAGCTGCTGACGGGCCAGGCCAGGCGCGTTCCGGTCATGGTATGGATCATCGCGGCCGTGTTCGTCTTCAAGTTCTACTACCTTCCCGGCCACTGATCCCGTGGCTGCCGTGCCCGCCAGCCGCGGGCACGGCGCTCCGCGCACGAGCCCGTGCGTACCCGTTTCTGCGTCGCTTCGCGCGCGTGCCGCCGTGGCCCCGGGCGCGGCGACCGTACCCGTTTCTGCGGGCCTGGCCAACCCCGCCCGTGTTCGTCAGGAAACGGAAGCGCGTACCCGTTTCTGCGTACGATGTAAGTGGATAATTACCTGCAATGCCAAGTCGTGTGTAGCAAGGTGCTCATACTAAAGGATGATATTGGGTTGAGCCCCCATACTGAGGGCTGGACAAACTGACCTAAATGCACTGAACTAGAGGCGTGGCAAATTGCGGGGCGCTTCGAGGGCGCCCCTTCTTGACTCCGGCGTTCCGGAGTTTGCGCCGGCTGGCGCAAAGCAACACCAGACATAACGACGGAAACAAAAGTCCCACGCCCGCAGAACGGCCAAGGACTGACCGACCAGACCATCGTCCAGATGGCTTCGCCACCACGGAAGGGAGCGCGCGGATACACGCCCGCCCCACAAGAAAGCAAATAAGAACATCAACGATAAGTGGTAATCGCGAACGTGTAGTGCCGGGGGTGTTGTTCAACGGGGATCACATCATGAATGCAGGAGAAATCCGGCGACCCGCCATGGGAACCATCAGCGAGTCCGCCAGCCTTTCCATTCATCGCGCCTGGACGGCTTTGGGAGAAGCCGCAGCCGAGACGCCACGCCGACACCGTAGCACCGGAGACGCCAATCCGGCCGCCAGCGTCGTCGAAGACTTCCTGAGCCAGGACCGCATGCTGCCGGCACATGCTCGCGCAGCGATCGAACAACTGCTGCAACGCCAGCGCTCGCTCGAAGGTGAACTTTCGCGCCAGCGCAGCCTGCTGCAGGAATGGATTCTCAGCCAGCTCACCTACAAGACGCTCTACTACCGATACTCCGGCCAGTCTCCCGACGCGCCCCGCAGCGAATTGCTGCGCGAGAAAGACCTGGTGCGCCGACGCATCCGCGATCAGCTCCAGGCCGGTGGCGAGCATGCCGCCATTCTCGGTGAGCAGTCCCGCAGTCTGTCCAAGCCGTAATGCCGACGTTGCGCATGGGGGAAGCCCCCCAACCGGCTCAGCTCGACCGCACCCATGGCCCGCATCGAAGCGAGGCCGCGGTGCAAGCCGGAATCATCAAGATGCTCAACGGCAGGGAGAACGCTATGGACCGACTGTGCAAGGTGGCGACACGCACCGCACAGGTGCTGGTCGTGTCGCGCCACGAACCCTATGGATTCGATCCGGCCCAGTTCGGGTCTGGCTGGGAGATTCGCCATATCCAGCAGATCCGCGACCTGAGCCGCGTGGTACGAGGCAGCGCGCCGATGGCAGGCGTGCTCGACCTCGAGAACGAGTACAGCGATGCCGAGCTGGCGCAGCTCGAGCAAAGCCTGCAGTACCTGCACGTGATGTGGGTGGCGATCACCTCGTCGCGCATGCTCGAAGACGAGCGCGTGCGCCGGCTGATCCGCGATTACTGCGTCGATTATGTGCGCACGCCGTTCTCGTTCAGCGAACTGCTTTACACCCTCAAGCACGCCCACGGCATGGCCTGCCTGCACGGCGCGCGCAGCCACGAACTGATCGGCCACGGCCCGATGATCGGCGAGTGCGCGGCCATGCGCGCCATGTTCCGCTCGCTGGCCAAGGTGGCGCACAACGAGGCGCCCGTCTTTATCTCGGGCGAATCGGGCACCGGCAAGGAGCTCGCCGCGCAAGCCGTGCACGAGGCGTCGAGCCGGCGCAAGGGCCCGTTCGTGGCGATCAACTGCGGCGCGATCCCGCCGCACCTCGTGCAATCCGAGCTGTTCGGCTACGAGAAAGGCGCCTTCACTGGCGCCAACCAGCGCAAGATCGGCTGGATCGAGCAGGCCCAGGGCGGCACGCTGTTTCTCGATGAGATCGGCGACCTCCCGCTGGAAAGCCAGGTTGCCCTGCTGCGCTTCCTTCAGCAAGGCACCATCACCCGGCTCGGGGGCCACCAGTCGATTCCGTTGGACCTGCGCATCATCTCGGCCACGCACGTGGACCTGGTCGCCGCGCAGTCGGACGGACGCTTCCGTTCCGACCTGTTCCACCGGCTATGCGTGCTGACCTTGTCGATCCCGCCCCTGCGCGAGCGCGGCGAGGACATCCTGCTGCTGGCCAACGCCGTGCTCGCCGAGCATGGACACGAGGCGCACCGGCGTATCCGTGGCTTCTCGCCATGTTCCACGCAGGCGATGATGCAGTACGAATGGCCGGGCAATGTGCGCGAGCTGATCAACCGGGTGCGACGCGCCATCGTGATGACGGACAACCGCAAGATCACCGCGGAAGACCTGCAGCTGCACGGCGGCACGGATGCCCCGCGCAAGACGCTGGATGCCATCCGCGAGGAAGCCGAGCGCGAGGCGATCCGCACCGTGATGGCCAGTCACGGCTTCCACGTGGTACCGGCCGCGCGCGAGCTCAACGTGTCGCGGGTCACGCTCTACCGGCTGATGCACAAGCACAATATCCGCATCGAGGCGCGCCCGGGAGCAGGCGAATAGCGCTCGTCAGGCGGCATTGAAAAAAGCGGGCTGCGGCCCGCTTTTCTTATCCGCTCCCCGGCACCCCCTAGAACGTATAGGGAAAGCGCAGCGACACCGTGTAGTTCGGCGCGTCCGGCGTCAGGCCGATGCCGAACGCGGTGCTGACCGACAGGCCCTTGGTGATGACGTGGTTGAAGCCGAACGTCATCGTCGCCACATTGGCGCGGCTGCCGATCACGGTCTGCGTCACGCCCGACGTGGTGACCTGCGTGCTGCCCGAGAAGGCCGCATTGAACGCCAGCGACATCGACGTGCGGTCGTTGAGCGCGAGCGCCAGGCCGCCGCCGAAGCCGATGGTGTCGCCCAGCTTCACGTCGGCCGGCGTGACCTGGCCCTGCACCGACGAGATATCGCTCACCGAGCGCTTGATGTTGTAGGTGTAGCTCGCATTGGCGAACAGCACCACCGGGTCGTAGGTCTTGAGCACCGACAGGCCGGCGGTGACCGCCCACACGCCGTTGCCCGTGGGCAACTGGTCGGCGATATTGAGGTTGTTGTTGTTCCGGTCGGCCGACACCAGCTTGATGCCGAACGGTGTGCGCCCGGTTGGCGCGCGCACGCGCACGCTGCCCACCACGTCCGGCGCCGCGCCGCTCTCGCGCAGGAACTGGTAGTACACGCCCATGCTGACGTCGGCCAGCGCGGTGGTGCTGAGCGTGGCGTCCGACAGGCTCGAGGCCGAGCCCCCCGCGCCGCCCGAGATGAAGTTGGTACTGCGGTAGGTCACCGGCACGTCGAAATCCATCGACAGGCGGTCGGTCAGGCCGTAGCGCGCGATGGTGTCGTAGGTGAGCGTGTGCGACTTGGTCTGGTTCAGGTTGATGGTGCCGAGGAAGATCGCATCGAGCGCGAGAAAGCCTGACAGCGACAGCGCTCGCCGGTCGTAATAGCTGTAGACGAAACCGCTGTCGATGGTCAGGCGCCGCTCGAACAAAGGCGCATGCTCGGTCTGGTAGACCAGGTCCTTGCTTTGTACGCGCGCCTGCTGCTGCGTCTCGCGCGCATCGGAGCCCACCACCTGCGCGCTCGTGCCGCTTGCGCCGATTGCGGTGCCGCCCGCGGACGTGGATGGAGTCGCCTCCTGTGCCAAGGAGGGAACACCGGCAGCGGCCATGGCGCTGCTGGCGTTCCCGTCGGCACTGCTCCCCGTTCCCCCCGCTACCCCTCGCCCGCGCGCCCCGACCATTTCCAGGTCGTTCAGGCGCTGCTCGAGAGCCTTGATGGTCTGTTCCTGTTTCTCGACCAGTTCTGTCAGTCGTTCGATCCGCTCGTCCGCGCTCGGCTGCCGGGCGCCAACCTGCGCGTACGCAGCCGCGGAGAGCAGGGTACCCGCGACGGTACCCAGCACAGCGAATTCGGTCTTCATCTTTCCCCCCGGAAATCTGAATGCGCGTGAAGCGGGTGCGCCAGCCCTAGGCATGCAGCGATTATCGTCGCATCGATGCGATTGCCGCTAGTGCGTCGCGCATGCTGGATTGCGTCAGTTGCCGGATCGTCAATTGCTGCACCTGCAGCGTGATATTGGTGAGGTTGAGCACCTGTTGCGCGTCGCCCGTGATGCGCGCGGTCTGCATCAGGCTGCCGCTTTGCGCGTTCTGGGTGGCGCTCCCCGCCGCCGACTGGATCGCCACCGATATCCCGCCGCCAGGGTTGACCGTGGCGCTGGCCGTCATGCCGTTGGCCTGCGCCTGCTGCGGCAGGGTACCGTTGCCAGCCGCAGGCGACTGCGCGACGATGGGCGTGGTCTGCGTGGTGATGGTGCTGACGTTGCTGACCGAATTGCCATCGCCCGCGATCTGCGTCACCTGCCCGACCCCCGCCGCCTGCACCGCGGAGCTGGCCACGCCGCCATTGCCTTGCACCGTGCCGCCCGCCAGGCTTTGCACGCGTGCCGACAGGCTCGCGCTGGCCTGCGCCACGGCCGCGCCCGCCGCCAGGTTGGCCGCCGCCACGCGCGCAGTTGCCGTGGCGACCGCGTTGTCGTTCTGCCAGCGCGACACCATCTCCACCATGAAGCCGCTGACCAGGCTGGCCCCGAGGTATTTGCCGCGCACGCCCGCCAGTTCCTCGTCGGACACCAGCTCGGCCATCACCGGCGCGCCGACGATGTCGCCGACGTCGTCGGCGGCCGAAGCCGCGCGCGTCGGCGCCGCGGCCATCGCCATGCCGGCGGAGCAAGTCAGGCAGAAGAGGCGCAGCGCGGTGTCCATGTCAGAAGTAATCCATCCGGATCAGGCCGAAATCCAGCGCCGCCGGCACCATCCCCCCGGCCAGGGCGGCGTTGGTCCGGTCGCGCAGGGCCGGCGCGGCGAAGTCCAGCAGCGGCGAGTTCGGATCGAACGGCCGGCCGACGATGGCGAACACCAGCCCGTTCCAGTTGGCCGCGAAATCTTCTTCCTTGATGATGCGGTTGCCAAGCGCCGGATCGGCAACGAACACGCGTCCGTCGATCGCCCTGCGTACCACCACGAAGTGCAGGTAGCCGTTGACGTCGAGCAAGGTGATGACCGGGATCTTGAGTTGCCGCAGCGCGCTGTAGTCCACGCGGAAGCCCCGTCCGCGCAGCCCCAGCGTCTCCACGTAGTTGCGCATGTCGAGCATGGAGAAACCGTTTTTGACGACGGTATCGGCATCCGAGATGCGCAGCATGTCTTCCACGATCTTCGGCTCGGCCAGGTCGAGGCCGTAACCGTAGCGCAACAGCGTGCCTACCGCCGCCGCGCCGCAACTGAAGTCGAGCTGCTGGCGCATCATGTTCTGATAGCGCATTTCCAGCATGCTCTTGACCGGCTTCCTGAGCATCGGCTGGCCATCGAGGTTGATGGTCATCGTGCTCTGCCCGCTGGCGCCGAACGCCGCCGACAGCAACAGGCATGCCCCGGCCACGCGAAATAACGCGCGCATCTTGCTACCTCCCTCGGGCTGGATGAGCCGGTCCCCCCCGTGCCCGGCTCTCCCTCCACTGCTTTTTACTGCGTACCGCGGTGCCTTGCGGCGTACTGCTCCACTCAGCGCGTCGCCGTGGAGATGGCGAGCCCGTTGCTCTGCGCGTTGCCCGCGCCGGCAGCGATATTGACGCCGATATTGCCCACTGCGTTGGCCAGGGCGCCGCCGGCGAGGTTGGCGGCATTGTTCGGCTTGCAGCCGCACATCGACAGATCGTTGCCGTAGGTGGCCTGGTCGTTCGACGCGGTCGCCTTGGCCAGCACGCCGACCGGTTGCCCGCCCCGGCCGGTGTAGCCGCTGCCGGTATTGACCGAGGCCGCCAGCGCGTTGCTCTGCAGGTTGCCGGCGCCGGCAGCGATATTCACGCCGACATTGCCCTTGGCCCCGGCGAGCATATTGTCCGCCATGGTGGCGCTGTTGGCCGCGCCGACCATATGCACGCCATTGCCGGCGGTCTTCTGGCTGGAGAACACCTGCGCGGAGGCGAACACATCCGATGCATCGATGCTCGCCAGCGCAGCCTGGTTGGACTGGCCGTTACCCGCGCCGGCGGCAATGTTCACGCCGATATTGCCCTGCGCGTTGAAGAGCGCGTTGCCGCCGCCGAACGCGGTGTTGCTGGACGAGCCCATGCGCACGTTGTTGTCACGGGCGCTTTGCTGGCTGTTGACCACCGCGCCCGACTCGGACTTGAACTTGATATCCCCCCAGGCAAAGCCGAAGCCGCGCACATAGATGTCGTTGCTGATGGCAGTCTGGTTGAAGATGTCGGCGTCGTCGGGGCGATCGAAATAGCTGAATCCACCTGCAAATGCGCTGGTAGACAGCGCCATCATCGCTGCGATGGCGAGGATTTTCGTTTTCATGATTTTCTCCTTCCCTTTTTAGAAAAAAGTGCCCGCCGGGGGACGGAGCACAAATACGTTGGATGAGACATTCCCCGATCCGGCCGTCTGGTTCAGCTGCACCAGGCCCGTCGCGTTGCGGTAGGCATCCGGCTGGATGACTGCCTCGCGGGGTCCTGAGGCGTGGCCCGCTGAACCCGGGCGACTCCCTCCGGCCGATTCGGCGGCCAGCAAGCCGTCCGAGATGGCCTCGATCCTTACCGCGGCGGACGGTGCCAGTACCGCCGCATTGCCCTGCAGATTGCCGTTGCCGCTGGCCACGTTTGCCGAGAGCAGCCCGCTGCCGCTGGCGAAGGCGCCGTTGCCGATGCGGCTGACGGCACCGGCCGCGGGTGCAACCGCGGCGGCGCGCTGCACCGACAGCACTTCCGCGGCACCGGTGCCGATCGCGGCCTGGTTGGTCTGCGCATTGCCGATGCCGGCGGCCACGTTGACGGCGGCGCGCCCGCTCGCACCGGCAAGCGCGCCCGGATCGATGCCGGCGCTGTCCACGCCCGGGACCTGCGCATGGCCCTGCGCGCAACCCAGCGCCAGCGCGGCGCAGACGATGACCGGAGCCCGTGTCATGGATGGGCTCCTGCAGCAAGCGGCGCCAGTCCGCGCAACAAGGCGCCGCTCATGTTTCCGGTAGCCTGCGCCACTTGTCCCGCGATACCGCCCGTGGCGCCTGCCGTGCCGCTGCCCGTGGCCAGGCCCTGCAACTGGCCTGGCTGGCCGGCGAGCAGGCCGGCCACGGCCTGGCCGGCGCCAGGCACGGCGCGGCCGGCGGTGCTGCGACCCACCGCGGCAGCGAGATCGCTGTCGGTCAGGTCGCTCACCACGGCGGCGGCGGATTGTTCGAAGCGTTTGGACGGAAACGGCTCGACAGCGGCAGCTATCGGCATGTCCCCCGACGGTATGCCGCGATAGGCAATGCGCGGCTCGACGCTGCGCAGTACGACGATATCGCCTGGTTCTGCAAGCGCGCAGATGGGAGCAAAGGCGGCGACAAAAGCTGCAAGACCGATGGCGCAGGTCGCGCCAGCCGATAAGAGCGCCTTCGTGCCGTCATTCGTGCAGGCGGCTGACGCATGGCAGAACTCACTCCCGCGTTGTAGGACTCGTCGCGTCATTTTTTTATGTCTCCCTGCCGGTGAGAGAGCGACAAGCGTGCCAATCCCCGCAAAACCAGCACTGGCGCCGGCTCTCGGGTGGTATACGGCCACGCGCGGAAGTTCCCCGCGGAGGCGGGAACATTTTGGTTGCAGCGCTGAAACGCGCGTTTGCGGCCGTGGCTGGCGGGCGCTGCCCGCCAGCGGCTGCACGGCTTTGCTGCATCAGGCGCCGGGCCTGCCATGGCGTGGCCCGGAAGGCCGCCCGGCTTTGGTTGCAGCGTTGTAACAGGCCATTCCATGGCCAACTGGTCTGACCGCGGCCGCAACGTTCACGCAGAAACGGGTACGCCGCGCGCTTGCAGTGGGGCGCAGGAAGTGGCGCAGGACGTGGCGCGGACGCACGAAGGCGGGCGCAATCGCTGGTGTATCAAGGCGCCGCGCAATGCGCCGGAGCGCGGGCCGTGCGGCCCGCCTAGCGTGCCGGCAAGGTGCCGGCCTGGGCGGCCGCTTCGCTGGAGATCGGCTTCGGGCCTGGCTGGCTGCGCTCGCAGCCCGTGGCGGCGAGCAGGCCGAACGCCAGCAGGACAGCGATGCCAAGCCAGCGCGTGGTGATCCGGTTCATGGTGCCTCCTTGTGACAGGGAAACAGCCTCGGTGCTGGAGGAAGACTGGGCGGACGGCGGCCTGCGCGACGGCGAGCCGCCCGCCTTCCAGTCTAGCCTCTGGCCGCCCGCCCGCGGCTTGGGCAAAGCGCGCAGGCGGCTGTATCATGGACTTTCGGACGCATAACAAGAACGGGAGAGCCTCACTGGAGTCTCATCATGTTGCGCTATGCCGCGCTCTTCTTCGTGATCGCCGTGGTCGCCGCGCTGTTCGGCTTTGGCGGCGTCTCCGCCGGAGCGGCCCAGGTCGCCAAGCTCTTGTTCATCGTCTTCCTCGTGCTGTTCATGGTCTCGCTCATCTGGGGCCTGCGCAAGGAGCGCTAGCCGTGCTCGTGCAGCTTTCGCCGCCAAACCTCCGGACCCCAGCGTGAATCCCGCCGACACCCCTCGCCGCCCCCTGGACCCGAAGACCCCCAGGCCCCGCCCGGGCCACTGGTTGCCGGACCGCCACACCGCCGCGCGTACCGCCAGCGTGGTGCTGGCCGCGATCCGCTCGTGGCTGGCCCATCGCGCCGCCAGCAAAGGCGCGGCGCTCTCGTTCTATATGCTGTTCTCGATGGCACCGATCCTGGTGCTGGTGATTTCCATCGCCGGCATCTTCTTTGGCGCGGAAGCCGCGCGTGGCGAGATCTTCGCCCAGATCGACGACCTCGTCGGCGCGCAGGGCGCGGCCGCCATCCAGCAGATCCTGGCGGCCACGCACCGGGCCGGTGGCAGCGGCCTGGCCACTGCCATCGCCACCGGCATCCTGTTCGTCGGCGCCACCAGCGCCTTCGCCGAGCTCAAGGGCAGCCTGGACGAGATCTGGGCCGCGCCGGTGCCGCAAGGCGCGGGCTGGCAGCAATTGCTGCGCGCGCGGCTGTTGTCGTTCAGCCTGGTGCTGGTGCTTGCCTTCATGCTGCTGGTATCGCTGATCGTCAACGCCGCGCTGGCCGTGGTGGAACGCTTCTGGGGGCAGATGTGGACACAGTCGTGGTTCGCGCCGGTGGCCGACGTGCTCTCCACCGCGTTTTCCTTCGCCGTGGTCACCCTGCTGTTCGCGGTCATCTTCAAGATGCTGCCCAATGCGCGCATCGCCTGGCGCGACGTGATCATGGGCGCGATCATCACTGCGCTGCTGTTCTCGATGGGAAAGCGGCTGATCGGCCTCTATCTCGGCAACAGCGCGGTGGCGACCTCCTACGGTGCTGCCGGTTCGGTGGTGGCGCTGATGTTATGGGTGTACTACTCGGCGCAAATTTTCTTCTTCGGGGCCGAGCTTACGCGCCAGTACGCCCTGCAGTTCGGCAGCTTGCGGGGGCAAAACGCCGCCTCGCCACCCGATCAGCACGCCGCTGGCCCCGCGAACCGGTAAAATACCGCCCGATTCCCTTCGTGCATGCCCGCAGTGCCCGGCGCCCGACCGCAAGCTGATGGTCCCGCCGGCCCCTGGCGCCGGTCCGCTGCGCCCCGGGCCCCTTCCATCTTCTGTTTGCCGAATCCACTGCCGTGAGCTCGCTCGTATCCGAAATTGCGCGTCGTCGCACCTTTGCCATCATTTCGCACCCTGACGCGGGTAAGACGACCCTGACCGAAAAACTGCTGTGGTTCGGCGGCGCCATCCAGGTCGCCGGCGAAGTGCGCGCGCGCAAGGCGGATCGCCACGCCACTTCCGACTGGATGGAGCTGGAAAAGCAGCGCGGCATCTCGGTGACCTCCTCGGTGATGCAGTTCCCGTACCGCGAGAACATCGTCAACCTGCTCGACACCCCGGGCCACGAAGACTTYTCCGAAGACACCTACCGMACGCTGACCGCGGTGGACTCCGCGGTGATGGTGATCGATTCCGTCAACGGCGTGGAAGCGCAGACCATCAAGCTGCTCAACGTCTGCCGCCTGCGCGACACGCCGATCATCACCTTCATCAACAAGCTCGACCGCGAAGGCCGCTCGCCCATCGAGTTGCTCGACGAGATCGAGGACGTGCTGAAGATGCAGTGCGCGCCGATGACATGGCCGATCGGCATGGGCAAGTCCTTCCGCGGCGTGTACCACCTGATCGATGACCGCGTGCAGCTGTTCGACCCGCACGGCGAGAAGGGTACCTCCGCCATGGTCGACGGGCTGGACAACCCCGAGCTGGACCGCGTGCTGGGCAGCCAGGCGGAAGAGCTGCGCATCGAGATCGAACTCGTGCGCGGTGCTTCGCACGCCTTCGACAAGGACGCCTTCCTCTGCGGCAAGCAGACCCCGGTCTACTTCGGCTCGGCCATCAATAATTTCGGCGTGCAGTCCCTGCTCGACGCGCTGTGCGAACTCGCGCCGCCGCCGCAGGCGCGCAACACCGAGACGCGCGTGGTGGAGCCGGACGAAACCAAGTTCACCGGCTTCGTGTTCAAGATCCAGGCCAATATGGACCCGCGCCACCGCGACCGCATCGCCTTCGTGCGCGTGTGCTCGGGACGCTTCGAGCGCGGCATGAAACTGCTGCACGTGTCCACCGGCAAGACCGTGGCCATCAACAACGCCATCACCTTCATGGCGCAGGACCGCAACACCACCGAGGAAGCCTACTCCGGCGACATCATCGGCGTGCCCAACCACGGCACCATCCGCCTGGGTGACGTGTTCACCGAAGGCGAGGCGCTCAAGTTCACGGGCATCCCGTCGTTTGCACCGGAATTCTTCCGCCGCGCGCGCCTGAACAACCCGCTCAAGGTCAAGCAGCTGCAGAAGGGCCTGCAGCAGCTGGCCGAGGAAGGCGCCACGCAGATGTTCCGTCCCATTGCTTCCAACGACCTGGTGCTGGGTGCCGTGGGTATTCTGCAGTTCGACGTGGTGGCGCACCGCCTGGAGCACGAATACGGCGTGGACGCGATCTTCGAATCGCATGAATGCGCCACGGCGCGCTGGCTCAAGGGCGATCCGGCCGAGATCGAGAAGCTGATCGAGAAGGCCGGCCACAACGTCGCGCTGGATGGCGCCGGCGATCACGTCTATCTCGCGCCGAGCATGGTGAACCTGCGCCTGACGCAGGAGCGCTTTCCCAAGGTCGAGTTCAAGGAAACGCGCGAGATCGTCTGAGCCCCGCGGGCTTCGCAGCGTCACGCTGCGCCCCGCCGCCAGGCCTGCATCCGCATACACGCCCGCCAGCGCGAACGGCACCAGCCGCGTGAGCGTGCTGACGCCGATCGGTGCCTGCGCGCGGGACTGGAAGCGAAAACGGCGCCCCGGGGCGCCGTTTTCTTGCTGCGGGATGCCGGCTTAGTAAGCCAGCGAAGCCTGGATGTAGAACGTGCGCGGCATGCCCACGTACTTGCCCGCGTTGTTGTCGGTCGAGCGGGTGAAGTAGCGGCGGTCGAACAGGTTCTTCACGCCCACGGCGATCTTCAGGTTCTGCGCCGCCTTGCCGAAGTCATAGCCCAGGCGCATGTTCACCAGCGCGTAGCCCGGGATATCGCCCAGCGCGCCATTGGCGCTCTCGGCGGTCTGGTAAGTGGCCGACGTGCTCGGGTCGCCCGGCGAACGCTGCTTGGACTGCGCGAAGGTGTCCACGTTGAGCATCCAGCGGTTGCGCAGGTATCGCATGCCCAGCGTCGCCACGTGGCGCGAGTAGAACGGCAGGTCGCGGCCGGCGAAATTGCCCTGGTTGTAGGTCGCGTCGGTGAACGTGTAGGT
Organism: Cupriavidus sp. 05N38; assembly: GCF_056397345.1. Taxonomy (NCBI): domain Bacteria; kingdom Pseudomonadati; phylum Pseudomonadota; class Betaproteobacteria; order Burkholderiales; family Burkholderiaceae; genus Cupriavidus; species Cupriavidus sp. 05N38. The sequence continues at coordinate 48,945 of NZ_JBFTNF010000033.1, forward strand.
GGCGTACGCCGACAGGCCGATCAGGGTCTTCGACAGCGTGCCGAAGTCGTAGCGCAGTGACGATTCGACGCCGCGGTGCGTGGTCGCGCCGAGGTTGGTCCACGCGTCCGGCGCGCCGCCGGTGCCGCCGCGCAGCTGCAGTTCGTCGTCGAAGTCGATGTTGAACAGCGTCAGCTCGCCGCCCCAGCCGTTGGCGTTGAAGTGCGTGCCGACCTCATAGGTCTTGGCCTTCTCCGGCGTCAGGCCGTTGGTGGTCGAGGCGATCTGGAAGTACTGCAGCGGGCCGAACGACACGCCCGCGTTGGCGAACAGCGTCCAGTTGTCGCTCACGTGGTACATCACGGCCAGCGAGGGCAGCGGCTCGTTGGACGAGACATCGGTGCGCACGTTGGTGAAGCGGTCGGTCAGGTTCGAGCGAATGAACTCGTAGCGCAGGCCCGGCGTGATGGTCCAGTTGCCGATGTTGATGGTGTCGTCGATGTAGACCGCATTGGCGGTGGTGCCGCCGGTGCGCCACTGGTAGACCGGCGAGGCCAGGTCCGGCGCGTTCACCGAGCCCGGCGTGTAGAAGCTCGTGCGGCTTGCCTGTTCGTCGCTGGCCTCGCGCAGGTAGCGGTAGCCCACGCTGACTTCGTTGCTGACGTCGCCGGTGCGGAACAGCTGCGAGTAGCGCGGCTCGATCGCGAACGTGTGGTAGTTGCGCGGCGCGGCGGTCAGGCGGCGCTGGCTGGCCTGGGCGCCCGTGCCCTGTTGCTCGATGTTGCTGCCGCGGAAGCTGTCCGTGTAGTACGTCAGCACTTCGAACTTGCGGTCCTTGTCGTTGTGCGCGTACTTGAACGAGAAATCGTTGCGGCGGCCGCTGAAGTTGTCGAAGGGGCGCACCGACTGGAACGGGTTGGCCGCGTACTGCGCCGACGTCAGGCCGCCGGGCATGCCGGCGTTGCCCTCGTAGTAGTAGAAGGCGGCGCTCAGCTCGTCGGCCGGCGTGATGCGGTAGGAACCCTTGAGGATCAGGTCGTCGATGCTGACGTGGTCGTTGCTCTCGCGGAAGCCGTTGCCATGCACGCCGGAGTACAGCAGCGCGCCGCCCAGGCCGTTTTCAGCGGTGCCGCCGATGAATGCGCTCGGGGTGGTCTTGACGCTGCCGCCATGGGAGTAGATGTCGGTTTCGACCGAGGCATCCGCGGCGAACGTCTTCGGGATCGCGCGCGTCACGAAGTTGATGATGCCGCCCACGTTCTGCGGGCCATAGCGCACGGAGCCTGCGCCGCGCACCACGTCGACCGCGTCCAGGTTGCCCAGCGCCACCGGCGCCATCGACAGCTGCGGCTGGCCGTAGGGCGCCACCGCCAGCGGGATGCCGTCCATCAGGATGGTCGAGCGCGGCGACAGGCGCGAGGCCAGGCCGCGCACGCCCACGTTCAGCGATATATCGCTGCCGCCGGTGCCGTTGCTCTCCTGCACCTGCACGCCCGGGATCTGGCGCAGCACGTCGCGCACATTGCTGGCGCCGCTTTGGGCGAAGGTCTCGCGCTCGACGATGGTGCGGGCGCCGGGGTGCTCCAGCACCTTGGTCTCGCTGGGATTTTCCAGCCAGTTGCCCACCACGGTGACGGCGCCGAGCGTTTTCTCGCCCTGGGAGGCGGGTGCGCCGGCCGCGTCTGCCGCCGGTGCGGCGGCGGCCTGCGCAGGTGTGGCGTCGGCTGCGCGTGTGGACAAAGAGAGGCAAAGCAGGGCGGCGCCAAGGGCGGCACCCGTGAGTCGGATGGTGGGCTGCAAGGGTGGACTTCCTGGAATGCGCGGGCGGGAACTAGGGTTTGCCCGTACCGTATCGAGGGCTCGAATTATAAATACGAATCATTATCGGAATCACTTCATTTTTCGGCTCTGTGGTGACATTGCATCAAAGTTGATACATGGAAGTTGCCGCCAGCGTCGGCGGGCGCGCCCTCGCTCGGATAGAATCCGATACTTGTGGAATCAAGCATTAGCCCCGATCGGAAGTCCCGATGTGAGCAAAAGGGCAGCGTAAGGCGCTTTTCTTGTGTTTCGCCGAGTGCGGCGCGCCATGTGCCGCGCCAACTGTCCCGTCCTTGCCGCCATCCATGTCGACCCCTGCCTCCGTTCCGGCCGCCGAGCCGGACTCCGTCTTCCGCGATCCTTCGTTCCGGCTGTTCTGGTTTGCCCGCCTGTGCACCACCATCGGCTACCAGATCTTCACGGTGGCGGTGGGCTGGCAGATCTACGACCTCACGCGGGATCCCTTCATGCTCGGCATGGTGGGCCTGGTGCAGTTCCTGCCCTCGGTGATCCTGCTGCTGATGTCCGGCCACGTGGCGGACCGCTTCGACCGGCGCCTGATCGTGCGCACCTGCCAGACGCTCGAAGCGCTGATCGCCGCCTCGATGGCGCTGGCCAGCCTCAAGGGCTGGATCGCGCGCGAGCATATCTTCGTGTTCGTCGCCCTGATAGGCGCCACGCGCGCCTTCGAGACCCCCACGCTGCAGGCGCTGCTGCCCAGCGTGGTCACGCCGCGCCTGCTGCCGCGCGCGGTGGCGATGTCCAGTTCGGCGGTGCAGACCGCCATCATCATTGGCCCGGCGCTGGGCGGATTCGCCTACGTGGCCGGCCCCGGCGTGGTCTATGCCATCAGCGCCACGCTGTTCGCGGTGGCGGCCTGCCTGGTAAGCGCGATCAAGCTGCGCCAGATCGCGCAGCGCGTCACCACGCCGGTCAGCCTTTCCACGCTGTTCGCGGGCATCGCCTATATCCGTGGCCGGCCGGTACTGCTGGGGGCGATCTCGCTGGACCTGTTCGCCGTGCTGCTGGGCGGCGCCACCGCGCTGCTGCCCATCTACGCGCGCGACATACTGCACACCGGCCCGTGGGGCCTCGGCCTGCTGCGTTCGTCGCCCGCCATCGGCGCGCTGGCCACGGCGCTGTGGCTGGCGCACCACCCGATGAACCGCCGCGTGGGCCGCATCATGTTCGGCGCGGTGGCCGTGTTCGGCGTGGCCACCATGGTGTTCGGCATCTCGCGCTGGCTGCCGCTGTCGATGGCGGCGCTGGTCATGCTCGGCGCCTCCGACATGATCAGCGTGGTGGTGCGCTCCACCCTGGTCCAGCTCGACACGCCCGACGACATGCGAGGGCGCGTGGGCGCGGTCAACTCGGTCTTCATCGGCGCGTCAAACCAGCTCGGGGAATTCGAGTCCGGCGTTACTGCGGCATTGCTGGGGCCGGTGGGCGCGGTGCTGCTGGGCGGCATCGGCACGCTGGTGGTGGTGGCGGTGTGGATGCGCCTGTTCCCGTCGCTGGCCGAACGCGACCGCCTGCACGATCATCCCGTCACGGCCTGAGCGCCGCCATGGTTGTCCCGGCACGGCGCTCCTGCCCTGCCGGCATTCCCTTGCGGACGCCAAAGCGCGAAAGCGTACCCGTTTCTGCGTGCCCTGCGCGCCGCGCCCCGCGGCCGCAACGCCGAAGCCAAAACACCCCGATCGGCACATCGGCAAATTTCTTCGATTCGCCGCCAGGCCTTGCCACGCAAGGGCTGGTGCCGCTTCGGCGCCTGCGCTTTGCCGCCACGCTGGCGGCGCTGCTGGCTGCGCGCTGCCATGCGCAGCCGTGCGCCGCCGCACCGTGGCCGATGTGCCGGTGGGCATGCTGCCTTCGGGCGGCGTGGACTCGAGCCGGATCACCGGCCTGCACGCAGAAACGGGTACGCCCGGCCTGCGCACCCATGCAATCGGCTTCGAATCGGTGGGCGGCGAAGCCGGTGACGCGTCCCAATACCCGGACCTCGTGGCCAGTCATTTCGGCACCCACCGCGAGAAGATGCCGATCCCCGCGCCGGGCACGATGTGCGTACCGCGCTGCTTTGCTTCGGCGCAGGTGCATCGCATGGCGACGAGCGCACCCGTCTGCCCGTGCCCGTGCCTCTCGCGGAGCTGCCCACCGTCTATATTCAGAGCGGCCCCACCTTGCCGGAAGACCGCCAGCGCCACACAGGCTCGGCGGCCGGCTTCTCGCACCAGCCCGATCCGGGCCAGTCCGCGCGCAGCGCCGCTGCCCGATGCGGGCGAACGGATGCATCGCCATCGCGAAGATCGCTCGTCCTGAGCCGTCGCGCTCAGTTCTTTCCTTTTTTTCAGTCATTCCCGCGTTTACGTTTACTCTCCGGAGCCGATTGCCATGAACCTCAACTTCATCGAGCCCCACAAGCTGGAAGCGGCCTGGGCCTACCTTGCGCAGCTGATCGTGCAGCAGGGCCTGAACTGCATTGCCGCCGTGCTGATCCTGGTGCTGGGCTGGTGGTTTTCCGGGCGCGCCCGTTCTGCCGTGCTGCGCGCATTCGACCGGCCGCGCGTGGACGCCACGCTGCGTCCCATGCTGGCCAGCGTCACGCAATGGGTCGTGCGCGTGATCACCGTGGTGCTGGTGCTGTCGCAATTCGGCGTGCAGACCGCCAGCATCATCGCCATGCTCGGCGCGGCCGGCCTGGCCATCGGCCTGGCGCTGCAGGGCACGCTGCAGAACATCGCGGCCGGCATCATGCTGGTGTTGCTGCGGCCGTTCCGCGTGGGCCAGTACATCGACGCGCAGGGCGTGGCCGGCACGGTGCGCGAGACCGGCTTGTTCATGACCGAGCTGACCACGTCCGACGGGGTTTGCCTGCGCGTGCCCAACGGCAAGATCTGGGGCAGCGCCATCACCAACTACAGCGAGAACCCCACGCGCCGGCTGGATATCGAAGTCACCGTCACCTTCGGCGCCGACATCCAGGCCGCGCTCGACGCGCTGCGCGCCATGCTTGCCACGGAAAAGCGCCTGCTGCCCGATCCTGCCGCCGAAGTCATGGTGGTCAACTACGCCGCGCAGGGCGTCACGCTCAACGTGCGCTGCTGGACCCGCGCCGACAACTACTGGAGCGTGCGCTTCGGTTTCTACCAGCGCATCAAGCCGGTGCTCGAAGCCGCCGGCTGCCCGATCGCCGTGCCGGTGCAGGAAGTGCGCGTGCCCGACGATGCGCAACGCTCCGGGCCTGTCGCCCCCGGCGCTGCGCAGCGCCTGAGCTGACGCGCATCTTCACGCGACCCGCAGCGCCGCAGCACTCAGCCCTCGTCGGCCAGCAAAGAGCAAGCGCCTTCCTCGGCCGTGCTCACGTGCCTGCGGAAGCCGCTGAACAGGTCGCGGCCCACACCGTGCCGGTTGGCGGAGAGATCCGGCGGCGTGATGTCGCGCGCGTCCCATTGCGCCTGCGGCACCATCACCGTCAGCACGCCGGCATGCGCGTCCACGCGCATCGGGTCGCCGTCGCGCACGCGCGCGATGCCGCCGCCGTTCAGCGCCTCGGGGCAGACATGGATGGCGGCCGGCACCTTGCCCGATGCGCCCGACATGCGCCCGTCCGTCACCAGCGCCACGTGAAAGCCGCGATCCTGCAGCACGGTCAGCGTGGGTGTGAGCTTGTGCAGCTCGGGCATGCCGCAGGCGGCCGGCCCCTGCCATGGCAGCACCGCGACGAAGTCGCGCTCCAGCTCGCCGCGCTTGAACGCCGCGATCAGTGCATCCTGCGTGTGAAAGACCAGCGCCGGCGCCAGCACGACATGGTGCTCGGGCTTGACGGCGGAGATCTTGAGCACGGCGCGGCCGATATTGCCGTCGAGCAGCTTGATGCCGCCCTCCGGCGCGAAGGGCTGCGCGGCGGGACGCACGATGGCGTCGTCCAGCGGTGCGGCCGGCCCGTCGATCCACGTCAGTTTGCCGTCGCGCAATACCGGTTCGCGCGTGTAGTCGGCCAGGCCCTTGCCCACCACGGTGGTCACGTCGTCATGCAGCAGGCCGAGTTCCAGCAGGCCGCGGATCACCACGGGCAGGCCGCCCGCCGCCTGGAACTGGTTCACGTCCGCGCTGCCGTTCGGATACACGCGCGCCAGCAGCGGCACCACTTCCGACAGTTCGGCGAAATCGTCCCAGCCCAGCACGATGCCCGCGATACGTGCCATCGCGATGAGGTGCAGCGTGTGGTTGGTGGAGCCGCCGGTGGCCAGCAGCCCCACGATGCCGTTGACGAAGGCGTGCTCGTCGAGCACGTCCGCCACCGGCGTATAGCGTTCGCCACCATGCACCAGGCGCAGGGCCTGGCGCGCGGATTCGCGCGTGAGCGCTTCGCGCAGCGGCGTGTTGGGATTGACGAAGGCGGTGCCGGGCAGATGCAGGCCCATCATCTCCATCAGCATCTGGTTGGAGTTGGCGGTGCCGTAGAAGGTGCAGGTGCCGGGGCCGTGGTAAGACTTGCTCTCCGCTTCGAGCAGTTCCGCGCGGCCGATCTTGCCCTCGGCGTACTGCTGGCGGATGCGCGCCTTTTCCTCGTTGCCGATGCCGGTGGTCATGGGCCCGCCCGGCACGAAGATGGCAGGCAGGTGACCGAAGGACAGCGCACCCATCACCAGTCCCGGCACRATCTTGTCGCACACGCCCAGGTACAGCGCGCCGTCGAACATCTGGTGCGACAGCGCCACCGCCGTGGACATCGCGATCACGTCGCGCGAGAACAGCGACAGGTCCATGCCGTCCTGGCCCTGCGTCACGCCATCGCACATGGCAGGCGTCCCGCCGGCGAACTGCGCGGTGCCGCCCGCCTCCAGCGCGGCTTCCTTGAGCCACTGCGGATATTCCGCCAGTGGCTGGTGCGCGGACAGCATGTCGTTGTAGGACGAGACGATGGCGAGATTCGGCCGCTCCTGCGCCTTCAGGCGGATCTTGGCCTGCTCCGGCATGGCAGCCATGCCGTGCGCCAGGTTGGTACAGGACAGGTTCGCGCGTTCCACTTTCTGTCCCGCCATGGCGTGCGTGCGCGCCAGGTAGGCTTGCCGGGTGCCGGCGCTGCGCTCGACGATGCGGGCGGTGACCCGTTCCAGGACTGGATGGCTTGGCATGGGGATCTCCTGCGTGGGGTATCGTTGTCAGCCTGCGTTTTTCAGCGTAGTGCACTTTGTCGGGGGATGCACGCATGCATCGCGTCCTGCACGTGGCGCCGACAAGTGCTAGACTGCGCTCCATTCTCCGGAGTTCAGACGACATGAAGCAAGCAGCCCGACGCACCGCCGCATATGCCGCATTCGCAGCGTTTGCAGCGTTTGCCGTGGCACCTTACGGTGATCGCGTGCTGCTGGCCTTTCACGTCTAGTCTTCCGAGCGTCGCGCCCGGAAGGCACAGAAGCCATTCCGGGAAACGACGAAGCAAGAACATCGCCAACCCCGGACGGCCCCGCAGGTCTTCCGGGGTTTTGTTTTTGCAGTTCACCACCATCTGATGCGCCATGCGTACCTACGACAAGCTGATCGCCACGATTCACTCCGGCCAAGGGAACGGGAGCTTGCGCTCGTCCCTTGGCTTGGTAGCGGCGCCGGTTGTCGCAGCCGTCGATGTCATTGCGTGCCGCATGCGGCATGCCGGCGCCGTTCCGCAAGCGATTCCATAGCCCCCTGGCTGCCATGCGCAGTCCCGGGGCATCGCACGGACCGCCTGCCCGGGGACACCAGAAGCACCCTGGCAGGCACGCACCCGCCAGGGTGTTTTTGCACAGGCAGCCCATCATGGAACGCAAGGAACCCAGGAACGACAACGTCAGGAACATCGGCATCATCGCCCACGTGGACGCGGGCAAGACCACCACCTCCGAACGCATCCTGTTCTACACCGGCGCCAGCCACCGGCTCGGCGAAGTGCACGACGGCGCCGCCGCCATGGACTTCGACCCGCAGGAGCAGGCGCGCGGCATCACCATCAACAGCGCCGCCACTTCGGTGGCCTGGCGCGGCCACCGCATCAACCTGATCGATACGCCCGGCCACATCGATTTCAGTATCGAGGTGAACCGTTCGCTGCGCGTGCTCGACGGCGCCGTGGTGGTGTTCGACGGCGTGGCCGGCGTGGAGCCGCAGACCGAGACCAACTGGCGCCTGGCCGACCGCTACCGCGTGCCGCGCCTCGCCTTCGTCAACAAGCTCGACCGCACCGGCGCGGACTTCCTGCGCGTGGTGGGCATGATCGAGGCGCGCCTGGGCGCGGTGCCGCTGGTGCTGCAATTGCCCATCGGCAGCGAAGCCGCGTTCGCGGGCGTGGTCGATCTCGTCGCCATGCAGGCGCTGCTCTGGCCCGACGGCAACGGCACGCAGGTGTACGCCACGCAGCCCGTGCCGGCCGGAATCGCGCAGCAGGCCACGGCCTGGCGCCAGCGCTTGCTGGAGACGCTGGCCGAGCACGACGAGGCCATGCTGGAAGACTATCTCGCCGGCCGCGAGCCGGACGAGGTGGCGCTGCGCGCGGCCATCCGCCGCGTCACCGTGGCCGGCGCCGGCGTGCCGGTGCTGGCTGGTTCCGCCTTCAAGAACAAAGGCGTGGAACCGCTGCTCGATGCCGTGACCGGCTACCTGCCCGCGCCGCAGGACGTGGCACGCCCCGATCTCTGCGCGGACCCCGCCGGGCCGCTGGTGGCGCTCGCCTTCAAGGTGGTGCACGACGCGCACGGCACGCTCACGTTCGCGCGCATCTACCGCGGGCGGCTTGCCGCCGGCGACACCGTGCTCAATGCCCGCAGTGGCAAGCACGAGCGCGTGGCGCGCTTGTACGAGATGCATGCCGGCTGCAAGCAGGAGCGCGGCGTCGCCGTGGCTGGCGATATCGTGGCAATCGCGGGCCTCAAGGCCACCGTCACCGGCGACACCCTGGCCGACCCCGCGCATCCCGTGGTGCTCGAGACCATCGACGCGCCCGAGCCGGTGATCGACGTCGCCATCGAGCCGCGCACCCATGCCGACCAGGCCGGCCTCGCACGCGGCTTGCAGGCGCTGGTGCAGGAGGACCCGAGCCTGCGTCTGCGGCAGGATCCGGAGAGCGGGCAGACGCTGCTGTCTGGCATGGGCGAGCTGCAGCTCGAGGTCACGCTGGAGAAACTGCGCACGCGCTTTCACGTGGAGGTGACGGTGGGCCGCCCGCAGGTGGCGTATCGCGAGACACTCACGCGCGTTGCCGAGGCGCGCCATCTGCACCGCAAGCAAAGCGGCGGGCCGGGCCAGTACGCGGAAGTGCTGCTGCGCATCGAGCCGCTGCCGCGCGGCGAAGGCCTGCAGTTCGAGAGCCGCATCTCAGGCGGCGCGGTGCCGCGCGAATACGTGCCGGCGGTGGAAGCCGGCATCCGCCGCGCCGCCGCGCAGGGCGTGCTGGCGGGCCATGCGCTGGTGGATTTCAAGGCGGTCCTGCTCGACGGCAGCTATCACGAGCGCGATTCCTCGGCGCTGGCGTTCGAGACCGCTGCCGCCGCGGCGCTGCGCGAAGCCGCGCGCGCCGCGGCACCCGTGGTGCTGGAGCCGCTCATGGCGGTCGAAGTCATCACGCCGGTCGATCATGTGGGCGATGTGATCGGGGATCTGCACCGCCGCCGCGGCGTCGTGCGCGGGCAATCGCAGCGGGCGGGTGGCGCATCGGTGATCGAGGCGCATGTGCCGCTGGCCGGCATGTTCGGTTATATCGGCAGCCTGCGTGCGCTGAGTTCGGGACGTGCCAGCTTCGGCATGCAGTTCGATCACTACGCGCCGGCGCGTGCCAAGGTGGTGGAGTCGGTTGCGTAGCGCGCTTCGCCAGATGAGAAAAAGCCCGCCCGGCGTCGCGCCGGTGCGGGCTTTTTTACCTGTGCCCGCGTCTGGCGGGCTGGTCCTGCTTGCGGCGCCTCAGTCGCGCTTGGGGATATTCAGGCCCCTGGCCACTGCTGGCCGCGCCAGGAAGGTGTCCAGCGCGCGCGTGACTTGCGGGAAGTCCTCGATGCCCACCAGTTCGCCAGCCTCGTAGAAGCCGATCAGGTTGCGCACCCACGGGAAGGTGGCGATGTCCGCGATGGTGTATTCGGCGCCCATGATCCAGGCGCGGCCCGTCAGGCGTGCCTCGAGCACGGCCAGCAGGCGCTTGGCCTCGGCCACGTAGCGGTCGCGCGGGCGCTTGTCTTCGTAATCCTTGCCGGCGAATTTGTTGAAAAAGCCGAGCTGGCCGAACATCGGGCCGATRCCGCCCATCTGGAACATCAGCCACTGGATGGTCTCGTAGCGGCCGGCCGCATCCTGCGGGATCAGCTTGCCGCTCTTGTCGGCCAGGTAGAGCAGGATCGCGCCCGATTCGAACAGGCCGAGCGGCTTGCCGTCCGGGCCGTTGGGATCGATGATCGCGGGGATCTTGTTGTTCGGGCTGAGCGAGAGGAACTCAGGCGAGGTCTGGTCGCTGATATCGAAGCGCACCAGATGCGGCTCGTACGGCAGGCCGGTTTCCTCCAGCATGATGGAGATCTTCACACCGTTGGGCGTGGGCAGGGAGTAGAGCTGGATGCGCTCGGGATGCTGCGCGGGCCATTTTCCGGTGATCGGGAAGGTGGACAAAGAAGCGGACAAAGAAGCGGACAAAGAAGCGGACAACGAAGCGGACACGGGAGGGGACATGGAGGGGGAAAAAGGAGCGGACAGGTCTGTCATGGAGAATCCGGTTGGCTGAAAGGGCGACGGCGCAACGCGCTGCGCATTGCGCACGGCATGACGACGCGGGGACTGCGCCTATCTGGCCTTGTCGTCGTCGCCGGGCGGGCTGACGCCCGCGGCCGTCAGGCAATCGCGCAGATGCTTGATTTCCTGCTTGGCGCAGACATTGCCGTGATGCGGATGATGCAGGTAGAACTCGTGCTCGTTGAGCACCACCCGGAAACGCGCGCCCTGGATGGGCTCCACTTTGGCGCCGAGCTGCTGCAGGAGCGATTCGACCTCGCGCCAGTGGATATTGTTGCTGAGCGGGTGGCTGAAGATCGACTGCAGCAGGCTCCGGGATTTATGGCTCATAGCGGGCTCGATCGGCATCGGCGGCAATAGCCGTAGCATACAAGAGCGGATCGCTTGGCGCTCGCGTTACGCCAGGCGACGTATCCGGCATCTCCGTGTTCAATGCTGCTTGCCGCGCGGCGCCGACCAAAGCCGGGCGGGGCGGCAAGCAGCGCGGCGGCGACGGCGAGCCCTAGGCGGCGCCGCCGGCCGCGCGGTAGCGATCGCGCAGTTCGCGCCGGTTCATCTTGCCGACCGCGGTCTTGGGCAGGTCGGCGGCGAACAGCACGCGGCGTGGCTTCTTGTACGCGGCCAGCCGCGCCGCCACGTGGCCAGCCAGTTCTGCTGCCAGGGCCTCGCCGGCGGGGTGGCCGGCATGCAGCACCACCACCGCGCTGACGGCTTCCACCCATTTCTCGTCGGGCAGCCCGATCACGGCGCACTCGCGCACGGCGGGGTGGGTCAGCAAGGCGTTCTCGACTTCGCCCGGATATACGTTGTAGCCGCCGCTGACGATCATGTCGGAGGTGCGGTCCTTCAGGTGCAGGAAGCCGTCCGCGTCGAACACGCCGATATCGCGCGTGCGCACCCAGCCGTGCGGCAGGAAGGTCTGCGCGGTGAGTTCGGGCGCGTCGTGATAGCCGGCCACGGCCGACGGTGCGCGCACGGCGATCTCGCCGGGCTGGCCGCGCGGCACGTCGTGGCCGGCCTCGTCGACCAGGCGCAGTTCCACTTCCGGCGCCACCTGGCCGCAGGCACCGAGGCGCTCGCCGTGATGGTCCTCGGGGCGCAGCACGGCCAGGCACAGCGGCACCTCGGTCTGGCCGTAGTACTGCCAGAAGCGGTGCCGGCCCCACAGCGCCATGGCGCGCTCGATCACCGGGCGCGGCATGGGAGAGGCCCCGTAGATCACGTAGCGCAGCGCGTCCACCTTGCACGTCGCCATGGCCGGCAGCGATACCAGCATCTGCAGCATGGTGGGCACCAGGTTGATGGCGGTGACGCGCTCGCGCTCGATGGCGGCGAGGAAGGCGGCGGGTTCGAAGCCGGGCAGGATCACGGTCTTGCCGCCGCGCAGCCAGAACGGCAGCACGAACACGCCGCTGGCGTGGATCAGCGAGGCAGCGTGCAGCATGGTGTCGTCCGGCGTGGCCGGCAGCAGGTTGAGCAGCACGTTGCGGCAGATCGCCGCGTACGACGCCTGCGTGTGCTGCGCGGCCTTGAGGGTGCCAGTGGTGCCGGAGGTAAACAGCGTGAGGATGATGTCGTCCTCGGCCACCTGCAYGTCGGGGTCGGTGGCGGGCTGCGCCCGCGCGGCCGCCAGCAGGTCGGTGCCACCGTCCAGGGCCGTGCCGATGCCRTGGCACGCCAGGGCGGGCAGGGCATCGCGCAGTGCCTGCGCGCGCTCGGCCAGGTCGGCGCCGAACACCAGCATGCGGCAGCCGGTGTCCTGCAGCATGCGCAGGTGCTCGGCCAGCGACAGGCGCGCGTTCAGTGGCACGCGGTTTACCGCAGCCTTGACGCAGGCGAAGTCGAGCGGGACGCTGTGCAAGCCATTGTTGAGCAGCAGCGCGACGCGTTCGCCCGGCGCCGCGCCGGCCGCGCGCAGGGCATGGGCCAGTTGCGCGCTGAGCGCGTTTACCTGCGTATACGTCATGCTGTGTTCGCCGAAGACAATGGCCGTGCGCGGGCCGTGCTGAGCCGCGCCGCGGCGGATCAGTTCAAGCGTGGTGGTGGTCATGGGCTTGTCTCTTCCTCGTTGTTTTCATGGATCTTTTTGCGCAGAAACGGGTACGCCCGGGCTTTCGCGCGGGCGCCGCGCGCGTCTAGCCCGCGAACTTGCCGTGCCGTCCGGCGCCCCCGACGAAGCGCGCGGCGCCGGGTATACCTTCCTCGAACACGATCGGCGTGCCGTTGGCCCCTTCGGCGCGCAGCGCGTCGGCCAGCGGCAGCTCCCATTGGCTGAGTGCGGAGGCGCGGTCGGTCAGCATGCAGCGCTGCGGGAAGGCTGCCAGCTCGTGTGCCAGCGCCTCGGCGGCGGCGCGCGCCTGGCCTGTCTCCACCACGCGGTTGGCCAGGCCCATGCCGAGCGCCTCGTCGGCCGGCACCGCGCGCCCGGTGAGGATCATGTCGAGCGCCCGTCCCATGCCGACGATGCGCGGCAGGCGCACCGTGCCGCCGTCGATCAGCGGCACGCCCCAGCGCCGGCAGAACACGCCGAATACGGCGTCGCGCTCGGCCACGCGCAGGTCCGCCAGCAGCGCCAGCTCCAGCCCGCCCGCCACCGCGTAGCCACTGACCGCGGCGATCAGCGGCTTGGACAGGGCCATCCGGCTCGGACCCATCGGCCCCGCGCCGCCGCCCTGCGGATCCAGTTCGTGGCGGCGCGCCGGATCGCCGACCGCGCTCAGGTCCGCGCCGCCGCAGAAATGCCCGCCGGCGCCCCACAGCACCGCCACGCGCAGCGCCGGGTCGGCCTCGAATTGCGTGAAGGCCGCGCGCAGGGCCAGCGCCATGGGGCCGTCCACGGCGTTGCGCTTGCCGGCGCGGTCCAGAATGATGGTGAAGACCGGGCCGTCGGTCTCGGTCCTGACATAGGGGTTGGGCGTACTATCCATGCGCGTCCTTGGGCAGTGAGGTGCGGTTGGCGGAAGATGTGTCAGAGTGGCGGCTTAGGTGTTTGTCCAGATGCCGAAATGTTTCAGCAAATGATATATATATGTCATGTGTAGAAATATTCATCGTATACCCCCGGCCGTTCGCTCGCCTCATTCGTCCCACTCGTCCCACTCTTTCCATTTGTCCCACGCCCCCATCCATGCATGAAATAGAGATCCGCGAGCCTTCGGCCACCGACCTGGTCCTCGACCTGCTGTTTGGCCACCCGGAGCGCACCTTGCCGGTACACGCGCTGGCGCGCGGCGCCGAGGTGATGGGCATCGGCACGCCCAGCGTGCGGGTGGCGCTGACGCGGCTGCAGCACCAGGGCCGCATCGTCAAGACTGAGCGCGGCTGCTACGCGGTGCTGCCGGAGGGCAACCCCGTCTACGACGAAGTCGAGAACTGGTTCGAGAAGGAGAGCCGGCTCGAGCAATGGAACGGCGGCTGGCTGGTGGTGCAGGATGCCGCGGTGGCGCGCGCCGAGAAGACCGCCTGGCGCCACCATGCGCGCGCGCTGGCGCTGTGCGGCTTCCGGTCCCTGGCGGCGGCCATCAATGTGCGGCCGGACAACCTTGCCGGTGGCGCCCCGGCGATGCGCGCGGCGCTGGGCAGGCTGGGCATGGCCAGCGCCAGCCTGCTGTTCGTGGGCCGCGAGTTCGACGAGGACGCCACCGCTCGCATGCTGCAGTTGTGGGACGTGCCGGCGCTGCAGGCGGCCTACCGCCGCGCGCTCGCCCAGCTCGAGCGCAGCCGCGCCAAGCTCGCGCGCATGGAGCCCGACGCCAGCGCGCGCGAAAGCATGCTGGTGGGCCGTGCCATCATCCGTGCCATCGTGCGCGATCCGCTGCTGCCCGAGGCCATCATGGACCCGGCGCCGCGCCGCGACCTGATCGAAGCCACCCGCGCCTACCAGCTCCACGCCAGGGCGCTGTGGGTGGAGCTGCTCGGCGCCTAGCCTCGCCAAGTGGCGGCGACTCACTTAAACTTGCCGGAACTGATGCGATGCATCGTGTCACTGACCAAGGTGACGCATCCACGCTGGCCACGACAAGGAGTACAGGGTGAGCATGCCCGATTTCGACATGGTGCTGTTCGGCGGCACCGGGGACCTGGCGCGGCGCAAGCTGCTGCCCGCGCTGTTCGATGCGCACCGCGCGGGGCTGCTGCATCCCGCTGCCCGGATCCTCGCCACGGGCAGCCACCCGCTGACCACCGCGGACTACATCGGCTCGCTGGAGCAGAGCGTGCGCCCGGGGCTCGAGCACGCGCCGCCGGAAGCCTGGAACGCCTTCCTGGCCCGCATCACCTACGTGCAGGCCGACGCGCGCGAGCCGGCACACTTCGACGCGCTGGCGCGCATGGTCCTGCAGCGCGCCCCCGAGGTGGTGGTCTGCTACCTGGCCACCGGTCCCCATATCTTCGTGCCGATCTGCGAGCAACTGGCGCGAACGGGGCTCAACCACCCCAATGTCCGCATCGTGCTGGAGAAGCCGCTGGGGCATGACCTGCAATCGTCCGACGCCATCAACTCGGCGGTGGCGCAGTATTTCGCCGAAGACCAGATCTACCGGATCGACCACTACCTCGGCAAGGAGTCGGTGCAGAACCTGATGGCGATCCGCTTCGGTAACGCGCTGTTCGAGCCGCTGTGGCGCCGCGAATGGGTGCAGGACGTGCAGATCACCATCGCCGAGGAGCTTGGCGTGGAGACGCGCGGCGATTTCTACGACAACACCGGCGCCTTGCGCGACATGGTGCAGAACCACCTGCTGCAGCTGCTGTGCATGGTGGCCATGGAGCCGCCCACCAGCCTGTCCGAGGACAGCATCCGCGACGAGAAGATCAAGATCCTCAAGGCGCTCAGGCCCATCCTGCCGCAGGACGTGTCCGAGAAGACCGTGCGTGGCCAGTACCGCGCTGGCGCCGCGGGCGGCAAGCCGGTGCCGGGCTACCTGGATGAAAAAGGCATCGCGCCGGACAGCCGCACCGAGACCTTCGTCGCCATCAAGGCGGAGATCGCCAACTGGCGCTGGGCCGGCGTGCCGTTCTACCTGCGCACCGGCAAGCGCATGCAGTCGCGCGTGGCGGAGATCGTGATCCACTTCCGCGATGTGCCGCATGCGATCTTCCCGCGCCCGCTCACGCTGTCGCCGCAGAACCGGCTGGTGATCCGGCTGCAGCCCGAGGAGAGCATCCGCCTGTACTTCCTGGTCAAGCAGCCCGGCGATACCGTGGCGCTCACGCCCACCTCGCTCGACCTGGATTTCGCCAACTCCTTCAAGGTGCGCCGTGCCGGCGCCTACGAACGCCTGCTGCTCGATGTCATCCGCGGCCGGCTGGGCCTGTTCGTGCGGCGCGACGAGCAGGCGCAGGCCTGGCGCTGGGTCGAGCCCATCCTCGATACCTGGCAGCAGAGCACGGTGCCGCCCAAGCCGTATACCGCGGGTACCTGGGGGCCGGCCGCATCGTCGGCGCTGATGTCGCGGGACGGCTCGCTCTGGCACGAAGAGGTATGAGCCGGGCGCCATGCGCAACGCGCCACAGGCCATAGGCCATAGGCCACAGGCCATAGGCCATAGGCAGCGGACAAACCAAACCACGGGAGACCGGCATGCGACGCTTCGAACATACCTCCGAGATGGACCTGGCCGAAGCGCTGGCAATCTCGGTGGCCCATGCGCTGGAACTGGCCATCGGCGTCAACGGGTGGGCCGTGCTGGCCGTCTCGGGAGGCCGCTCGCCGGTGGCATTCTTCGAGCGGCTGCGCTACCGCACCATCCGCTGGGAGGCGGTCACCATCACGCTGGTCGACGAACGCGCGGTGCCGCCGGACCATGCGGACAGCAATGGCGTGCTGGTGCGCCGCCACCTGCTGCGCGAGGCCGCCGCCAAGGCCGCCTTCGTGCCGCTGGTGGCCAATGACGCGGAAGCGGCCGATCCCGCCAGCGCGGTGGCGCGCCTCAATGCGGCCTGGCACCAGCCCGACGTGGTGGTGCTGGGCATGGGCGAGGACGGCCACACCGCATCGCTGTTCCCGGAGGCTCCCGAGCTGGAGCATGCCCTGTCGGACACGCATCCCGGCTACCTGGTCACCCATCCGCGCGAGGCGCCCCATGCGCGCATCACGCTCAACCTGGCGGCACTGCTGGCGGCCGGGCGCGTCTTCCTTTCGATCGCGGGACCGGCCAAGGCGGCCGTGTTCGCGCGTGCCTGCCAGGCCCCGACCCCGGCACTGCCGGTCAGCCTGGTGATGAGCCGGCACCGGCACGGCACCGACGTTTTTTCTGCCTGAGACCATGCAAAACTACCCGCGCCTGCTCGGCGATGTCGGCGGCACCAATGTGCGCTTCGCGCTGGAGACCGCGCCGCAGCGCATCGGTCCGGTGACTGCACTCAAGGTGGCCGATTTCAACTCGCTGGAAGCGGCCATGCGGCATTACCTGGAAGGCCTGCCGGCCGGCAGCGGGCGCCCGCGCTACGCCGCCGTCGGCCTGGCCAACCCGGTGACCGGCGACCGGGTCAAGCTGACCAACCATGCCTGGGCCTTCTCGATCTCGGAGATGCAGCGCGCGCTTGGCCTGGACCTGCTCGTCGCCATCAACGATTTCACCGCGCTGGCGCTCGGCCTGCCGCACCTCGGCCCGCACGACCTGGCGCAGGTGCGCGACGGCAGCCCGACGCTCCATGCGCCGCTGGCGCTGGTCGGCCCCGGCACGGGGCTCGGCGTCTCGGCCCTGGTGCCGGCAAGCGCCGGCCCCGCGGTGGCGCTGGCCGGGGAGGGCGGCCATATCGAACTGATGCCCGACACCGACGACGAATGGATCGCCTGGCGCGCGGCCCACGCCGCCTTTGGCCGCGTGTCCGCGGAGCGCCTTTTGTCGGGCAGGGGCCTGTCCCTGACACACGCCGCGCTGCACGCAGAAATGGGTACGCCCCTGGCACGCCCGCTCGATCCGGCCGAGGTCACGGAGGGTGCGATCGGCCAGGCCGACCCCGTCTGCCGGCGCGCGCTTGGCGTGTTCTGCGGCTTGCTGGGCTCGGTGGCGGCCGACATCGCACTGGTGCTGGGCGCGCGCGGCGGCGTATACATCGGCGGCGGCATCGTGCCGCGCTTCGTGCCGGTGCTGCGCGAGTCGGCCTTCGGTGCGCGCTTTGTCGCCAAGGGCCGCATGGGCGCCTATCTGGAAAGCCTGCCGGTATACGTGATCACCGCCCAATTCCCCTCGCTGCCGGGCCTGGCGCAGGCGCTGGCCGATGCGCTGGCGCACGGCCGGCACGGCAAGCGCGCCGATCCAGCCTGATGCGGACCTGACCATGCGCGTATTGCTGGTGGAAGACGAYGCCATGATCGGCGASAGCGTGAGAGTGGCGCTGCGCCAGGAAGGCTTTGCGGTGGACTGGGTGCAGGACGGCGAGGCGGGCCTGGCCGCGGCCACCCGGCAGGGCGGCCCGGACAGCGAGGACTGCTATGCGCTGATCCTGCTTGACCTTGGCCTGCCGCGGCGCTCCGGGCTGGAGGTGCTGGCCGCGCTGCGCGCGCGCGGCGTGGCCACGCCGGTGCTGATCCTGACCGCGCGCGACGCCGTGGCCGACCGCGTGGCCGGCCTCAACGCCGGTGCCGATGACTACCTCGTCAAGCCCTTCGACCTGCAGGAGCTGGCCGCGCGCATGCACGCGCTGGCACGCCGCGCGCAGGGGCGGGCCGAGCCGCTGCTGCGCCATGGCGACATCGTCATCAATCCGGTGACGCGCGAAGTCACGCTCGCCGGCGAGCGGGTCAAGCTGTCGGCGCGCGAGTTCGGCCTGCTGTCCGCGCTGCTGGCGCGGCCCGGCAAGGTGTGGTCGGTGGCGCAGCTCGAGGAGCGCCTGTATGGCTGGGGGGACGAAGTGGGCAGCAACACCGTGGAGGTCTACATCCACGCGCTGCGCAAGAAGTTCGGCGCGGCGCTGATCCGCAATATCCGCGGCGTGGGCTACGTGGTGCCCAAGCCCGAGGCCGGCGCGCCCGGGGGCGCGGCCTGATGCGCTCGATCCAGAAGACCCTGCTGTGGTGGCTGGCGCTCGGCCTGGTGCTGGGCATCGCCGTCGCCACCGCGCTGATCTATGGCCAGGCGCGCCAGGAGGCTAATGCGCTGTTCGACTACCAGATGAAGCAGGTAGCGGCGGCATTGCCCAGCCAGTTCGCCGATCCGGTGATGCCCTCGTTCGCGCAGCCCGAGCCGGGCGGCAGCCTGTTCCATGCCGACGAGGACGTGGTGATCCACATCTGGGACGGCTCGGGCCGCAGCCTCTATCTCTCGCATGCGCATCCGGAGCTGCCGCAGCGCGCCGAGCTGGGCTTCTCCAATGTCAGGACGGACGAAGGCGAGTGGCGCATCTACAGCGTGCAGCTCGGGCCAGCCGTGGTGCAGATCGCTCAGCCCATGTCGGCGCGCAGCGACGTGGCCGCGCGCATGGCGCTGCGTACGGTGACGCCGCTGCTGCTGTTGCTGCCGCTGCTCGGCTGGCTGGTGTGGGTGGCGGTGGGGCGCGGCCTGCGGCCATTGCGCGAGATCGCCGCCGGGGTGCGCCAGCGCGACGCCAATGCGCTCTCGCCGCTGGCCGTGAGCCGCATGCCCGACGAGATCGCGCCGCTCACCGAAGCGCTCAACCAGCTGCTGGCGCGCCTGTCCCATGCGCTCGACACCCAGCGCGCCTTCGTGGCGGACGCGGCGCATGCGCTGCGCACGCCGCTCGCGGCGCTGCAACTGCAGGCGCAGCTGGTAGAGCGCGCCGACACCGCCGAGGCGCGCCGCGAGGCCGTGGGCAAACTGCGCCAGGGGCTGGAGCGGCTTACGCACCTGGTGGCGCAGCTGCTGACGCTGGCGCGGCAGGAGCCGGGCGCCGCGACGCCGCCGCATGAGCCGGTCGACCTGCGCGCGCTGGCGCAGAGCGTGGTGGCCGAGATGACGCAGGCCGCGCTCGATCGCCGGATCGACCTCGGCCTCGACGCCAGTGGCGGCGCGCAGCCGCTCCTCGTGCGTGGCGACCCGGACGCGCTGCGCATCTTGCTGACCAACCTGGTGGACAACGCGCTGCGCTACGTGCCGGCAGGAGGCCGGGTGGACGTGCAGGTCGCGGCCGACGGCAGCGGCGCCGCGGAACTGGTGGTGCGCGACGACGGGCCGGGTATTGCGGCCGACGAACGCGCGCGCGTGTTCGACCGTTTCTACCGCGTGCCGGAGGCGCCCACCGGCGGCAGCGGGCTGGGCCTGGCCATCGTGGCCGAGATCGCGCAGTCGCACGGTGCGCGCGTGGCGCTGGAAGACGCGGCGCCGGGCCTGCGCGTGCGCGTCGCCTTTCCCGCTGCCTGAGGCACGGCGGCACCGCGCTTCAGGCTTCCGGCTTCCGGCCGCAGGCCGCAGGCTTCAGGCTACCGGCGTGAGCACCGCCTCGCCGGCGAAGTGGCGGCGGCTGTTCTCCACGAACTGCCGAACCGACGCGTCGATGGCTTCCGGCGACCAGCCGGCCACGTGTGGGGTCAGGACTACGTTCGGGCAGTCGAACAGTTCGGTGGGCGGCTCGGGTTCGGTCTCGTAGACATCCAGCCCGGCCCCGCCCAGCTCGCCGGCGCGCAGCGCGGCGGCCAGCGCGGCAGTGTCGAGCACGCTGCCGCGCGCGATATTGACCACGAAGCCTTGCGGCCCGAGCCGGGCCAGCACCCCGGCATCGACCAGGTGGCGGGTTTGCCCGCCGCCGGGCGTGGCGATCACGAGGTAGTCGGCCCATTGCGCCAGCGCGCCGACATCACCGAAATAGCGGTAAGGCACGTCATCGCGCGGCGAACGGTTGTGGTAGCCCACTTCCAGGTCGAAGCCCAGGCCGCGCTGCGCGATGCGCCGGCCGATGGTGCCCAGGCCGAGGATGCCAAGGCGCTTGCCCGACACATTGGGTCGCAACGGCAGCGCGGTGCGCCACCGGCCGGCGCGCGTGGCCTGGTCCAGCGCCGGGATCGCTCGCACGGTGGCCAGCAGCAGCGCCATCGCATGGTCCGCCACGCAACTGTCGTTGGTGCCGGCGCCGTTGGCCACGGTGATGCCGCGCGCGCGTGCGTGCGCCACGGCGATGTTCTCGTAGCCCGCGCCCAGCGCGCACACCAGCTCCAGCGCCGGCATGGCGTCGATTTCCGCCGTGGTCAGCCCCACCGAGCCGATGGTCAGCACGGCGCGCACGCGCGCCCCCGCCTCCTGGATCTGCACGGCGCGCGTGGCGTCGTCGGGTGCGTAGCGCACTTCGTATTGTTCGGCGATCCAGTCGAGGTGTTTGGCGCTGAGGTGGCTGAGAACCAGCAGGAGGGGCTTCATGAGGGAACGGATGGGAACGGGTCTTGGGCTGTTGGTGCGATGCGTGAGAGGCCTCCCGGGCGGCGCCGGGGTGCACTGCAGCATTGTAGCGGCGCTGTCGCGGGCCTGCTGGCGGCAGGCTCGCCTTCGTTGCCATGCCGCCTATTATCAAATTCCCGCCAAGATTGCTTCCAATGCAGGGTGGATGATCGAACGCCCGCCAGTGGCCATACTGCCTGGCATGCATTGGGCCGTACGCGAGTCGGCTCGTTTCCCCCAATACCGTGCTTTCAAGGAGCCATTGCCATGTTTCCCGAATTCAAAGACGCCAGGGTGCTGGTGGTTGGCGGCAGTTCCGGCATCGGCCTGGCCGCAGCCAGCGCCTTCGCCGCCCACGGCGCGCGTGTGACCATCGCGTCGCGCTCGAAGGAAAAGGTCGATGCGGCCGCGCGCGGGATCGGCGCCGGCAGGGTATCGGGTGCCGTGATCGACATCACCGACGATGCCAGCGTCGAGCAGTTCATGCGTGGCGCCGAGGCCTGGGACCACGTGGTGATCTCGGCCGCGCAGACGCCCACCGGCGGGGTGCGCCAGTTGCCGCTGGGCGACGCCTATGCCGCCATGAACAGCAAGTTCTGGGGTGCCTACCGCGTGGCGCGGCTGGTGCCCGTGAGGCCGGGCGGCTCGCTGACGCTGGTGTCCGGCTTCCTGTCGGTGCGGCCAAGCAAGTCCTCGGTACTGCAGGGCGCCATCAACGCCGCGCTGGAATCGCTGGGCCGCGGGCTGGCAGTGGAGCTGTCGCCGGTGCGGGTCAATACCGTGTCGCCGGGGCTGATCGCCACGCCGCTGTGGGACAAGCTCGATGCGGCCGCGCGCGAGGCGATGTACAAGAGCGCAGGCGAGCGCCTGCCGGCGCAACGCGTCGGCCGGCCGGAAGACGTGGCCAACGCCATCATCTACCTGGCCGGCACGGGTTACGCTACCGGCTCGACGGTGCTGGTCGACGGCGGCGGGGCCATCGGCTGAGACCCACGCAGAAACGGGTACGCTTTGGCGCAAGCGCGGGGCCGGGAGCGCTGCAGAGCGCCCCGCATCCGGACGCGAAACCGTCCGGCGAGCGCCGCAAGGCGACCAGAAAGCGGCACGGCCGCCGGCGCTGCCACCGGGCAGGATTGCTCCGCAGAAACGGGTACGCTCTGGTTGCCGGGACCGGCGGCTGGCCGGCTCGTTTGTCAGACATTCACCGATAGCGGGCACGCTTTCGCCGCACCATACTTCCTCCCAGGCAGTACCGTGGCGTAACAGCCAATGTGCCCTGACAGCCCCGCGTGCCACCCGTCGCGCGGGGTTTTTTCTTTGCGGCCCGGTCGAAGATGAGCCTGGCGACCCTGGCGTCGCCCGCGGCCCTGGCAGCAAGCAATCCGGATGGGAGACATGATGCACACCGTCTCGCCCAAGCATGAAACCCGGACCCATCGCAAACCCGGCCGGGCACCGCTCGCATGGCGGCGCCCGGTGCACCGCGCCTGCACGGCGCTGGCCGTGTGCAGCGCCGTGGCGGCGCTGGGCTGGATCGCCTGGGTCTGCTGGTCCCTGATCCTGGCGGCGGCACCGGGCAGCGTCGGCTTTATCGACGCCCTCGAGATCCTGGTGTCGCTGGTTTTCGTCTGCGGAGCGGCCGTGGCGGGCTGCGCGCTGTGCGAGCTGGGGCAGGAGCGGGGCTAGTCCCGCGCCTGTGCCGCGCCCGGCCTCAGATCTCCTTCGTCATTCCCTTCAGGTCGATCCACTCGTCGAACTGGGCTGCGGTGACATGGCCGGAAGCCAGCGCTGCCTCGCGCAGCGACAGGTTCTTCCTGACCGCCAGCCTGGCGATCTCGGCCGCGCGGTCGTAGCCGATATGCGGGTTGAGCGCTGTGACCGGCATCAGCGAGCGAGCCAGCAGGTCGGCAATCCGTTCGCGGTCCGCCTCCACGCCTTCCACCATGTGCTCGGCAAAGCTTGCCGCCGCGCCGGCCAGCAGCGTCACCGATTGCAGCAGGCTGTAGATGATCACGGGCTTGTAGGCATTCAGTTCGAGCGTGCCCAGTGCGTTGGCCAGGGTGATGGTGGTGTGGTTGCCGATCACCCGGCAGCACACCATGGCCAGCGCTTCGGCCTGGGTGGGATTGACCTTGCCCGGCATGATCGAGGAGCCGGGTTCGTTGGCCGGCAGCGCCAGCTCGGCAAAGCCGGCGCGCGGGCCGGAACCCAGCAGCATGAAGTCGCGCGCGATCTTGAGGAAGGACGAAGCGGTGGTGTTCAGCGCGCCCGAGAGATCGGCCAGCGCATCGTGCGAGGCCTGCAGCGCATAGCGGTTGGGTGCGGGCTCGAAGGGCAGGCCGGTGTAGTCGGCCAGCGCGCGCGCGAAGGCGGCGGCAAAGCCGTGCGGTGCGTTCAGCCCCGTGCCCACCGCGGTGCCGCCCTGGGGCACCGGCATGGCACGCAGCATGGCCTGCTGCAGGCGCGACTGGGCATCGGCCACCTGGGCTTCGTAGCCGGAGAATTCCTGGCCGAGCGTGAGCGGCACGGCATCCTGCAAATGCGTGCGGCCCACCTTCACGATGTCGGCAAAGGCAGCCACCTTGCGCCCGAAGGTCTGCTGCAGGGTCTCCAGCGCCGGGAGCAGTTCCAGCCGGATCGCGCGCGTGGCGGCGATGTGCATCGCCGTGGGGAAGCTGTCGTTGGACGACTGGCTGGCGTTGACGTGGTCATTGGGATGCACGGGCTTCTTCGAGCCCGGCTCGCCCCCCAGCTGCTGAATCGCGCGGTTGGCGATGACCTCGTTCAGGTTCATATTGGTCTGCGTGCCCGAGCCGGTCTGCCAGACCGAGAGCGGGAATTCTTCCGGCCACTTGCCGGCGATGATTTCCTGCGCGGCCTGCTCGATGGCGTCGCCCAGTTCGGGCTTGAGCACGCCCAGCACGCGGTTGGCGCGCGCCGCGCACAGCTTGAGGATGGCGAAGGCTTCGATCAGCCCCGGCGGCATCTTCTCGGTGCCGATGCGGAAGTTCTGGCGCGCACGCTCGGTCTGCGCGCCCCACAGGTGCCCGGCCGGCACCGGCACGTCGCCAAGGCTGTCCTTCTCGATCCGGGTGGCGGCTTGCTTGCGCTCGGTCATCGCATTCTCCTGGCCGGTGGATGGGGTGCTGCAAGGGATGGGCGGGGACGCTGGCATGGCAACCCGCAAGGCGGCCGCAGGCCTTTAGAATAGGCTCCCGGCGCGAGCGGCGCGGCCCGGTGCGCAGGCGATGCCGGCCTGGCCGGCCTTAATTATTTTTACCGGCCATATTCAGCCGGATGGAAAAAATTACATGCCCGGTTTATATGCAGCGTCACTGCATGCGGGCAATTGCAATCCACACCAGCGCCAAGCGGCGTGGCGGCACGGGAAAATCATTGCCATATTGCGGCGCGGCCGGCCGGCGGCTGCGGGGTGCGCCCGGCCACGCTTTCCCCGCTTCCGCAGGGGGAGGCTTCCCACACCGCGCGGAAACTGTCAGGCTCGCTAAACGGGCACCGCGTGTGGCTTCACGGGTGCCGGCCAGGCCGAAGTGCCTCTCCCGCCTTAGCGCGCAAGGGCAACAATGTCAGATTGTTGCGGGGATGAAACATGGCCTGCCGGCGAGGTATTGTTGCGCGCAAAGCATTTGCCGACCGCACCGGGTTCGACAGAAAATAAGCCCCACAATAAAAAATATCGGCATACGATTTTCAAACAGGACACCCGGGGTGAATCAGGCAATTCTGCAATATCTCAGCGAGCGCCACTGTTCGTCGCAGTGGCGCGACGTATTGTCGGCGCTCGCCGAAGAACTGGGGGAGGTCATGGACCTCGCCAGCCTGCGTGCGGTGATGTGGCGCGTCGGCGTGCGTTTTGCCCAGCGTTTCGATCCCGGCACCTGCGCCACGCTGGCGGAGCTCGAGCGGGCCATCGCCCAGATCTGGCTGGACGTGGACTGGGGCTGGACCAGCATCGAGGATGCCGGCGGCGCACTGCTGATCCGGCATTACTGCGCCCCGCTGAAGGCGGCGCTGGGCGAGTCGGCCGATGGCTGGTCGCCGGCGTTCCTGGAGGGTGCGTATCAACACTGGTTCCGCATGCTCGGGTCTTCCGAGACCCTGAAGGTCAGCCAGAGCACGCCGATGGATGCGACCGGGTGCGTGGAATTCCGGTTTGGCCGCTGAGGCGACGCAGCGCGCGCCAGCAAGACAGGAGCGGTCCGCGAGCGCCAGCAACCCCTTTCCGTGAGCAATCACCATGAGCCAGTCAGACGATTTGTCCAAGCTGTTCCAGCGTTTTGGCGGCAAGACGGAAACCTATAAAGAGATCGTGCGCGAAGACGCCGCCACGCAGGCCCGCGAGCGCTGGCCGCTGCTGTCGGCCGTGCGCGTTGACCGCGCCGCAGCGGTGCCGCCGGTCCAGCCGGCCGGCGCGCAGGCACAGGAGGGCGCCCCCGCGTCCGCTGCACCGTTATGGCGCAGCCCGCTGCCGGCCGCGCCCGCCGCCGAACCGGCACGCGCCCAGGTCCCCGCCAGTCCGCCCGGCCCGCAGTCCTATGCGCCGGCGGCACCCGTGACGCCGGCGCCTGCCGAAGCCGCTGCGCCGGTGGTGCCCGGCGCGGCGATGGAGCCGCGCTTCCGCACGCCGCAAGGCATGGCGCCGCTGTGGTCGGCCGACGCGCCGCCGGTGGCGGCAACGCCCGCACCCGCGCAGCCCGTCGAGGCGGCACAAGCGTCGCATGTAGCACATGCCGCACATGCCGGACAGGCGTCACCGGCTCCGTTCTGGGCACCCGCTGCCCAGCCGGTCCGGCCGCCACAGCCCGCCCAGGCGGCGCAGCCAGCCCAGCCCGCGCCTGCCGCGGACACGGAACTGTCCCGGGTATTCGCGCGGCTCGAGGGCCGCCAGGAGCCGGCCCCCGCCAGCGAGCGCGCACCCGCGCGCCGCTCATTCCTTGACCGGCTGAAGCGCTCGTGAAAATCATTGCTGTTGTCTCGGCCAAAGGCGGCGTGGGCAAGACCACGCTGTCGGCCAACCTTGCCGAAGCGCTGGCCATGGCCGGCGAGAACGTACTTGCCGTCGACCTCGATCCGCAGAATGCCCTGCGCCTGCATTTCGGCATGCCGCCGCACGATGTCGCCGGGCACGCGCGCGCCACGCTGGCCGGCGAAGCCTGGCAGCAGAGCATGTACCGCGGGCGCTCGCGCGCCCTGGTAGTGCCGTTCGGCTCGCTCAACGAAGCGGACCGCTCGGCGTTCGAGGCCCATCTCGCCACCCACCCGGGCTGGCTGCGCACGCAGCTCGGCGCGCTCGGCCTGGGCCGCGACGACGTGGTGGTGATCGATACGCCGCCGGGGCCGTCGCCCTACATGCGGCAGGCCTTGTCGTGCGCGCAGCTATGCGTGATGGTGTCGCTGCCGGACGCCGCCTCCTACGCCACCATGCCGCTGATGGAAGACCTGATCCGCACCTATTGCGAAGGCCGGCCCGACTACCTGGGCCATGTGCTGGTGATCAACCAGGTCGACGTCAGCCGCCAGCTCGGCAAGGACGTGGTGCAGGTGCTGCGCGCCCAGCTGGGCGAGCGCGTGCTGGGCGTGATCCACCAGGACCAGGCGGTGGCCGAGGCACTCGCCTATGACCGCAGCGTGCTCGAATACAACCCCCACAGCCAGGCCACGCACGACCTGCAGCGCTGCGCGGCGTGGCTGCGCCAGGCCCTGGCCGCATACGGAGAAGCCGCGTGAAGCCAGCCCGACCAGCCCGGACCGCCGCCGCAGGCGGCCCCGGCAAGGCCCCGACCAAGCCCGACGGCAATCCCAACGCGCTGTCGGCCGCGCTGCAGCGCTTCGGCAACGCCTTCGTGGAGATGCCGCTGTGGAACAGCGCCCCGGTGCGTGCGCTGGCGCTCGTGCTCGCGTTGTTCATGTTCGCGCTGGTGATCACGGTACCGCTCGATTTCTGGCAGCAGGTCGGCTTTGCCGCGGTGTGCTTCGCGCTCGCCGTGTGGCTCAACCGCGTCAAGGGCCACCTCGCCACGCTGATGATGGTGGTGTTGTCGATCGCGGCGTCCAGCCGCTATATGTACTGGCGCCTGACCGAGACCGTGGGCCTGGGCGGCTGGGTCGACGCCGTCTTCGGCATCGGCCTGGTGGCGGCCGAGCTGTATGCCTTCATCGTGCTGATGCTGGGCTACTTCCAGACCGCCTGGCCGCTGCAGCGCCGCCCGGTGCCGATGCCCGCGGACAGCGCGAGCTGGCCCACCGTCGATATCTTCATCCCCACGTATAACGAGCCACTGTCGGTGGTCAAGCCGACCGTGTTCGCCGCCATGTCGCTGGACTGGCCGCGCGACAAAATCAACGTCTATGTGCTGGACGACGGCCGGCGCGAGGAATTCCGCGCCTTCTGCGACAAGGTCGGCGTCACCCACGTGACCCGCAACCACAACCGCCACGCCAAGGCCGGCAATATCAACGAGGCGCTCAAGAACACCCACGGCGAGTACGTGGCGATCTTCGACTGCGACCACATTCCCACCCGCTCCTTCCTGCAGATCTGCATGGGCTGGTTCCTCAAGGACCGCAAGCTGGCCATGCTGCAGACGCCGCACTATTTCTTCTCGCCCGACCCGTTCGAGAAGAACCTGCGCACCTTCCAGGAAGTGCCCAACGAGGGCGAGCTGTTCTACGGCCTGGTGCAGGACGGCAACGACCTGTGGGATGCCACCTTCTTCTGCGGCTCGTGCGCCATCATCCGCCGCGCGCCGCTGCTGGAAGTSGGCGGCATCGCGGTGGAGACCGTGACCGAGGACGCGCACACCGCGCTCAAGCTGCACCGCAAGGGCTACGGCACCGCCTACCTGGCCATCCCGCAGGCGGCGGGGCTGGCCACGGAGAGCCTGTCCGGCCACGTCGGCCAGCGCATCCGCTGGGCGCGCGGCATGGCGCAGATCTGCCGGGTGGACAACCCGCTGTTCGGCCCGGGCCTGTCGATCCCGCAGCGGCTGTGCTACCTCAACGCCATGCTGCACTTCTTCTACGGGCTGCCACGGCTGGTGTTCCTGACCGCGCCGCTGGCCTACCTGCTGTTCGGCGCGCACGTGATCCAGGCCTCCGCGCTGACCATCGCCATCTTCGCGCTGCCCCACCTGCTGCACGCGAACATGACCAACTCGCGCGTCCAGGGCAAGTTCCGGCATTCGTTCTGGAACGAGGTCTACGAATCGGTGCTGGCGTGGTACATCATGCGCCCCGTGCTGGTGGCCTTCGTCAATCCCGCCGCCGGCAAGTTCAACGTCACGCCCAAGGGCGGCGTGATCGAGGAAGCCTACTTCGACTGGGTGATCTCGCGACCCTACCTGGTGCTGCTGCTGTTCAACCTGCTCGGCGTGGTGGTGGGTTTCCTGCGACTGTTCCTGTGGAACCAGTTCGAGGCCACCACGGTGGTGCTCAACCTGATCTGGACGTTCTACAACCTCATCATCCTCGGCGCCTCCATCGCGGTGGCCAGCGAGACGCGGCAGATCCGCGTGGCGCATCGCGTGGCGATGAAGCTGCCGGCCACGCTGCATTTCGCCGACGGGCGCGCCGTGGTGTGCGAAACCATCGATTTCGCCGAAGGCGGCATCGGCATGCGCCTGCCGCCGGGCATGAAGGCCACCGTGGGCGAGCCGGTGCAGATCTCGCTGTACCTGCAGGACGACGAGCACATGTTCCCGGCCAAGGTGGTGTTCCAGGGTGAATCGCACACCGGCCTGGTGCTCAGCGAGATGAGCCCGCGCGAGGAGATGGCCTTCGTGCAGTGCACCTTCGCGCGCGCCGACGCGTGGATCGATTCCTGGGGCCGCAAGCGCCCGGACGCGCCGGGCCTGGCTGCCGGCCAGATCCTGCGCATCGGCCTGCTCGGCTTCCACAACGTGATGTTCCACCTGGGCCGCGAGATGCGCCGGCTCCTGCGCCGGCCCGAGCCCGGCGCTTCCACCCATTGACACGGCCTGAGCCGCCACGCGCCACGCCCGCCGTCTGTCGCGGGCGCCGGCCAGAACACGCAACGGACCACCGGCACAAGAAGAGAATGCGTTTGAACAAGACACCACGCCTGCCCGTACGCTTGCCCGCGCTGACTCGCATGGGCGCCCTGTTTGCCTTCGCCATGCTGGCGACGCACCCGGCCGGCGCGCAGCGCGCCGCCATGC
>NZ_JBFTNF010000034.1:0-76384 GCF_056397345.1 Cupriavidus sp. 05N38
GGGCGCGCGCCGGCCAACAGCGCGGTGCCGGGCCTGGCCGGCCGCAGCCGCTCCGAACTGGTCCGGCAGATGCAGGACTTCAAGCAGGGCAAGCGCGAAGCCACCGTCATGCAGCAGATCGCCAAGGGCTACACCGACCAGCAGATCGAGGCGATCGCGGCCTGGTTCGCCGCAGTCCGCTAAGAGGCACTGTCAAACATATCCTGGCGTCGCTGCGCGGCCTTGCCGGACCGCTTGCACTGTCTGCGGCCGCGCGCCTGTCCAGGACCGCTTCGCTTCATCTCGACGGCGCCTCCAGGGCGCGCTGAAATCCGGCCAGGCCAGGAGAACTTCCCATGCAAAGACGCGAATTCCTCGGCACGCTCGCCGGCACGGCGCTGCTCGGCGCGCAGGCGATGCAGGCGACGCGGGCGGCCGCCGCCACCCGCGCGGCAAAAGTGGTGGTGGTGGGCGGCGGCTATGGCGGCGCCACGGCGGCGCGCTACCTGCGCGAATGGAGCGGGCACGGCATCGAGGTCACGCTGGTCGAGCCCGATGACCGCTTCGTCTCGTGCCCGCTTTCCAATCTTGTGCTCGGCGGCAGCAAGGCCATTGGCGACATCACCTTGTCCTACGATGCGCTGGCCGGGCGCCACGGCGTGAAGGTGGTGCGCGACCATGTCAGCGCGATCGACGCGGCGCGCCGCGTGGTGCGGCTCGCCGGCGGCGGCACCCTTTCCTATGACCGGCTGGTGCTGTCGCCCGGCGTGGAGGTGCTGTCCGGCGCGATTCCCGGCCTCGGCAAGCCCGGCGGCGAACAGATCCTGCACGCCTGGAAGGCGGGGCCGCAGACCGTCGCCCTGCGCCGCCAGCTCGAAGCCATGCGCGACGGCGGCACCTTCGCCATCACCATCCCCCTCGCACCCTACCGCTGCCCGCCCGGCCCGTACGAGCGCGCCTGCCTGGCGGCGGACTACTTGCTGCGCGCCAAGCCGCGCAGCAAGGTGCTTATCCTCGACGCCAACCCGGATGTCACCTCCAAGGGCGCGCTGTTCAAACAGGTCTGGGCCACGCGCTACAAGAACATGATCGAGTACCGGCCGCAGTACGACACGGTCGACGTCGATCCCGCCACGGGCACGCTCAAGTTCGACGTGCAGGACGACGAGCGCGCCGACGTGATCAACCTGCTGCCGCCGCAGCGCGCCGGCGCGATCGCCGTGGCCAGCGGGCTGGCCACGGCCAACGGCAAGTGGTGCGAGGTGGATTTCCTTACCTTCGAGGCCAAGGCCGCGGCCAATATCCATGTGCTCGGCGACGCCATCCAGATCGCACCGCTGATGCCGAAGTCGGGCCATATGGCCAACCAGCACGGCAAGGTCGCCGCCGCGGCCATCGTCGCGCTGCTGGCGGGGCGGGCGCCCAATCCGCAGCCGCTCTACAACAACACCTGCTACAGCTTCACCTCGGCGCGCGAGGCCATCCACATCGCCAGCGTGCATCGCTACGACGCGCAGGAGCGCACCATGGTCACGGTGCCCGGCGCGGGCGGGCTGTCGCCCGCGCCCAACGCGCTGGAAGGCATCTACGCGCAGGCGTGGGCCGATGCCATCTGGCGCGACATGCTCGGATAAGGCGAGGGTGCGGGTGCGGGCGACCGGCTTGCATTTCGGGCATCACGCAGCGCACACGCGGAAATGCACCACACCGGTGTAAACACTATATGCGCAATCACGCATATACGAATATATTGAACGCCATGGACGAGATGGATCGCGTATTCGAGAAGGTATCCGGGTATTTCAGCCTGCTTGCCGAACCCACCAGGCTGAAGATCCTGCACGCCCTGTGCGACGGCGAGAAGCCGGTCGGCACCGTGGTGGATACGGTGGGCTCGTCGCAGACCAATGTGTCGCGTCATCTCACCGCCATGTACCGCGCCGGCGTGCTGTCGCGGCGCAAGGAAGCGAACCTGGTGTTCTACGCCATCGCCGACGAAAGCGTGGTGGAGCTGTGCCGCACGGTGTGCGTGCAGGTGGCCAGCCGGCTCGAAGACAGCGCCTTGCCCGCGGGCATGGTCGACCGCTTCATGCCGCAGGCCGCGCCCGCGCCGCGCAGGCGGGCCCGCTAGCGCCGCGGCCACGGCGCCAGGCTTGTACCGGCGCCCCGTGCGAGACGGGCGCCGCACGACAACAGGCATGCCGGCGGCACATCCCGTGCCGCACGAGCGGGCCGGAGGAGACCGCAGTGCCGGACCAGATCCGCCCCGGACGCATCGTGCGCGCGCCGGAGCATTTCGTCAGCGCATCGCTACGTCAGGACGTCGCGCAGCACGGCTGGGGAGAGCCCGGCAGCGCGCGCCGCGACTTCCTGCGCACCAGCTTCCTGGGCGCCGCCGCGGCGCTGGCGGCCGGTGTCGGCGGCAAGGCGCGCGCCGCCGGCAGCGCCGGCGACGACGCCATCCTCACCCCGCAGCCGTGGGCCACCTCGCTGGGCCAGCCGGTCGCCGCGCACCCCTACGGCCAGCCTTCGGCCTATGAGAAAAACCTGGTGCGGCGCGAATCGCCGGGGCTCACGCGGGTCTCCGCCGCCTCGGTGGCGTTCGCGCCGCTGCAGGGCTTCTTCGGCATCATCACGCCCAACGGCCTGCACTTCGAGCGCCACCACCAGGGCTGGCAGGACATCGACCCGGCGCGCCACCGCCTGATGCTCAATGGCCTGGTCAGGACGCCGCGCGTCTACACCATGGACGACCTGATGCGCCTGCCGGCCGTGTCGCGCATGCATTTCATCGAGTGCGGCGCCAACACCGGCATGGAGTGGGGCAACGTGGCGGTGCCGACCGTGCAGTACACGCACGGCATGCTGTCGTGCTGCGAGTTCACCGGGGTGCCGCTCAAGGTCCTGCTCGACGATGCCGGCGCGGACTTCAGGCGCGGGCGCTTCCTGCTGGCCGAGGGCGGCGACGGCTCGGGCATGACGCGCACCATCCCGATGGAGCTGGCCGACGAGATCATCGTCGCCTGGGGCATGAACGGCGAGATGCTGCGCCCSGAGAACGGCTACCCGCTGCGCCTGGTGGTGCCGGGCGTGCAGGGCGTGTCGTGGGTCAAGTGGCTGCGCCGGCTCGAGCTGGGCGACCAGCCGTGGAACACCAAGGACGAGACCGTGCACTACGTCGACATGATGCCGGACGGCAAGCTGCGGCAGTACACCTCGGTCCAGGAATGCAAGTCCGTCATCACCACGCCCTCGGGCGGGCAGCAGATGGTGGGGCGGGGCTTCTACAACATCAGCGGGCTGGCATGGTCGGGCCGCGGGCGCGTGCGCCGCGTCGATGTCTCCGTGGACGGCGGGCGCAACTGGCGCAGCGCGCGGCTGGAGACGCCGGTGCTGTCCAAGTGCCTGACGCGCTTCAACCTGGACTGGGTGTGGGACGGCGCGCCCGCCATCCTGCAAAGCCGCGCCGTCGACGAGACGGGCTACGTGCAGCCGCGCCTGGCGCAATTGCGCGCGGTGCGCGGCGCGCGCTCGATCTATCACAACAATGCCATCCAGAGCTGGCAGGTGTCCGATAGCGGCGAGGTCTCCAATGTCCACGTGGATTGAGTCCGCGCGCTTGCGCGCGCTCGCCCTCGCCCTTGCTGCGACGGCCGCGCTGGCGTCCCTGCATGCGATCGCCGCGCCTGCAGCCAGTGCCGCACGTGCCGCGCTCGGCCGCCCCGCCACCGAAGCCGAGGTCAAGGCCTGGGACATCGACGTGCGGCCGGATTTCCGGGGCCTGCCGCACGGCAGCGGCACGGTGGCGCAGGGCCAGGCCATCTGGGACGGCAAGTGCGCCTCCTGCCACGGCGACTTCGGCGAATCCAACGAGGTGTTCTCGCCCATCGTCGGCGGCACCACGGCCGACGACATCAAGCGCGGGCGGGTCGCGTCCCTGACCGGCAACCAGCCTTACCGCACCACCCTGATGAAGGTCAGCACGGTCAGCACGCTGTGGGACTACATCCACCGCGCCATGCCGTGGAACGCGCCGCGCAGCCTGTCGGCGGACGAGGTCTACGCGGTCACCGCCTACCTGCTCAACCTGGGCGATATCGTGCCGGCGGATTTCACGCTGTCGGAGCGCAACATCGGCGAGGTGCAGCAGAAGATGCCGAACCGCGACGGCATGACGCTGCAGCACGGCATGTGGCCCGGGCGCGGCCGGCCCGATACGCGCAACACGGCTTGCATGCGCCATTGCGCGGACGCGGTGAAGGTGGTGTCGTCCATGCCCGCCTATGCGCGCGACGCGCACGGCGATCTCGCCGCCCAGCAGCGCACCGTGGGGCCCACGCGCGGCGTGGCGGCCGGTGGCGCACCGGCGGCGGCAACGGGCGGGACAGCCCTGGCGGCAGGCGCGAAACTGGCCGGGCAGTACCAGTGCACCGCCTGCCATGCGCCGGACCGCAAGCTGGTGGGTCCGAGCTTTGCCGACATCGCGCGCAAGTACCAGGGCCAGGACGCGCTCGACGCGCTGGCCGGCAAGATCAGGGCCGGCGGGCAGGGCGCCTGGGGCAGCATGCCGATGCCGCCCCAGGCGCAGATTCCCGATTCGGACCTGCGCACCGTGGTGGGGTGGATTCTTGAGGCAAAATAGCGCACTRGCCGCTTCCATGCCCCGGTGGTGCGGCCGGCATGCCGCCGCGCAAGCGTGCGGCTCACCGCCGTCCCCACGGCTCTCACGATTCGGAGCAGAAACATGAAGCAGTTTGTCATTGCAACCCTGATGCTGGCCTGCGCGGCCTCGGCCAACGCAGCTGTCGACGCCGCCAAGGCCCAGGAAATCGCCAACAAGAATGCCTGCATGGGTTGCCACCAGGTCGACAAGAAGCTCGTCGGCCCGGCTTACAAGGATGTGGCTGCAAAGTACAAGGGCGACAAGAACGCCCTGGCCACGCTGACCAAGAAGGTCAAGGCCGGTGGTGCGGGGGTCTGGGGTCCGGTCCCGATGCCTGCCAACGCGGGCCTGAGCGATGCCGACCTGAAGACGGTCGTCGAGTGGGTGCTGGCAGGCGCCCCGGCGAAGTAAGGCATCCAGGGCAAGCCCTGCCCGGACCGGCCACGGCTTCGGGACCCCAGGGGGCGCGCAAACGTCCCCGAAGACAGGCGGCGATGCACCGCCCGCTGCCGCGCCGCACGGCGCGGCGGCCATGAAAACCAAGCCGGAACGAAAAACGCAGGAGTACGGGAAACAATGAATTCGAAACGACGAGACGTGCTGCGGGTCACCTCGGTGCTCGCCCTGATGGCCGCCACCGGCCTGATCAGCGAAGCCCAGGCTGCCGAGTGGAACAAGACCGCCTTCGACGGCAAGAGCGTGGCCGACGTGATCAAGGCGCTTGGCGGCAGCAGTACCGAGAAGAGCACCGCCATCGTCTTCACCGCGCCCGATATCGCCGAGAACGGCGCCGTGGTGCCGGTCGCCGTGACCAGCAACATCCCCGGCACCGAGCAGATCGCCATTCTGGTGGAAAAGAACCCCAATACGCTGGCCGCGGATTTCACCATCCCGGCGGGCACCGAGCCCTTCGTCTCCACCCGCGTGAAGATGGGGCAGACCTCGGTGATATACGCCGCCGTCAAGGCTGGCGGCAAATGGTATGTGGCGTCCAAGGAAATCAAGGTGACGCTCGGCGGCTGCGGCGGCTGAAGCCCGCGCCGCCCACCGAACCTACCGCACCCGAACCATCACCGAGAGAGCAGAGAACATGGCAGACCCGATGCGCGTACGCGCCGCCGAGAATGGCGGCGTGGTCGACGTGAAGATCCTGATGAAGCACGACATGGAAACCGGCCAGCGCAAGGACGCGAACGGCAAGACCATCCCGGCCTGGCATATCCAGAGCGTGACGGTCCAGTGCAAGGGCAAGGACGTGTTCCAGGCCCAGTTCGGCCCGGCCGTCTCCAAGGATCCGTTCCTGAACTTCAAGTTCAAGGGCGGCGCCAAGGGCGACAAGGTCACGGTGACGTGGATCGACAACCGCGGCGACAAGCGGACCGACGAAGCCACCATTTCCTGACCCCACCCGGGCAAGCGGCCGGCGGCATCCTCTGCTATGGTTCAGGTCGAATGTCGGGCCCGGGCCGGCGCATGTTGCGCGCGGGGGCGCGACCGGAAGGATAGCGATCATGCGGCGAGCATTCATTCGGGCCACGGCGGCGCTGGCGGCCATCGGCCTGTCGGCCAAGGCGGCGGCCCAGGCGGCCCCGGCGGCGGCACCGGCTGCGGGCAAGGGCAAACGCGTCAAGGTGGTCTATCAGTTGTCAGAAGGCACGGACCAGGCAGTGCGCGCGATGGGCAACCTGCGCAATCACCTGAACGGCGCCCCCGACACCAAGATCGTGGTGGTGGCGCTGGGCTACGGCGTGGATTTCATCATCGACGGCGCGCGCGATGCGCGCGGCAATACCTTCGAGGCGGCGATCGCCTCGCTGGCCAGCTCGGGCGTGGAGTTCCGCGTCTGCCGCAACACGCTGACGGCGCGCAAGATCCCGGAGTCCAGCCTGTCGATGGAAGCCAAGGTCGTGCCGGCCGGCGTGGTCGAAGTGGCGCGCCTGCAGTTCGAGGAAGGCTACGCGTATATCAAGCCCTGAGCGCCGTCTCGCACCTGACGGGCACGGCGCCGGGAAGACGGCAGCGCAAAGACGAGCAATAAGACGGCCCGCGCAGCTGGCGCCACATGGCGGCAGCCTCGCAAGGCCACGAGGAGAGAGCCCCATGAAAACCATCAGACGCCGCCACGCGGGCGCCGCGCTGGCGCTGGCCGGCACCGTGGCGCTGGCCATCACGGCCGCCGCCACCGCACCGGCGGTGCACGCCCAGGGCAGCACCGCGGAGGAAATCGCCAAGTACCGGCAGATGCTGGCCGAAGGCAATCCCGCCGAGCTGTGGGAAGCCGCCGGCGAGGAGCTGTGGAAAAAGCCCGCCGGGCCGAAGAACGCTTCGCTCGAGCAATGCGACCTCGGCAAGGGCCCGGGCGTGACCAAGGGCGCCTACGCCGAGCTGCCGCGCTTCTTCAAGGACACCGGCCGCGTGATGGACCTGGAGCAGCGCCTGGCCTACTGCCGCGTGACGCTGCAGGGCCTGACGCAGGAAGAGGCGCTGAAGAACCCGTTTGGCTCCACCGGCAAGCCGTCCGACATCGAGCGCCTGGCCTCCTTCCTGGCCGGCGAATCGCGCGGCGTGAAGATGAACGTGCAGCTCAGCCACCCCGAGGAAAAGCGCGTCTACGCACTCGGCCAGAAGATGTTCTTCTATCGTGGCGGCGCCTACGACTTCGCCTGCGCCACCTGCCACGCCGTGGACGGCCAGCGCATCCGTCTGCAGGAACTGCCCAACCTGCTGACCCCGCAGGGCGCGCAGGCGGCCTACACCACCTGGCCGGCCTACCGCGTCTCCCAGGGCGAGGTACGCACGATGCAGCACCGCCTCTACGATTGCCTGCGCCAGCAGCGCTTTCCCGAGCCCGCCTATGGTTCCGACGTGATCACCGCGCTGAGCCTGTTCCTGGCGAAGAACGCCAACGGCGGCACCTACGATGGCCCGGCCTTGAAGCGCTGAGCCAGGGAGAGCACAAATGAACCAAGCCAAACAAGCGAAGCGAGCCGCGCTCGCCGCCACCGCCGCCCTCGCCATGCTGGCCTGCGCGGGCACCGCCCATGCCCAGGACAGCGTGAAGCCCGTCAAGGCCAGGGCCACCGCGAAAGCGGCCGCGGCCACCACGACCGCCGCGGTGAGCGATGCCGACATGAAGAAGCTCATCGATGGCTCCTTCTCGTCCAAGGGACCCGCCACGGTGGAAGGCGTGCTCGACCGCGATGCCATGCAGAAG
The DNA here is from genome assembly GCF_056397345.1 of Cupriavidus sp. 05N38. Lineage (NCBI taxonomy): Bacteria > Pseudomonadati > Pseudomonadota > Betaproteobacteria > Burkholderiales > Burkholderiaceae > Cupriavidus > Cupriavidus sp. 05N38. Next base: position 7,857 of record NZ_JBFTNF010000034.1, read on the forward strand.
GCGTGCAGCGACTACCCAGACCGCACCAAGGTGCCGGCCGCGGTGGCCAGGAAGATCGAGGCCATCGAGCTCAAGCAGGTCAAGTACCCGGCCGACGGCCAGTACCTCGGCGACTGGAAGGAAGGCGAGAAGACCGCGCAGAACGGGCGCGGCATGCAGTTCTCGGATCCCGTCGGCGGCGTCAACGGCGCCAACTGCTACGCCTGCCACCAGATGACCAAGGCCGAGATCTCCTTCGGCAATATCGGCCCCTCGCTGTACCAGTACGGCAAGCTGCGTGGCAATTCGCAGGAAGTGGTCAGGTACACCTGGGGCAAGATCTGGGATTCCAGCGCGTACACGGCCTGCTCCAACATGCCGCGCTTCGGGCACAAGGRCATCCTCACCGAGCAGCAGATCCGCGACGTGATGGCGCTGCTGCTCGACCCGGCCTCGCCGGTGAACCAGTAAGGACGCCGCCATGAAGCCCACCCGCCTCGCGCGCGGCATCGGCGGCACGCTGCTGCTCGCCGCGCTGGCGTGGAGCGGTGCTGCCGCTGCGCTCGAGGTAGGCGACATCGTGCACCTGCCGGCGGTGCGGCTGCTCGACGGCAGCACCGTGGCGCCGGCGCAGTGGGCCGGCAAGCCGCTGGTGCTGGAGGTGTGGGCGTCGTGGTGCCCGTTCTGCGCCCTGCAGAACCCGCGCCTGCAAAAGCTCTACGACAGCACGGGCGGCGCCAGGGGCGGGCTGCAGGTGCTGGCCGTCAGCATCGACAAGGAGCCGAAGGAGGCCAGTGCCTACATGGCCCGGCACGGCTACACCTTCCCCGCCGCCATGGACACGCCCGCGCTGCGCGCCGTGCTCGGCAAGCGGCGCGGGCTGCCGGAGCTGTACGTGATCGACGCCGGCGGCAAGGTAGTGCAGAAGGAAGTCGGCGAGATGCTGGAAGAAGAAGTCGCGGCGCTGGGCAGGCATGCGCAGCCGGCGATGAAGCCGCAACCGGCACGGTAGCGGCGAGGCGGCAGACCACGACAGACGCCGGGCCGCGCGCTGCTGCACGCTGGCACCGGCGCGCAATCCACAGGAAGAGACAATGAACCGACGCGAGTTCCTGCAGGTGCTGGCCATCGCCGGTGCCGGCGGCATGGCCTTTCCCGCCACCGACGCGCAGGCCGCACAGGCCGCGGGCAAGCTCTATGACGTGCCGCGCTTCGGCAATGTGCACCTGCTGCATTTCACCGACTGCCACGCCCAGCTGCGCCCGCTGTATTTCCGCGAGCCCAACGTCAACCTCGGCGTGGGCGATTACGCCAGCAAGCCGCCGCACCTGGTCGGCCAGGCGCTGCTGCGCCAGTACGGCATCGCCCCCGGCAGCGCCCAGGCGCACGCCTTCACCTATCTCGATTTCACCGAGGCCGCGCGCCGCTACGGCAAGGTAGGCGGCTTTGCCCATCTGGCCACGCTCGTGAAGCAGCTCAAGGCCGGCCGCCCCGGCGCGCTGCTGCTCGACGGCGGCGATACCTGGCAAGGCTCCGCCACCGCGCTGTGGACGCGSGGSCAGGACATGGTCGACGCCGCGCTCGCGCTCGGCGTGGACGTGATGACGCCACACTGGGAAATGACGCTCGGCGCCGAGCGCGTCACCGAGATCGTCGAGCGCGACTTCAAGGGCAAGGTCGCCTTCCTCGCGCAGAACATCAAGACCAACGACTTCGGCGACCCGGTCTTCGATCCCTTCGTGATCCGCGAGATGAACGGCGTGCCGGTCGCCATCATTGGCCAGGCCTTTCCCTACACGCCCATCGCCAACCCGCGCTACTTCGTGCCCGACTGGACCTTCGGCATCCAGGAGGAAAACCTGCAGCAGGTCATCGGGCAGGCGCGCGCCAAGGGCGCGCAGGTGGTCGTGCTGCTCTCGCACAACGGCATGGACGTGGACCTCAAGCTCGCCTCGCGCGTGCGCGGGCTCGACGCCATCCTCGGCGGCCACACCCACGATGGCATGCCCGCGCCGGTGGCGGTCAGGAACGCCGGCGGCACCACGCTGGTCACCAACGCCGGCTCCAACGGCAAGTTCCTCGGCGTGCTCGACTTCGACGTCAGGGGCGGCAAGATCCGCGATTTCCGCTACCGCCTGCTGCCGGTGTTCGCCAACTACCTCGCCGCCGACCCGGCCATGGACGCGCTCATCGCCCGCGTGCGCGCACCGTACGAAAAGCAGCTCGGCGAAGTGCTGGCGCGCAACAGCGGCCTGCTGTACCGGCGCGGCAATTTCAACGGCACCTTCGACCAGCTCATCCTCGACGGCCTGATGGAAGTGCAGGGTGCCGAGATCGCCTTCTCGCCCGGCTTTCGCTGGGGCACCACGCTGCTGCCCGGGCAGGCCATCACGATGGAACACCTGATGGACCAGACCGCCATCACTTATCCGCACACCACCGTCACCAGCATGACGGGCGAGACCATCAAGACCATCCTGGAAGACGTGGCGGACAACCTGTTCAACCCCGATCCGTACTACCAGCAGGGCGGCGACATGGTGCGCGTGGGCGGCCTGCAGTACACCATCGAACCCAACGCAGGCATGGGCCGGCGCATCACCGACATGCGCCTCAAGGGCCAGCCCGTCGATGCCGCGAAGACCTACAAGGTTGCCGGCTGGGCCCCGGTTTCCGAAGAGGCCCGCCAGTCCGGCAGCCCACCGGTCTGGGACCTGATGGCCCAGTGGCTGCGCGCCTCCGGAGAGGTCACGGCCAGGCCGCTGAACCTGCCGATCGTGCGTGGCATGGACGGCAACACCGGCACCGCGGCATGATTGATACGACGAGGAAAACTGCGCTACAATCGTTCGTCATGGGCCGATAGCTCAGCTGGGAGAGCGCTGCGTTCGCAATGCAGAGGTCGGGAGTTCGATCCTCCTTCGGTCCACCAAATTCAAGGGCTTAGCACTGTGCTAGGCCCTTTTTCTTACCCGAAGCCGATTTGTTGTCCAAAATCCGCCCAACTGGCTCCCAGGGCCTGTTCACCCGGAAGTGTCCGGGAAACCGCGCCCGTTGGTGAGTTCGCGTGCGGTAGCGCTCACTGCACAAGTTCCGGCCAGCCTGGTCACGGGGGAGATGGCGACGGCCGCGCCCCTGGCGCTTTCCCCCGCTCCGCTGCGGGCACTCGATATTTTTCCTTGACAAGGCCAGACGCATGTTCCATTATGCATTCCATCGCATGCGATCAAATCGAATACGATACAAACAAACCAGACAAGCAACGGAGATTCAATCCATGAGCAAGATCGAGAAAGTCCTCTTCACCGGCAAGACCCACACCACCCACAGCAACGCCGGCGTTACCTCGCGCGGCCACAATGGCGCGCTGGACATTGCGCTGTCGCCTGGCAACAGCGCCACCCCGGAGCACGTGTTCCCTGCCGTCCAGTCGCATCCGACCGCGGAACAGCTGTTCGCGGGCGCCTGGTCGGCGTGCTACATCGCCGCGGTCGGCCTGGTGGCCAAGGAAATGAAGCTGGAGCTGCCGTCCGACCTGTCCGTGGATATCGAAGTCGACCTGGGCATGACCGGCGCGGAGTACTTCCTGCAGGCACGGCTCAACCTGCGCGTGCCGGGCCTGCCGCAGGATGTCGCGACGGAACTGGCCCACGTCGCCGATGCAATCTGCCCCTACTCGAAGGCGACGCGCGGCAATATCGACGTGGCGCTGAACGTCTTTACGTCGTGATTCCCTGACCGTCTTACCATCACATATACATCGTATGCGATGCAATCGCATACGGTAATAACTCACCCGAAACGAGAATGCATACCATGAGCACGATCACCACCATCGCCCGCTGCGCCACTGTCGCCGTCGCCCTGCTGAACGCTGCCGCCGTGCAAGCCGCGGGTTGGTCCAATGCAGGCGCGCGCGATCCTTTCACGAGTGGCGCCCGCTCGGTCACCGGCGTAGCCGATCCGTACTCCGATGGCGCGCGCAGCCCATACACGGACGGTGCCAGGGTCGGCAGGTTCGACCCTTACACCGATGGCGCCCGTACCTGAGACCGGTGAAATCCACTGACAAGGTGGCCGCCGCGAGCACAGCGCTGTCGTGAAAGATAGCGGACGAACAAGCACACAGGATCCATTGCCATGACCAGCACAGCCGCCCCGTACCGCCCCATCAGCTGCGAGTTCCACGACCGCCTGGAAGACCTCGCCACCGTGCGCAAGCCCGTGCAGATCCACTATCGTGACGCCGATGGCACACCACAGCAGCGCACCGCCACCATCACCGACGTGTACGGCCGCGGTGGCGTTGAATACCTGACGCTCAAGACTGGGGAGACCCTGCGCCTGGATCAGCTCGTAAAAGTCGACGGCGAGACACTGGCGGACTACTGAGCAAAGACAGTGCACAGGAGAAAGACCTGATGCAGTCCCGGTTCCCTATCCGCACAGGTCCGCCGCCGTCGGTGGCGTCATCCGGCCCGGATCGAAGTCGGCTTCGCGCAGCCCCTCCGGCGTCAGCGACACCCAGTGCAGTACCGTCGGTGAGCGGGAGCGCACCAGGCCAAGGCTGCCCTGGATGGTCCACGGAATCGGCGATGCCTGGCTGCCGCGCAGCTCGACGGCATCGGCCGACAGTTTCAGCTGGAGCAGGCGGCCGTCCTGCGCGGGCGTGAACGCCGTATCGCCGACCACCGTGATGCCGGCCTCGCGCACGCTGGCAGGCATGCAGGCGAGCGAGGCGGTCACCTTGCCGCCGGCGTCGAGCAGATGGGCGAAGCCCTTGCCCGCACCGGTCGTGCCCACCACCAGGAAGCGCTTGAGGTCCGGGACGTAGGTCACGCCATAGGTGTAGTACTTCAGGTTGTCGTTCAGCACCTGTGTGCCGGTCAGCGCGCCATCGCTTGGCCGATAGGCCGCCGTCTTCAGCCTGGCGTGCGTCTCGCCGGGGACGAACTCCTGCCAGGCCAGCAAGGCGTGGTCTTCCGAACCGGCGATCAATGGCCACCATTCACGCTTGTCCCGAGCCACGTCGGTGCTGCGCAGCAACTGCCCGTTGGCGTCGTAGGCCTTGAGGTAGACGCCGTTGCCGGTGCCCAGGTTGTCCACGCCGCCGCCGTCGATCCAGTCGTCCGAGTAGAACACCACGAAGCTCTCGCCTACCCGCGCGACGTGCCCGGAGTGCCCGCCGGACCAGACGTCGACCGACTTCGCCTGTTGCGGCTGCAGGTCCGCGGCGTACACGCGGTAACGCTGGCTGACACCGTTGGCGGTATTCGAGCCGTCCTCGAAGGTCAGCATGATGCGGCCCGCGCCATTCTGCGCTACCGAGACCGGCTCCTGGGCTTCCTTCTCCGCCACCAGCAGCCTTGGCTTGCCCAGGTTCGCCTGCGAAGGCCTCCATTCGGCCACATAGATGTCGTGGCTCCAGTTGCGATTACGATCCGGCCCGCGCGGCGGCAGGCCGGAACTGCTGAAGAAGACGTAGGTGACATCCCCGGGGCCGGCCGCCGCGCCGATGCCGTGCATATAGGCGCGCTGATCGACATCGGGGCGGACCTTGGCCGGCGCGCGGGCGTCGTTGCGGCCGGCGCCGCGGCTGTCGTTGCGCGCGCCCGCCGGCGCGCACAACAGCGCGCCGGCGAGCACTAGCGTCGCGCTTCGCATCATGGCGAACGAGCTCATCGCTACTCCACCGTGACGGACTTGGCCAGATTGCGAGGCTTGTCCACATCGGTCCCGCGTGCGCAGGCGGTGTGGTAGGCCAGCATCTGCAGCGGCACCACATGCAGGATCGGCGAGAGCAGCCCGTAGTGCTCCGGCATGCGGATGACGTGCAGCCCGGGCGCACTGACGATCATGCTGTCGGCGTCGGAGAAGACGTAGAGCTCACCGCCGCGTGCGCGCACTTCGTGCAGGTTGGACTTGAGCTTCTCCAGCAGGGCATCGTTGGGCGCGACCGCCACCACCGGCATCTCCTCCGTCACCAGCGCCAGCGGCCCGTGCTTGAGCTCGCCGGCGGCATAGGCCTCGGCATGGATGTAGGAAATCTCCTTGAGCTTCAGCGCGCCCTCCAGCGCGATGGGGTAGTGGATGCCGCGCCCGAGGAACAGCGCATTCTCCTTGCGCGCCAGCGAGCCTGCCCAGGCGATGATCTGCGGCTCCAGCGCCAGCACGCCGTTCAGTGCCGCCGGCAGGTGATGCAGCTGCTGCAGCATGACGGCCTCCTGCCAGGCGCCGAGCAGGCCGCGCTGCTTGGCCAGCGTGGCCGCCAGCACGAACAGCCCGACCAGCTGGGTGGTGAACGCCTTGGTCGAGGCAACCCCGATCTCGGCGCCGGCGCGGGTCAGGAAATGCAGGTTCGCCTGGCGCATGATGGCGCTGCCGGCGACATTGCAGACCGCCAGCGCATGGCGGTGGCCAAGCGCCTGCGCGTGCTTGAGCGCTGCCAGCGTGTCCGCCGTCTCGCCGGACTGCGAGATCACCAGCACCAGCGTGCGCGGGTTCGGCACACTGTCGCGATAACGGTACTCGCTGGCGATTTCCACGCTGGTGGGCATCCGCGCGATCGACTCCAGCCAGTATTTGGCGGTCAGGCCGGAGTGGTAGCTGGTGCCGCATGCGAGGATCAGCACTGAATCGATGTCGGCGAACGCGCCCTCGGCCTGCTCCCCGAACAGGGCAGGCGCGAACCCTTCCAGGTGTTCGGTGGAGTCGGCGATGACGGCCGGCTGCTCGAAGATCTCCTTCTGCATGTAGTGCTGGTACGGACCGAGCTCCACGGCGGAGGCGGTCGCTTCGATCTTGCGGATCTCGCGGCTGACCGCCTCGCCTTCGGCGTCCAGGATATGCACGCCGTCCCGCGACAGCGAGACCAGGTCCCCTTCCTCGAGGTAGATGAAATGCTCGGCGCTGCCGGTCAGCGCCATGGTGTCGGAGGCAAGGTAGTTGCCGTCGTCGCCCAGGCCCACCACCAGTGGCGATCCCGAGCGCGCGCCGATCACCAGGTCCGGCTGGTTGCGCGAGAACACGGCGATGGCGTAGGCGCCATGCAGCTGGGCGAGGGCGAGCCGCACGGCCTTGCACAGGTCGCCGCCGCCTTCGTGGTGAAAGCAGTGGTGCACCAGGTGCGCGATGACCTCGGTGTCGGTCTGCGAATCGAACTCGTAGCCGCGTGCGCGCAGCGATTCACGCAGCGCATCGTGATTCTCGATGATGCCGTTGTGAACCAGGGCGATCTCGCCGCTGGAGAAGATCGGGTGGGCATTGCGGGTAAGCGGCGCGCCATGGGTCGCCCAGCGCGTGTGGGCAATCCCGATGGTGCCTTCGAGCCGGGTCTGCCCGACCTGCTCCGCCAGCTTGGCCACGCGCGACATGCTGCGCGCGCGCCTGGGTTCTCCGTCCTGCAGCACGGCGATGCCGCAGGAGTCGTAGCCGCGATATTCCAGGCGCCGCAATCCTTCCAATAGGACCGGTGCCACATTACGTTGCGCGATAGCGCCGACAATGCCACACATGATGATTCCCCGTGAGAATACAGAAGTTGGTTCGCGCTGGCCTCGCGCGGCAACCTGCTGGCTGCCTGCGCGAGGCCGAACCGCCGATGCTGGTCAGGCCGCCTCCCTCTGCAGTTGTGCCACGTGCGAAACGAGGCCGTCCTCGTCGTGATAGGCCACCAGCCGGCGGCCGGTGCCCACCGACAGCACCACATCCTTGGCCAGGTCGAGCGTGGAGCCGGGCACGGTGCGGGCCTTGCGCATCGGGTCCACCTCGCTCTTCTCCAGGCGTCGCACCAGGGTCCACACCGTGAACACCAGGCCCATGCCAAGGATGGTCAGGGCATCGGGAACGATCTCCTTGAGCGAGAACTCGGTGCTCCCCGCCGAGACCACGCACCAGTAGATGTAGAACGCAGCCGCCACCCAGATCGATGCCAGCACCACGGGCCGTACCAGGCGGTACCAGACATATCGTCGGATTGCCTTGCCTCGCGCATGCTGTTGCAGATACTGCTGCAACGTCGTGCCGGATGCGTCAATGATCGGTTCTTTCATTTCTCACTCCTCCTCAAGAATGCTCTTCAAGCCGGCTGGCATACGCCGGCGCCGGTGACGTAGGCGGCGTGGACGCGGGCGCGCCTTCGCGGATGCCGCGGTCCGGGCTGACCCACCTGGCCCGGGTGCGGCGCTGGTGCAGCAGCACGCTGGGCAAGGCGATCACCGATGCGACCATGCTGATGGTCCAGAACGCGACCGGGTACCAGATCGTGTCCAGGAAGTAGTGCAGCAGCTTGGTGTCGTAGCGGCGATCGATGACGCAGCCCACCAGGATCTGCACGCAGCAGGTCAGAAAGAGGAAGACACCGGCCCCGCGCGGCAGCCCCGCGAAGCGCCACGCCTCGGGCAGGTCGAACAGCGCGGTAGCCGCCGTCATGACCAGGGTGAAGAGCATGCAGTAGGCCCAGATCACGCTGATCGAGTACTCGAGGAAGATCGGCCACATCATCGGCTTGTTCTTGATGACGATGGGCGCCGCGTACTTCTGCAACACCTGGATGCCGCCCCGCGCCCAGCGCAGGCGCTGCTTGAAGAGGCCCTTGAAGGTCTCCGGCATCAGGATCCAGCTGAGCGCGCGCGGCTCGAAGTGCAGGCGCCAGCCGTTGACCTGCAGTTTCCAGCTGATGTCGATGTCCTCGGTCAGCATGTCGGGGCTCCAGTAGCCCACGTTGCGCAGCGCGCTCTTGCGGAACATGCAGACTACGCCGGACACGGTGAGCAGGCGGCCGTACATCTCCTGGGTCCGCTTGATCAGGCCCACGATGGACGAGAACTCGCCGACCTGCATGCGGCCCAGCAGCGAGGTCCGGGTGCGGATGCGCGGATTTCCGGTCACCGCGCCAACCCCGGCGTCGCGCAGGAAATGGCGCAGCATCCARCCAATYGCCTCGCGGTCGAGCAAGGAATCCCCGTCGATGCACAGCAGGTACTCGGCATCGGTCAGCATGGCCGCGGTGGTCAGTCCGATGGCCTTGCCCTCATTGTTGTTCTGGTGGATCACCAGCAATTGCGGGTACTGGTCGATCAGCTCGTCGAGGATCGCCCCGGTGGCATCGCGGCTGCCGTCGTTGACGGCGATGATGTTGAAGTTGGGATAGCGCAGTTGCGCCAGGTTCGCGATCACCTCGCGTACGTTGTCCTCCTCGTTGAAGCACGGCACGATCACCGAGACCTTGGGGCAGTCGAGCGTCGCGTCTGCGCGCTTCTTCATGCGCTCTTTCCTCTCGACCAGGAAGTAGTGGAGCAGTCCGCCGGTCATCCATAGATAGGACATGAACAGCGGATAGTAGAAAACGAAATTCGATATCAGGCTCGCGGTGCTCTTCATCATTTCCCCCACTTGTTCTTCTGTGCTCGTTGGCTAGACCTTCATGCCACTGCGCGGCCGTACCAGGTTCTGCATGGACATGACGTCCCGCAGCACCGCCAGGTCCGGCTGGTTCACCATGAACTGGTCCGGGCAATAGCCGAGGTGCTTCACGCCCGCCATGCGCAACTGCCGCATCTGCTGGAGCAAGTCGGTACTGGCGATGGGGGCCTGCGTGCGGCCGTCGAGCGTCTGCAGCGCGAAGATGGTTTTCGGCAGCGCCCCGGGATGCGCCGCCACCGCGCGCGCCAGGCTTTCCAGCCACGGCGTCGAAGGCGGTCCGCCCGTGTCCGCGAAGGCCATCAGGTTGACGAAGTCGTAGTGCGCGGCGAAGGCATCGATGTCCTGCGCCAGGCGCATGCCCGCGTCGGGACGCAGGACCGCGTTGGCAGGCAGGCTGCGCACGGTCAGCACATTGCCGCCGCCCTGGTAGTCCTTGACGATTTCCCCCAGCTGGCTGGTGAAGTCGATCAGGTACTGGAGCTTGGCGCCCGACCACCTCTGCAGCAGGTCGGGGTTGGCGCGGATCGCCGCGAGTTCGCGCGGCAGGCCCCAGTCGGCGTAGACGGCAAGGGCCGCATCGCTGGCATCCTCGACATCGCTCAGGCTTGCATCCTCGCCGAACACGACGCCGTTCAGCGCGGTGTACCTGCCCAGGTCGTAGTAGATATCGCGAATCACGCCGCGGGCGAGCGGATCGAAGGGGCTGAGCCGCTGCCGCTGGCGCGGATCGAACTGCGTGGGCGGCGAGCCCGGCAACACGCCCACCAGCCGCGACTCGGCCGGGTGGCCCGCCGGCAGCTTGTAGGAAAGCACCGGCAGTGCCGCGTAGACCTGCACCCCCGCGCGGGTGATCAGCTGCCAGGCCGTGCGCGAGAACAGGTCGGCGCGAACCRGCATGTGGCGGTTGGGGAAGTAGAGCGCCTGGGCGGTGCCGCTGCCGTCGGGGTCGTGATAGGCCTGCAGGTAGACCGACTTCGGCTCGAGATCCTTGATCCGGTCGATCAGCCGCGAGAGCCTGGCTTCCTGCCGGTCCGGGTTGGGATCGTACACATCGTCGAGCGAGACGTTGACCACCCGTTCGACCGGCTGGTTGTCGCCGCGGTAGGCCGATTGCTGGCGGAACTGGCCCATCATGACGCCGGCATCCCAGTCGTAGGAAACCAGCAGGCGACGGACCTTGGTCAAGGGCACGTCGGGCGTATTGGGCCCGTCGTCCAGGGTGAAGTGCACGCTCATGCCGAGCTTGTGCGATGCCCCGATCAGCGCGGCGTTGTACATGCCATACGGCCATACCATCGAGCGCACCCGGATGCCGGTGTTGGCCTGGATCAGGTCGGAACACTTCTTCAGGTCGCCTCCGACCCGGCTCTCGTATTCCTGGTCGGTCTCGTAGCGCTTCAGGTCGGCAAAGTAGAGGTGCGCGCTGGCCGCGGGCAATTCATTGCCCTGGGGGTTGGCCACGGCGCCGTGGTGCATGTCGTGGGTGTGCGAGGCGATTTCCACCAGCCCGGATTCCGCCATTTCGCGCAGGTTTTCCCAGCTCATGAAATAGCCCGGCGCCATCACCGACTTGTGGCTGATGCGCACCGGGTCCTCCTGCGGCGTGCCGGTCCAGCGCGACACCACGGCCACCAGGGCAGGATAGTTGTACTGACGCAGCAGCGGGAAGGCCTTGGTGTACTGGCTCTTGTAGGCATCGTCAAAGGTCAGCAGCACCGCGCGCGGCGGCAGCCGCGGGCCACCGTTGCGCGAGGCGACGATCTGCTCGACGCTGACCGGATGGAAGTCGTTGCCCTTGAGCCAGGCGAAGATATTGTTGAGCGTGGCGGTGCTGATGGCACAGGTGTCGGCCACGGTTCCCACATCGGCGCGCAGGTCGTCGCGAATATCGTGGAAGGCCAGCACGCGGAAGGTCAGCCCGTCGTCCCGGTCCGCCGGCGGCAGCAGGGACAGCCCATAGGCGGCATGGACGCTATGGGTGACCGACAGCGCGCCGGCAAGCCCGATGAATTTTCGGCGGTTCAGCTTATTCATGATGGCCTATAGGGGAACGTTGAGGTTGAGGTAGATCAGCTTGGTCGTCTCGCGATTGGAGTCGAAGCGGCGGCTGCCGACGCCGATGCCGTAGGTCAGCGAAGCCTTGCGGCCCAGCCGCCAGTACTGCTCGAGGCGGGCTTCCCACAGCATGCTGTCGCCGAAGCCGTCCTGCCGGTAGCCGCCCGCGGTGACGTACACGCGCTGGCTGAACAACTTCTCGGCGTAGCGCCACGGCGTCCACTGGTACATGGTGCGCAGTTGCGCGACGTAGTCGCGCCGCGGATTGAAGTACGCGGTGCCGTCCAGCGTGTTGCTGCTCGTGCCGACATCCAGCCAGATCGACACCTGGTGGCGCGGCTGGTTCAGCAACCGCTCGTACCAGGTGCCCAGCCATTGCTGGTGCAGGTTGGTGTCGCTGTAGCGGGACGCGCCATACAGCACGTTGAAATAGCGCTGATCGTCCTGCGAAAAGCGCGCGCTTGCGTTGGCCGAGCGGCCGGTGACGCCAGCCTGGTACGCCTTCAGCGGCAGCGTGTTGTCGTCGGAGTCGACCCCGGCGCCGAAGCGCCAGCGGTCCGTGGGCTGGAAGGCCAGCGTGCCCGTGCCGCCGGTCTTGGCCTGGCCGCCGGTGGAGCGATGCACCTCCGCCGAGGCTTCCCAGCCGTCGCGCCGGAATTCGCCGCCCATGCCGTTGCGTATGCGGCTGACACTGAGGCCATCGCCGGTATCGCCGCGCGCGGAGTACTGGTGGGCGAAGACGCGCCAGTAGTCGGCCAGCGGCGACGAGTACAGCCGCGTGTCGACGCCCCAGGCGTGATCCGCCAGCGCCGCGTTGCCGCGTTCGCCAATGGCGTCGATGATCAGTTGCGGGCGCTCGTAGACGTGGTACTCGCGCTGGAAGTTCTTGACGCTGTTGTTGTCGGGGAAATTGCCATCGAACACCTTGGCGACCGCGTTGGCCTGGTCATACTGATGCAGCTCCAGCGCGGTCTTGCCGATGCCCACSAGGCTYTCGATRTCGCCGGGGTGGTCGGCCTGGGCCTGGCGGTAGATGCTCTGCGAGGCGTACGGGCGCTCCAGGACCAGCGAGCCGTCGGCGCGCGCGGTCAGCAAGGAGGGGTCGAACGGCGCGTCCTTGCGCAGCGCATCGAGCGCCTGCACGCCCTCATGCACGTGATTGGTATAGAGCAGGTATTGCGCCTGCAGCTTCTTGACCCGCCCGTATTGCGGATTGGTCTTGTCTGCGTCTTCCGACAATTCGTCGTGCGCCGGCGTGTTGCGCGCCATGTTCGCGACCAGGTCACGCGCCGCTTCGTAGTGCCCCTGGTCAAGGTAGGCGAAGAACAGGCTCTCCTGCACCGTCGGCAGCGATAGCGCGTAGGGCTCGGTGGTTTCCTTGAGCGGCTCGACCGTCGTCTGCAGGGACAGTTCGTAGGCACGCGCGGCGAGGTCGGGCTTGTCGAGATAGGCGTAGGCATCGCCCGCGGCGACGTAGGCCGGGGCCGGCAACGGTTCGTTCGTCTGCGAGAGCTGCTCGTACAGCGCGGCGGCTTCCTTCATGCGCCCGCGCACCGACAAGGCAGTCAGCCGGTCGGCCTGGACGGTGCGCCGCACGCCGTTGAAATCGTCCCCCTTTTGCRCCTCCACCCGGGCCAGCAGCGAATCGGCCGCGGCGAGCGCACCATCGGCCGGAACCAGGCGGTCCTGGTCATTGGAAGCACTGGCCTGCTGTCGTGCCCAACGGATCTGCTGGGCTACGACAAGATGCTCCAGCAGCAGCAGGTCGCGGAGCGCGAATACGTCCGGACGCGCCGTTGCCTGTTCCAGCGCCAGCTTCGGCGAGCCACCCTCGGCCAGGCCGAAGATGCGCTCCCGGGTCTGATCCTTCTCCCCGGCCCCCGCCGGCTGTTCCACCCGGGCTGCCGGCTGCGGACGCGGCGCTGCCTGCCGCACGGCTTCTGCGGCGCAATGTTCGCGGGCGAATAGGGCCAATAGCACGGCTGTGGTCTTGAGCGTGGTTCGCAATCGCTTGCGACTCTGCTGGGATGCGTTCACGGTTACTCCCCCGGATTGCACTGCTAACGACAAGCAAAACGTCTCCCTTGGCGTGCGACATATCCTTGCCGGCGCCATTGCGATGCAACCTGAGAGACGGGCATCACCCAGCCGGCCGGAAGGCACCGTCGCAACGCAACGGGCCAGGCCGGCCGACCGAAACATGTCCTTGCTGAAACTCAACCAGATACCAGGGCGCCACCGGCTCGTCGCGCGCTACGCCCTGTCATTCCCATCCAATACCGTCTCGCCTTGCAATGCCGTGCACTGCGGCGGACTTGTTTCCTGATGCTTATTTGTTCTATCCCGCGGCTGCCGCCAGGGCGGTCTGCCGGGTCATTCGGGTGCTCGCCATGACTTTTCTCGCTCGCTCTTTCCTGCTGTTTTTTCCTATTTGTGCGGAGCATTATTTGGCGAATACGTCCCATAGCGACAGTGACCAGAAGCATTAGACGGCCTAGCCGAAAGTGGGACGAGGTCTAAGCCGCATGGCCATGGCTTTGTCACGTGGATGAAACTAATGCGCGCAGCCGGCAGGCGCGGCAGCGTTGCCGCGCTCGGGATGCGGCGGCGCGCGGCCCTGCGAGGACCTGCCGGGAAGCAGCGCTGGCCGCCCGCTCAGGGCGGGCCGGAAGATGTGTCGGGAAGGTATGAGGACGATGGCCGATACATCCCGTGGCGCGGGGTTGATGTACCGCCGAAGTGTGTTGTTGCGACAGCCGCAGCCGCAGCCGCAGCTGCTGTGTCCTGGCTAGCGGAGTGCCGGTGGCGCGGTCGGCAGCCGGCTGGCCGGGTTGTCGTGGATACGGGGGGGGCGCGCGCCGAGTCCGGTGGCCACGCAGGAAGCGTGTCGGAAATCATCGGCGCCGGGATGATTTATGCGTACGGCTTTTGGCTGAGGGGCAGCGACTCCCTCAACCATCAGATACCGAGGCCAGCCGCGGGCGGCTGGCCTTCTTCAACGGGGGTGCGACCACGCGGCCAGCGGCCGCGTCGCTAGCCGCCTTCGCGGGCCGTCGTGCATCGCGCCCGGTAGTCGGACTCCAGCGCATGGATCGCAGACTCGCGGGCGGCGCTGGGGCTGGTCAGTCCGGGCGTTGCCTCGATGCTGCGCCGGGTGCCGACCAGGGGCTGCTGCGCTTGCGCCGTGCGGATTTTCTGCAACAGCCCGGCGCATGCGACGCGCAGGGACTCGCCATCTTCGCTGGCGACCGTGGGTGGCATGCGGTAAGGCGTCTCGCCTCGCTGCACTGCAGTGGAAATGGCGTCGCTCACCGCTGCACTGGCGGCAGAGGGCATCGTCGGCTGGGCATGGGCCGCGCCGGCCAGCCCCAACAGGGGCAAGGCAAGCAAGGCGGAAACGTAAGGCGCAAGCGTCACATTGTCCTCCACCGGGCAGCTAGGGGCTCTTTCAGTGTAGGCGTTCGCGCACTTCTGAACAGGAGAATCGCGCCGGGCGCGGCCGCGCGTTCGTGCGAGTGCGTACCGACTGCCGGGCATGCGGCGCGGTCCGCGGCGCCATCGTCACTGCGCACGCCTCGGCTTGCCCGGGACGGGCATCACCGGGGTGGCGGCGGGTGCCGGTGCCGGCGGGGACGGCACCGAGGGCGAGCGCGCGTCGGGGGCAACCGCGCGCGGCAAGCGCAAGGCAGCGATGCCCTCGGGCGCGCTGAACGCCCGGCCGTTGCCGTAGCCGGTGGAAACGGCTTCGAGGTAGCCCGGCGGCTGGGCCTGGTCGGGCGTGAGCGCAGGGCCCGCCTGCGCCGCGGGCGGGGCGAAGGCGATGCTTTGCATGCACATTCCGAGCACCCGAACCAGGAGCACCGCGCGCCGCAGTTTACGCAATGCCACGCGCAGCCGCGGGACGGCATGGCTCTCTGGGCGCTCGGGGCATTGGATCTTCATTTGCGGTTCTCCGAAGGGGCCTGGGGCCCCGGGGACGGGAGGGCGGGCATCGGCCCCGCGCCTGATGCTCTGACCGCATGGACCGTGCCATCCCCGCCGCAACGGATCGGAGGCGC
The DNA here is from genome assembly GCF_056397345.1 of Cupriavidus sp. 05N38. NCBI lineage: Bacteria > Pseudomonadati > Pseudomonadota > Betaproteobacteria > Burkholderiales > Burkholderiaceae > Cupriavidus > Cupriavidus sp. 05N38. The sequence goes on from NZ_JBFTNF010000034.1 coordinate 23,372, forward strand.
GAATGGGGATGCGCCGCCACTTGGCGGCGGCCACATGTTGGAAGTTCGCAGACAGGTGCGCTGCGCAAAGGTTGGCCGGCGGGCAACACAGGCAGGGGCGGGGGCTCAGCCGGCGGCGCCGGTCACGATGCGCCGTCGGTCCCGGTGGGCTGCCAGTGGATTCAGCGTTTTCGGCGGCGGATGTTAGGACTTCAGAAGGCTGCGACTGTGGATAACCACGCCTCGTCCTGGGGATAAGTGGGCCGGAAAGCTGTGGCCTGGCTGGGGGTGGGCTGTGGGACGTATACGTACAACTTCGTGGCGCCAAGAGCACTTCACGTATACGCACAAAGATATCCCGAGTCATAGGGGTATTCCCCTATGACTTATCTTTCCTGCAAGTCACTGAATCGAAAGGGGAAAACCAGCTTATCCACGGGAAATGGGTGCGTTTACCTACTACTACTATTTATGTATACGTAAACAATACTGAAAGACTTAAGGCAACCATTGCGGAGGCGGGCGGGGTGAACGTATACGCGTCAGCCTGCCTCGCGAAACGACGTATACGTCTGTCGCCAGGGCCTCCCCGCGTTTACGTCTGCCTCAGGTCCGCCCGGTGCCCGTTCAGCGCGGTACCTTGAACGTCTTGCGTGCGCGCAGCACCTGCTCGCGCGTGGTGCAGCCGTCCTGGTGGTCGTTGACCAGCCCCATCGCCTGCATCAGCGCATACATCGTGGTGGGGCCGACGAAGCGCCAGCCGCGCTTCTTCAGGTCCTTGGACAGCGCCGTGGATTCCGGCGAGATCGCCATGGTGCGCAGCACTTCGGGTGTCAGCACCTTGGGCCGGCTTGCCGGTTCCGGCTCGAAGCGCCAGAAATAGGCTGCCAGCGAAGACTCGGTCTCGAGCAGCTCGCGGGCGCGCTGCGCGTTGTTGATGGCTGCCTCGATCTTGCCGCGGTGCCGCACGATGCCGGCATCCCCCAGCAGGCGCTGGATATCCTTCTCGCCGAAGCGCGCCACCTTCTCGATATCGAAATTGGCAAAGCCGCGGCGGAACGCCTCGCGCTTGCGCAGGATGGTCAGCCAGCTCAGGCCGGCCTGGAAGCCTTCGAGGCAAAGTTTCTCGAACAGGCGGCGGTCGTCGTCGACGGGGAAACCCCATTCGGTGTCGTGATAGTGGCAGTAGTCTTCCAGCGTCCCGCACCAGCCGCAGCGCTGGCGTTCTGGCGTGGTGGCTTCCTTCTTGGCAGGCATCTTGGCTTTTCTCCTTGGAGGCGTCATCTTAAGGCCGCCGGCGTGGCCTGTCGTGTCCGCGACGCATGCCAGTGATGCACGATGAGGGCATTTGATACGATGTGCCATCGAGGGTGCGAACCCCTAAACCCATCAATGCACGACACCGACATGGAACAACGACTAGCCACTCTGGAAGAAGACGGCTGGCAGCTCGACGATGGCGACGCCATCGCCGCGGCCTATCCCGAAACCTTCTGGCTCCCGCCGCTGGAGCAGCGCCAGGCGCTGCAGCCCGGCCAGATCGTCAAGCTGATCTTCCGCATCCTCACCACCGACGAGCAGGACCGCGAGGAGCAGCACGTAGAGCGCATGTGGGTGGTGGTCACCGGGCGAGAGGGCGGCCTCTACAGCGGCGATCTCGACAACCAGCCCTATTGCACCGAGGAAATGGCACCCGGCATGCCGCTGTGGTTCGAGGCGCGCCACGTCATCAATATCCATAGCGACGACGAGGACTGAACGGCCCTGCCGGCCGCGCCGGGCACCCCAATGGCTCGCTTCGCTTCATCTTGCATCAACCCCTGGTCAACCTGTAAGGCGACACATAACTGATGCGCTGGATCTTCGCGGTGATTGGCATGGTGCTGGGCGCGGTGGCGGCCGGCTTCGGGGGCGCCCTGACGGGCGCCGTGCTGGGCTTCGGCTTTGGCTGGCTGGTGAGCGAGCGGCCGGCGCGGCCGCGCGCGCCGGGCGATGCGTGGGAGATTCCCGCAGGCACTGCGCAGGGCGCCACGCAGGACGCTGCCGGCCAGGCGCCGCTGCCGCTGGCGGCGCGCGTGGCCAACCTCGAGCGCGAACTGGCCGCGCTCAGGGGTGAGCTGGCGCAGCTGCGCGGCGCGGCGGGCGCGCAAGCGCTCCAGGACCCGGCGGTTGCGCAGCCTTCCTCGTCCGCGACCGAGGCAGGCGAGATGCCGGTCCGGGTCCCTGTCCTGGTCCCTGTCCCGGCCGCGGCGGCAGCGCCACCATCCATTGCCATGCCCGCGGCGATCCCGGTGCCGCCGGTGGTCGCACAGCCGCCGGTATCGCCGGCGGTGGTTCCGCCCGCGCCGCCGCTCTCCACGCCGCTCGGCCCGCAGGAGCCGGACTTTGTCCAGCGCGCGCTGTCTGCCGCGCGCGACTGGCTGCTCGGCGGCAACAGCGTGGTGCGGGTCGGCGTGCTGATCCTGTTCTTCGGCGTAGCCTTCCTGCTCAAGTACGCGTCCGACAACGCGATGCTGCCGGTGGAGTTCCGCCTTGCCGGCGTGGCCGCCGGCGCGGTGGCGCTGCTGGCGATGGGCTGGCTCCTGCGCGAGCGCCGCGCCACCTACGCGCTGGTGCTGCAGGGCGGCGGCGTGGGCGTGCTGTACCTCACGGTGTTCGCCGCCACCAAGCTGTATGGCCTGCTGCCGGCGGCGGCGGCCTTCCCGCTGCTGGTGGCGATCTGCGTGCTGGCCGGCGGCCTGGCGGTGCTGCAGAACGCGGCAGTGCTGGCATTCACGGGCAGCGCCGGCGGCTTTCTCGCCCCGGTACTGATCTCCACCGGCGGCGGCAGCCACGTGATGCTGTTCAGCTACTACGCGCTGCTCAACGCCGGCATCTTCGCCATTGCCTGGTTCCGCGCCTGGCGCCAGCTCAACCTGCTCGGCTTTGCCTTCACCTTCGGCATCGGCACGGCATGGGGCGCGTTCAACTACCGCCCCGCGCTGCTGGCCAGCACCGAGCCCTTCCTGATCCTGTTCTTCCTGATGTACACCGGCATCGCGCTGCTCTATGCGCTGCGCCGGCAGGTCAGCCTGAAGGACTACGTGGACGGCACGCTGGTGTTCGGCACGCCGCTGCTGGCGATGGGCCTGCAGGCCGCGCTGGTGCGCAATATCCCGTTTGCCATGGCATGGAGCGCGGTCGCGCTGGCGGCCTTCTACCTCGGCCTGGCCGCATGGCTGTCGGCGCGGCGCGAGCGCCTGGGGCTGCTGTTCGAGGCCATGCTGGCGCTTGGCGTCATCTTTGCCACGCTGGCCGTGCCGCTGGCTTTCGACGGGCGCACCACCAGCGCGGTGTGGGCGGTGGAGGGCGCCGCCGTGGTGTGGCTGGGCGTGCGCCAGCAGCGCCGCCTGGCGCTGGCCAGCGGCTTGCTGCTGCAACTGGCTGGCGGCATGGCCTTCGCCGCGGGCAGCCTGTCCGAGACCGCCCGGCTGGAGTGGCCTGTGCTGAACAGCCGCTATATCGGCACCTTGCTGCTGGCCGGGTCAGGCATCTTCAGCGGCTGGCGCCTGCACGGACGGCCCGAGGCACGCGCCTGGTACGCGCCGTGCGCGCCGCTGGGCCTGGCGGCGGCCGGCTGGGGCTTGCTGTGGTGGCTGGGCGGCGGCGTGGCCGAAATCCTGCACTGGCACATGCAGCGAGGCTGGCAGCCGCGGGCCCTGCTGGAGCTGCTGGCGCTGTTCGTGGCGCTCGGCGGATGGCTGGCGCACCTGGCGCGGCGCGGCCTGGCATGGCCGCTGGCGGGCATGCCGGCGCTGGCCGTGGCACCGCTGCTGGCCGTGCTGGCAGCGCTGAGCTGCGCGGCCCGATTGGCCTCGCCCTTGGCCGGCACGGGCGCGCTGGCCTGGCTGGCGGTCTTCGCTGCGACCTACGTGCTGCTGCGACGCCTGCAGGACGATGTGCCCGATGCGCTGCTGGCGCCACACCATGCGCTGCTGTTCGGGACGCTGTGCATGCTGCTGACCACGGAGGGCTACTGGCGCTTGCGCGCCTACGTGCCGGAAGGCGCGTGGAGCTGGAGCGCGTGGGCCTACGGCTACGGCGCGCTGCTGGCGCTGCTGTCGGCCTGGGGCTGGCGCCTGCGCTGGCCGGTGGCCCGCTTCGCGCGCGCCTACCTGCTGTGGGGCGCCGCGCCACTGGCGGCGCTGTTGTGGCTGTGGAGCGTGGCCAGCGTGGCCAGCGACGGCGATGCCGCCCCGCTGTTCTACCTGCCGCTGCTCAACCCGCTCGACGTGGCGCAGCTGCTCGCCGCGCTGGCGCTGGTGCTGTGGTTGCGCCGCCTTGCCGCGCTGGGGCTGGCCGGCTGCCCGCGCGTGCTGGAGTACGCCGCGTTGGCCACCGCCTTCCTGTGGTTCAACGCGGTCCTGCTGCGCACCCTGCATCATCACTTCGGCATCGGCTATGGCGTGGCGGACGTACTGCGCTCGCTGAACCTGCAACTGGTCTTCCTGGCGGGCTGGAGCGCGTTCGCGCTGGCCGGGATGGTCTGGGCGCGGCGCGACAGCCTGCTGCGCCTGTTTGCCGTGGCCTCGGCGCCCCTGGTGGTGCTGATGTGGCTGTGGACGCTGTACGCCAACCTGACCCAGGCCGGCGCCACCCTCGGCCGCGTGCCGCTGCTCAATCCGCTGGATCTCGTGCAGGTGCTGGTCTACGGCGTGGCAATGTTGTGGCTCGCGCGGGCGCGGCGCATCGGCATGCCGGTGGAGCCGTACGCTGACGGGCTCAGGGGCATCGCCGCGGCCACGCTCTTCGTCTGGCTCAACGCGATGCTGCTGCGCACGCTTCATCACTGGTCCGGCGTGCCCTACACGCTGCAGGAGCTGGGCGCATCCACGCTGGTGCAGGCCTCGCTGTCGGTGTTCTGGACCGTGCTGGCGCTGATCGTGATGGTGGCGGCCACCCGGCGCGGCACGCGCGTGCTGTGGTTCGTGGGCGGGGCGCTGCTCGGCGTGACGGTGATCAAGCTGTTCCTGCTCGACCTGTCCTTCGTCAAGGGCATCGAGCGGATCATCTCGTTTATCGGCGTGGGCGTCCTGCTGTTGCTGATCGGCTATTTCTCGCCCTTGCCGCCGAAGGCGAAGGAGGCCGCATGACACGGTTTTCCCCCGGCCCCGGCAGGCCGGCCAAGGCGCTGCTCCTGGGCGCCGTCGTGGCGCTGCTGGCCCCGGGCCTGGCGTGGGCCGAGCGCTTCGCGCTGGTCACCGAAGGCGCCGCGGCGTACTACGCGGTGACGCTGGATGCCAGCGTCTACGCCCACGCGCGGCAAGGCGGACTCGGCGACCTGCGCGTGCGCAACGGCGCCGGCGAGTTGTTGCCCTATGCGCTGGCGCTGCCGGCCGAGGCGCCCGCCGAAGTGCGCACGCTGCACGAAGTGCCGTGGTTCGCGCTGCCGGCGGCGCGCGCACCGGTCCAGGGCGCGCCCATGGGCGTGGTGATCGGCAGCGACGGCGCGCTGCGCGCGGCCAGCCCGCCGCCGCCCGCCGGCAAGCCGGCGGCCTGGCTGCTGGATCTGAGCCAGCTGCGCGCGGCGGCCAGCGCGGTGGTGATCGGCTTGCCCGAAGGCGACTTCCAGGGCGGCGTGCAAGTGACCACGAGCGACGACTTGCAGCAATGGCAGGGCGCGGGCACGGCGCAACTGCTGCGCCTGACGCGCGACGGCAGCACGCTCACACAGGACCGCGTGACGCTTGCGCGCGTGCGCGCGCGTTACCTGCGGCTGCAGTGGCTGGGCACGCCGCCGGTCCCGCTGCGCGTACAGGTCGAAACCGTGGCGGCAAGCGCGCCGCCGCCGCTGTCGCTGCAATGGCGCGACGGTATCGTCGCCACACAGGCGGGAACCGGCGACGAGTACCTGTTCGACAGCGGCGGCCGCTTTCCCGCCGAGCGCGTGCGCATCCGCCTGCCGCAGGCCAATACCGTGGCGCAGGCCACGCTGTGGTCGCGCCCCGATGCGCAATCGGCCTGGCGCCTGGCCAGCAGCATGCAACTCTTTCGCCTGGCGGGCGCCGGCGGTACCGAGCAGGAAAATGCGCCGCTGGCGATCAGCCGCAATGCCGACCGTTTCTGGCGCCTGAGCGTAGCGGGGCGCAGTGGCGGCCTGGGCAGCGGCATGCCGGAGCTGGCGCTGGGCTGGCGGCCAGCCGTGCTGACCTTTGTTGCGCGCGGCGCGGCGCCGTTTTCGCTGGCGGTGGGCGAGGCGCAGGGGACGGCGCCGGAGCCCGGGCGCGTTGCGCGCGACGAACTGCTCGCCGGTCCCGCGCCGGTAATCGGCAACGCGCATATCGCGGGCATGACGGCCTCGCCGCAGTCCGCGGCGGTGTCCGCCGATACGCGGCGCCTGGTGTTGTGGGGCGCCTTGCTGGTGGCGGTGGGCGTGCTCGGCTTCATGGCCTGGCGGTTGCTGCGCTCGCTCGGGGCGGCGCCGCCCGCCCGCGATCCGCCGCCCTGAAAAAAAAGCCAACCTCGCGGTTGGCTTCTTTTTATCCGTTCATGGCTCGCCGGCGCAATCCGGCGCCGGCGCGGCYGTCATTGCAGCGGCTTGCCGGTGCGGTCGTGCATGAACAGCAGCGCGATGAAGCTCACCACGGCGGCGGCGATCACGTAGTAGGCGGGTGCCAGCTTGCTGCCGCTCGAGGTGATCAGCCAGGTCACGATCAGCGGGGCGAAGCCGCCGAAGATGGTCACCGCGAAGTTATAGGCGAGCGACAGGCCGGTGGAGCGCACTTCGGTCGGGAACTGCTCGGCCAGGACCGCCGGCGCGGGGCCGGTGAAGGCAGCCAGCAGGATGCCCAGGATGACCTGCACCATCAGCAGCGTCTGCGTGGTCGGCGAGACGTTGAGCCAGTGGAACAGCGGGTAGGCCAGCACGCCGATGATGAGCGCCACGGTGCCCAGCATGCGCTTGCGGCCCACGCGGTCGGACAGCATGCCCATCAGCGGGCACAGCACCAGGATGATGGCGCCGCAGATGGCCGTGGACTGGAACGTGGCGCCCAGCGGCAGGCCGAGCTGCTGCTTGGCGTAGGACGGCATGTAGAACACCAGCACATAGGTGCAGACCGTCCACAGGATGGTCACGCCGAGGCCTGCCAGCACTTCGCGCGGGTGGTCGCGCAGCACCTGCGTCAGCGGCGAGAACTTGACCTTGCTGGCCTTGCGCTCGGCGCGGCGCACCTCGAAGGCGGGCGGCTCCTCCAGGTGGGAGCGGATGTACATGCCGACCGGGCCGATCAGCAGGCCGAACAGGAACGGGATGCGCCAGCCCCAGGCGTCGATCTGCTCCGGCTCCAGGCCGTTGATCACCAGTGCGCCCATGGCCGCGCCCAGCATGAAGGAGATGCCCTGGCTGGCCTGCTGCCAGCTGGCGTAGGCGCCGCGCTCTTCGTCGGGCGCGTGCTCGATCAGGAAGGCGGTGGCGCCGCCGACCTCGCCGCCGGCCGAGAACCCCTGGATCAGGCGGGCCAGCACGATCAGCGCCGGTGCCCACAGGCCGATCGACGAATAGGTGGGCGCCAGGCCGATGATGGCGGTGCCGAGCGCCATCATCAGGATGGTCAGCGTCAGCGCCGCCTTGCGGCCAACGCGGTCGGCGTAGACGCCGAGCACGATGGCGCCGACCGGGCGCATGAAGAAGCCCACGCCGAAGGTGGCGACGGTCAGCAGGAAGGAGGTGAGGTCATTGCCGGTGGGGAAGAACAGCTTGGCGATGATGAGCGCGAAGAAGCTGTAGACCGTGAAGTCGAACCATTCGAGGCCGTTGCCGATGGTGGCGGCCAGGATGGCTTTTCGTCGCTGGGCTTTGGAGATATCCGGGATCGGGGATGTTGCTGTGTTGGCTTGCATGATGCGTCTGATGCTTCTGGTGCGATAAGGAACAGGCTTGCGGTCCGCGTGCGCGCAACAGCATGCGGCGGGGACTGAAAGGCAACATGTTAAGGGATCGGGCGGCCGGCCAGGAAAAACGGGCCGGCGCGCGACCGGCCCTTGCGTGTGGCCCCAAGGTTACACCCGTACGGCGCGTGGCGTTCCCGGCGGGCGCGGCAAGGACGGATCGGCGCTGCCCGCCGCGGCGTCAGCCGGCGCGGTGCGGCCTGTGATCGCCGGGCTTGGTGGCATTGTCCTGCGCGACGTGGCGCGGCGCGCTCTCGGCGGGATCGCGCTTGCGCGTCAGCCACAGCCACAGCGCACTGGCCAGCCAGCCGGTCACGAAGAGGGTATCGCCGCAGTGATTGAGCAGCGCGGTGGCAGCGGGGAAGTTGAGGAAGCCGGCCAGCCAGGGAGCCGGGATGCGGGCTGCGATCCACAGGAGCACGGCCGGTCCGCTTGCATACACACCCGGTTGCCACCAGTTCGCATGGGGCAGTCTCGGGCTGCGGGCGGGGCGCTTGACCACGATGTTCTCCAACCGGACGCGCCGGGGCGCGCGTCGTCACCATAGGTTGCGGGTTGCGGGGCTTGCCGGAGCCGTGCCGGACCCCACGCTTGCCATCATAAGCCGATTGCCGGGGAAGTGCCGGGATCTTTAAAGCGTTGTGTGGGGCACCCAACGTTAGCCGGCGCGGTCCATGCACGCTGGCTTCAAGTTTTTTGATGGAGGAGTCCGCAAATGGCCGCTGCCAGCGCCGCCGCGTTTTGTCACACTCGGATGTATCAATGGATCAGAAGGCAGACATCATGCTTCCCGCCATCTACGTTTCCCACGGCTCTCCCATGCTCGCGCTCGAGCCGGGCCCCAGCGGCGCCGCGCTCGACGCGCTCGGCGAGCAGTTGCGCGCGCGCCAGCCGCGCGCGGTGCTGGTGATCTCGGCGCACTGGATCTACAGCACGCTGGTGGTCGGCACGCGCGAGCGGCAGGAGGCCTGGCACGACTTCGGCGGATTCCCGCGCGCGCTCTACGAACTGCGCTACAACGCGCCCGGCTCGCCGGCGCTGGCCGGCCGCGTCAAGGCCCTGGTCGAGGCGGCGCACGTGCCTGGCGCCGCGGTGGTGCTGCAGGACGAGGATCGCCCGCTGGACCACGGCGCATGGATGCCGCTGCGGCATTTCTTCCCCGCGGCCGACGTACCGGTGGTGCAACTGGCGCTCAACCCCTACCTGCCGCCCGCGGCCCAGATCGAGATTGGCCGCGCGCTCGCGCCGTTGCGCGACGAGGGTGTGCTGGTGATGGCCTCGGGCAGCTTTACCCACAACCTGCAGGAAGTGTTCGGCCCCGGCGGGCGGCGCGAGCAGCACGGCGAGGTGGCCGAGTCATATGTGGAGGCGTTCCGCGACTGGATGGGCGAGGCGCTTGCCGAGGCGCTCGCCAGCGGCGACACCACCCGCATTGCCGACTACCGCGCGCAGGCGCCATATGCCCGCCGTGCCCACCCGACCGACGAACACCTGCTGCCGTTCTTCGTGGCGCTGGGCGCGGCGCTGGGGCCGCGTGACGGCGCGCGGCCCGGGCAGCCCGCCGCGGGGGTGGCGCGCGTGGCCGACGATGTCACCTACGGCGTGCTGGCGATGGACACCTTCGTGTTCGAGGGGCAGGGCGCATCCGCCCCGGCCGCGCTCGGGGCGGCGGCCTGACGGGCGGCCGGCTACCTGGCCGGCTGCTTCCTTGCGCCCAGGTAGGGCCGCGCCAGCCGCGCGCCCACCAGCGCGATCCAGCCCATGGTGATGGCGACCACGCCCAGCCCGTAGCGAAGGCTGCTGACGTGGGCCACGCCACCGATGATGACCGGCCCCAGCAACAGGCCCACGTAGGCGAAGCGCGCGACCCGCGCGATCGCCTCGGCCGGTGCCACGCCCGGCAGGCGCGAGGCCGCCACGAAGAACACCGGCACCATGTTCGCCGCCCCCAGCCCCATCAGCGCAAAGCCGGCCAGCGCCGCCCGCGGCGACGGCCACAGCAGCGCCAGCGCGATCCCGGCGAAGGCGACCCAGGCACTGATCTTCAGCGTGCGCGCGTCCGACCAGCGCGCGCGCAGGCGGTCGCCGCCGAAGCGGCCGCACGCCATGCCGCCCGAGAAGGCGGCGTAGCCGGCGCTGATCCATGCTTGCGGTGCCTGCGCCACTTCGCGCATATAGACGCTGGTCCAGTCGTACATCGCACCTTCGCCAACCAGCCCGAGGAAGGCCATCAGGCCCAGCAGCCAGAGCGCGCGCACCGCATGGTCGCGGTGGTGGGCGGACGGCGGCGGCATCGGGTGATCCTCCAGCAACCGGGGCGCCACGCCGGCCGTGACCGCTGCCGTCAGCAGCGCCATGCCGGCGGCATGCGCCAGCGGCGGCACGCCCAGGCCCATCAGCAGGCCGCCGGCCGCGGCGCCGGCCATGCCCCCCAGGCTGAACATGCCGTGCAGTGCCGACATGATGGGCCGCGCGCGGCTGTTCTCCACCGTGGCGGCCTGCGCGTTCATGCCGACATCGAAGGCCGCGTTGGCCATGCCGAAGGCGATCAGCGCGGGGATCAGCAGGGCGAATGCCGGCATGGCCAGGATGGCCACCGTGGCCGCCGCGTAGACCAGCCCGCTCGCGCGGCTGGCGCGGGCGCTGCCGGCGCGCGCTACCCAGCGGCCCACCGGGCCCATCGCCGCGATGGCGCCGCCGGCTACCGCCAGCATGGCCAGCGAGAGCACCGCGTCGGACAGGCCGAAGCGGGCCTTGATGGTCGGGATATGCACGCCCCAGGTGGCGAAGGTGGCGCCGTTGACGAAGAACAGCGCCATGGTGGCGCGCGCGGCGTGCTCCACGCGGCGCGCGCCGGGCACGGCAGGAGACGGGTCGGGAGCGGACGGCCGGGTCAGTTCGGCAGGGGAGGAATCGGGCATATTGGCGAAGGGCACGCACCGCCGCGCCGGCATGGCGCGCCGTGCCCCGGCGGGCGCAGCGAAGTGTTCGAGCCCCGCATCGTCGCACATCGGTGCGTCGGCCGCATGACGTGCGCGCCATGCGGCGCTCGCCGGCGCTATGCCAGCGCGGTCGTGGCCGGGCGCAGCAGGCCGCGCTGGTGCAGCGCGAAGGCGAAGGCCCCCAGCGCCGACAGCGCCAGCGCCACCATCACCCACAGCATCAGCCAGTAGCCGCCGGCCGCGCGCCACAGCAGCGCGCCCAGCCAGGGCGCGGCGGCCTGCATCAGCAGCACCGGCGTCATCATCAGGCCGTTGAGCGTGGCGTAGTGATGGCGCGAGATCAGCTCCGGCATGGCCATGGCGCGCAGCATGGTGTTGATGCCGTTGGCGCAGCCGTAGAGCACGGCCGCCGCCATCAGCCACTTGCCGTAGCCGAGCGCGAAGCACACCAGGCCCACGCTCATCACCGCGTAGACCGGCAGCGACAGGCGCAGCGGATGGCGCGCCGGGAAGCGCATCATGACCAGCCGGCCCACCACCTGGGCCGGGCCGATCAGCGCCGCCACGATCAACTGCTCGCCCAGCGGCAGTCCCTTCTCGGTCAGCATCGGGATCAGGTGGGCGCCCAGCAGCGAGGCAATCACCGCCAGCGCCGTGAAGGCCAGCACCACCGCCCAGAACACCGGCTGGCGCAGCGCGAGGCGCGCGATGCCGGGCTGTGCCGGGTCGGCCAGCGGCATGGCCGGTGCCGGGGCGGCGGCGTAGCTGGCGTGCGCCAGGTAGCGCAGGCGCGCGTGCAGCGGCGCGCAGACCAGCAGGTTGAGCGCGGCGAAGCACAGCAGCGTCTCGCGCCAGCCCAGATGCAGCACCAGCCATTGCGCCAGCGGCACGAAGATCGTGCTGGCGAAGCCGGCCATCAGCGTCACCGTCATGATGGACTTCTGGTAGCCGTCGCCGAAGGCCTGGCGCAGCACCACGAAGGCCGGCTCGTACAGCGTGGTGGACATGGCCAGGCCCAGCGGTATCCACATCAGCAGGAAAGCCGCCTGGCTCGGACTCCAGGCCCATAGCATTAGCCCGCAGCCGGCCAGCGCGGAGCCGGTGGTCATGACGATGCGCGCCGGCACGCGGTCCAGCAGCCGGCCCACGGCGAACGAGCACATTGCCCACACCAGCAGGCCCAGCGAATAGCCGCCGGCGAGGAAGGGCTTGGAATAGCCCAGCGCGGCGCTCATCGGCCCGATAAAGACGGTGAAAGCGAAATAGAGGGTGCCCCAGGAAATGGTCTCGGTGATGCCGAGGGTCCAGACCAGCTGGCGCGGGGAAATGGGAGGCCGGCCGGCAGGTGGTGCGGAAGCAGCGTCTTGTGCGGTCATGGCGCGCCCGGAGCGGCGGCGGAGGGAAGCGGGAATTGTAGGGCTATCCGGCCCGCATGCCTAGTTCGCCGCACAGGCTACGCAACCGTATCCGTTGGCGGCCCCTTCAGCTCGACGACATTGCCATCGGGATCGCGCACGTAGATCGACGGCCCCTTGCCCTCGGCGCCGAAGCGCATCTCCACCGGACCCGGCTCCACCCCATGCGCGCGCAGGTGGGTGCCCAGGGCATCGGCGTCGAAGGGATCGACGCGCAGGCAGAAATGGTCCAGGTTGTGCCCCTGCGCACCGGGCCCGGCGCCACCCGCGCGGCCGAGCGGGCCGTCCAGCGTGACCAGGTCGATCAGGCCGCTGCCGGCGCGCAGCTGGGTCAGGCCGAAGGCCGGCTGCTCGCGCTCCACGCTGCAGCCCAGCACCTCCACGTAGAAACGCAGCAGCGCGGGCACATCGGCGCTGCGCAGGACCAGGTGATCGATGGCGAGGATGCGGAACATGGCTGCCTGCCGGTGGCGTGGTGTGGCTACAGGTCCGGGATCAGCCGCTTGCCCAGGCTGACCGCCTCGTCCTGGGCGTACCCGAGGCTGCGGTAGAAATCGATCACCTGGTGGTTGCCGGTGCGCACCAGCAGGTTGATCTTGGGGCAGCCGCGCTCGATCAGCAGCTGCTCGGCGTGCGCCATCAGGCGGCGGCCGTGGTCGCGGCGCCGGTGGTCCGGATGCACGGCCAGGTAGTACACCCAGCCGCGGTGGCCGTCGAAGCCGACCATGGCGGAGGCCACGGCGCGGCCATCCACTTCCCCGACCAGGAACAGCTCGGGCTGCTCGGTGAGCTTGCGGGCGATGTCCTTCTTCGGGTCGTTCCAGGGCCGGGTCAGGCCGCAGGCCTGCCACAGGGCGATGATGTCGTGCTCGTCGGAGGCCAGGTAAGGGCGGATCTGCATGCTGGGTCGAGGCGCCGCGCGGCGGCGGTAATGTCGAGTCCTTGACAGTGTAGCCGCGAAAGCTGTGCCAGAATCGGCTTCGCCAATATCAAGACAAGCGGGGACAACCCGCCACAGGAGACCACCCCCATGAGCGAAACCACAAAGCACGCCCGCGCCACCTTCAGCCATATGGAAAACGGCACACGCGAGGACTGGGCCGCCATTTCCGCCGAGTTCATGCCCTTCGCGCAAAACCTGGCCGACCGCGTGCTGGCCCACCTCAAGCTGCTCGACGGCGACTGCGGCGGCTTTCCCATCGACCGCCTGGCCCACAGCCTGCAGACCGCCACGCTGGCGCACCGTGACGGCCGCGACGAGGAATACGTGGTGTGCGCGCTGTTGCACGACATCGGCGACACGCTCGGCAGCTTCAACCATCCCGACATCGCCGCGGCCATCCTCAAGCCCTTCGTCAGCCCCGAGAACCTGTGGATGGTGGAGAAGCACGGCGTGTTCCAGGGCTACTACTTCTTTCACCACCTGGGCCTTGACCGCAACCTGCGCGAGCAATTCCGCGGCCAGCCCGAGCTGTTCGCGCGCACCGCCGAGTTCTGCGCCAAGTACGACGGCGCCGCCTTCATGCAGGACTACGACAACCTGCCGCTGTCGTTCTTCGAACCGATGGTGCGGCGCGTGTTCGCGCGGCCGCGCAACTCGATGTACGTGAAGGAAAACGAGACGACGCTGGCGCAGCCGGCGTGAGGGCGTGCGCGCTGGCGGGCGGGCCGACCGGAACGGATCGGAACATGGCGCCGCCAAAAAAAACCCCGCGCTACGAATAACGCGGGGTTTGACGACAACCGGGGCGCCGCCGCAAGGCTGCGCCCGAGCTTCACCTCATGCCACCTGCTGCGCCGTCTCCGGATGGCGGAACTGTTCCAGCAGCGCCGACCAGCGCGAGCGCACCTTGACCAGGTTGTCATCCTTGATGTGGCCGAAGCCGCGGATGTCGTCGGGCAGGTTTGCCAGCGCGACAGCGGTCGCGTGGTTGGCCGGGCTCAGGTCCCGTGTCAGCTCGTCGAGCAGCGCGCGGTACTCGCCGATCAGCGCGCGTTCGGTGCGGCGCTCGGCGGTCCTGCCGAACACGTCGAGCGGGCCGCCGCGCAGGCCCTTGAGTTTCGCCAGCAGGCGGAACAGGGTCATGGTGGACGGGCCGAAAGCGCGCTTGACCAGGTGGCCCTTTTCGTCGCGCTTGGCCAGCAGCGGCGGTGCCAGCCAGAACTTCAGCTGGTAGTCGCGCCCGGGCTCGCCCTCGAACTGGCTGCGCAGCTTGTCGAGGAAGACCGGATCGGTGTAGAGGCGGGCGACCTCGTACTCGTCCTTGTAGGCCATCAGCTTGGACAGGTTGCGTGCCACTGCCTCGGTCAGCGGCAGCGGCTTGGCGCTGCCGACCAGTTCGATTTCCTTCGCGCGCACGTTGTTCACGGCAGCGCGGAAGGTCTGCGCGTAGGCGGCGTCCTGGTAGGCGGCGAGATGCTCGGCGCGGCGCGTGATGAGCTTCTCCAGCAGCGCACCGGAGGAGGTGGGCAGCTTGACCACGTCGGCGCCCTCGGCGGTGCTCTTGAGCTTGCCGGTGAGCGACAGCACGTGTTCCGGGTCGTGCGCCATGTGGCGGCCCCAGTCGAAGGCGGCCTTGTTCTTCTCCACCGCGACGCCGTTGAGTTCGATCGCGCGCACCATGGCGTCGAGCGACAGCGGCAGCCAGCCTTTTTGCCAGGCATAGCCCAGCACCAGCGGGTTGGTGTAGATGGTGTCGCCCAGCAGTGCCACGGCCAGGGCGCCGGCATTGATGAAGTCGCAGGACTCGCCGACCGCGTTGCGCACATCCTGCTCGGCCGACACGCCGGGGAACTGCCACTTCGGGTTCTTGATGAACTCGGCCGTGGGTGTCTGCGCGGTGTTGATGATGGCGCGCGTGCGGCCGACCTGGGTCTTGGAGATGACATCGTCGGTGGCGCTGACGATGGCGTCGCAGCCGATCACCAGGTCCGCCTCGCCCATGGCGATGCGGGTGGCGTGCAGTTGCTCGGGCCGCGCGGCGATCTGCACGTGCGAGAGCACGGCGCCGCCTTTCTGCGCGAGGCCCGCCATATCGAGCACGGTGACGCCCTTGTCCTCCAGGTGCGCAGCCATGCCGAGCAGGCCGCCGATGGTGACCACGCCGGTGCCGCCGACACCGGTGACCAGCACGCCGTACGGATGATCGAGGCCGGGTAGTTCAGGCAACGGCAGCGCAGGCAGGCTCTCCATCGATATGCCGTGGCGCTCGGGTTTCTTCACCTGCGCGCCTTCGGCCGTGACGAAGCTCGGGCAGAAGCCGTTGACGCAGGAGAAGTCCTTGTTGCACGACGACTGGTTGATCTGCCGCTTGGTGCCGAACTCGGTCTCCAGCGGTTCCACCGACAGGCAGTTGGACTTGACCGAGCAGTCGCCGCAGCCTTCGCAGACCGCATCGTTGATGAAGGCGCGCCTGGCCGGGTCCGGATAGGTGCCGCGCTTGCGGCGGCGGCGCTTCTCGGTGGCGCAGGTCTGGTCGTAGATCAGGATCGTGCAGCCCGGCACTTCGCGCAGCTCGCGCTGGATCTTGTCCAGCTCGTCGCGGTGATGCACTTCCACGCCTTGCGGCAGCTTGATGGCGGCGCTGTACTTGTCCGGCTCGTCGGTGACGATGACGATCTGCTTCGCGCCTTCGGCCGCGACCTGGTTGGCCACGTCCTGCACCGACAGCTTGCCGTCGATGGGCTGGCCGCCGGTCATGGCGACCGCGTCGTTGTAGAGGATCTTGTAGGTGATGTTGACGTTGGCCGCGATCGAGGCGCGGATCGCCAGCAGGCCGGAGTGGAAGTAGGTGCCGTCGCCCAGGTTGGCGAACACGTGCTTGGCGCCGGCGAACGGCATCTGCCCGATCCACGCCACGCCTTCGCCGCCCATCTGGCTGAAGGTGCTGGTGTTGCGGTCCATCCACACCGTCATGTAGTGGCAGCCGATGCCGGCCATCGCGCGCGAGCCCTCGGGCACGTTGGTCGACGTGTTGTGCGGGCAGCCCGAGCAGAACCAGGGCTTGCGCTCGGCCGTCACGCGCGGCACCGCCAGGCTCTTCTCCTTGGCGTCGATCACCGCGATGCGCGCGGCGATGCGTGCGCGCACGTCGGACGGCAGTTCGAACTTCTCCAGGCGCGTGGCGATGGCGCGCGCGATGATGGCCGGCGACAGCTCATAGTGCGCCGGCAGCAGCCAGTTGCTTTGCGGGATCGACCACTCGCCGCCGGCGTTGTCCTTCTCGTCGAACTTGCCGTAGACCTTGGGGCGCACGTCGTCGCGCCAGTTGTACAGCTCTTCCTTGAGCGCGTACTCCATGATCTGGCGCTTTTCCTCGACCACCAGGATTTCCTGCAGGCCTTCGGCGAACGCGCGCGCGCCGTGCGCCTCCAGCGGCCACACGCAGCCCACCTTGTACAGGCGGATGCCGATGCGCGCGCAGGTCTCTTCGTCCAGGCCCAGGTCGCACAGGGCCTGGCGGGTGTCGAGATACGCCTTGCCGGCGGTCATGATGCCGAAGCGCGCCTGTGGCGAATCGATCTCGATGCGGTCGATCTTGTTGGCGCGCACATAGGCCAGGCCGGCGTACCACTTGAAGTCCAGCAGGCGGGCTTCCTGTTCGAGCGGCGGGTCCGGCCAGCGGATATTGAGGCCACCCGGCGGCACCGCGAAATCCTCGGGTAGCACGATCTCCACGCGATGCGGATCGAGTTCGACCGAGGCCGACGATTCCACCACGTCGGTTACGCACTTCATCGCCGCCCACAGTCCGGAATAGCGGCTCATGGCCCAGCCGTGCAGGCCGAAGTCGAGGTACTCCTGCACATTGGACGGAAACAGTACCGGCAGCCCGCAGGCCTTGAAGATGTGCTCGGACTGGTGCGCCAGCGTGGAGGACTTGGCGGCGTGATCGTCGCCCGCCAGCACCAGCACGCCGCCATGCTTCGAGGAGCCGGACGAATTGGCGTGCTTGAAGACATCGGCGGTGCGGTCCACGCCGGGGCCCTTGCCGTACCACATGCCGAACACGCCGTCGAACTTCGCGTCCGGGTACATATTGACCTGCTGCGATCCCCATACCGACGTGGCGGCGAGGTCTTCGTTCAGGCCCGGCTGGAACACGATGTCGTGGGCGGCCAGGTGCTTCTTGGCCTTCCACAGCGACTGGTCCAGCCCGCCCAGCGGCGAGCCGCGGTAGCCGGAAATGAAGCCCGCGGTGTTGAGCCCGGCGGCGCGGTCGCGTTCGCGCTGGAGCATCGGCAGGCGCACCAGGGCCTGCATGCCGCTGATATAGATGCGGCCGCGTTCGAGCGTGTATTTGTCGTCCAGGGAAACGTTTTCGAGCGCGCGGCGGATGGCGTCGCTGACCGGCGGAGTCAAGGGGGCATTCATAGGTGCTCCTCTATGGGGAATGCAGTCGGGATCGCCGACTCACTTCAGTTGTGGGCGGCCGTGCGCAGCCTCTCGTGAAGGCATAGGACGACCGTGTCTCTTTGCAGCATGGTAGCACCGGCCCCGGAGAGGCGGCACCTTGCGATGCAGCAATAAATGCGCCAGCCGCGGGCGCGCTTTCCCATGTTGTCACGGCTTCGCGTGTACACTGCGCTGCAAACAGTTTGCACAACGAACGGGCAGATGCGGACCGTGCGCCATATCCCGAGGGAGCGCGCCACGGTGCAACCCGCCCTACCCGAGGCCGACCGGCCTCCAGGATCCTAAATGACCATTTCCTCCCGCCAGGGCACCGCCACCCTGGCCGTGCTGATCGACGCCGACAATGCGGCGCCCGCCATCGTCGAAGGCTTGCTGGCCGAAGTCGCCAAGTACGGCGTGGCCGCCGTCAAGCGCATCTACGGCGACTGGACCAAGCCCAATCTCGCCAGCTGGAAGGAGCGCCTGCTCTCGCACTCGATCCAGCCGATCCAGCAGTTCCGCTACACGGTGGGCAAGAACGCCACCGACAGCGCGATGATCATCGACGCGATGGACCTGCTGTACACGGGCCGCTTCGACGGCTTCTGCATCGTCTCCAGCGACAGCGATTTCACGCGCCTGGCCTCGCGCATCCGCGAGCAGGGCCTGACCGTGTATGGCTTCGGCGAGCGCAAGACGCCCAAGCCGTTCGTCACCGCCTGCGACAAATTCATCTACGCCGACGTGCTGCGCGCCGCCGACAGCGATGCCGATACCGACACGGAGGCGGATGGCACCGCCGCGCCCGCGCGCAAGCGCAACAGCGGCGAGCTGCGCCAGGATTCGCGCCTGGTGCGCTTGCTGCAGAACGCTTCGCAGGCCGTGTCCGACGAAGAGGGCTGGTCCACGCTGGGCGGCATGGGTACCCATATCGCCAAGCAGGCGCCGGAATTCGACTCGCGCAACTACGGTTACGGCAAGCTCTCCGAGCTGGTGGCCGCCACTGGCCTGTTCGAAGTCGAGACGCGTAACGGCGGCAACAACAAGACGCTGTGGGTGCGCCTCAAGCGCCGTTCGAAGCAAGGCGAAGGCGAGAGCCGCCCGGCCGAAGGCCGCCAGGGCGACAGCCGCGACAATCGCCCGGCCGAGAGCCGCCCGGCAGAAAGCCGGCCGACCGAAAGCCGCCAGGTGGAGAGCCGCGACAATCGTGACGCCCGCCAGGGCGAGAACCGCGACAACCGCGACAACCGCGACAACCGCCAAGGCGAAGGCCGTCAGCCCGACAATCGCCAGACCGACAACCGCGAAGGCCGTCAGCCSGACAATCGCCAGRCCGACACCCGCGAAGGCCGTCAGCCCGACAATCGCCAGGCCGACACCCGCGAAGGCCGTCAGCCCGACAATCGCCAGACCGACAACCGCGAAGGCCGCCAGCCGGACAATCGCCAGGGCGACAACCGCGAAAGCCGCCAGCCCGACAACCGCGAAAACCGCGACAACCGTGAAAACCGCGACAGCCGTCGCGGCGACAACCGCCGCGGCGACGGCCGCCAGGGCGGCGATCGCCATGCTTCCCAGCAGGCGCACGGTGCGCGTCCCGCGCCGGCGCAGCAGCCTGCGCTGCCGATCCAGCCCGCGCCGCTGCCCGAGCACGCTGCGCAGGCGGACGAGAGCGATGACGTGCCTTCGTTCGTGGTCGATCCGCTGGACGCCCTCGCGCTGGCGCAGGACGGCTTCGATGATGCCGAGTCGATGGAAGGCGAACTGACGGAAGGCGATGCCGGTGCGACGAACGCCGCGCGCCGCCGCAAGCCGCCCAAGCCCGAAGTCACGCTGAGCGAGACCCCGTGGCCGATGGACCGGTCGCTCTTCGTAGCGCCTTCCGCGACCGTGATCGCGCCGGTGGTAGAGCGGGTCGAGGTGACCAGGCCGGTCAAGCCGGCCAGGCCGGTCGAAGCGGTCGAGCCGGCCGAAGCGCGCAAGGCGGACGAAGTGGTCGAGACGGTCGAGACGGTCGAGACGGTTGAGGCGACCCCGGTGGCCGAAGCTGCTGAAGTAGCCGAAGCCGCCGAAGCCGCCGAAGCCGCGCAAGGCGCCGAGCCCCTGGTCGAGGCAAAACCGAAGGCCAAGGCGAAAGCCAAGCCGAAGGCTCCGGCCAAGAAGGCCGCGGCACCTGCCAAGAAGGCCGCGGCGGTGAAAAAGGCCGCGCCCGCCAAAAAGGCCGCACCCGCCAAAAAGGCTGCGCCCGCGAAGAAGGCTGCCGAGCCGGCCGCCAAGAAGGCACCGGCCAAGCGCGCCCCGAAGAAGACGGCCAAGGCTGCCGAATAGGCCAGGGACCGCGGGTAACAGGCGTGCCATGTGTGGCGCGCCGCGGCCCGCACGCCGTCAAGGGCAGAAGAGAAGCAAGGAGAAACGGCGCCGGTCATTCCGGCGCCGTTTTCATTTCTGCCTGCCTCAGCCGGCCTCGGGCGCTACCGCACCAGCTGGTTGATCTCGATGATCGGCATCAGCACCGCCAGCACGATCAGCAATACCACCACACCCATGCTCAGGATCAGCAGCGGCTCCAGCAGGCTGGTGAGGAACAGCGTGCGCCGCTCCAGTTCCTGGCCTTCGCCCTGGGCGGCGCGCTCCAGCATCACCGGCAGGTTGCCGGTGGCCTCGCCCGAGCGGATCAGGTGCACCAGCACCGGCGGGAACTGGTTCTGCGCGGCCAGCGCGCGCGCCAGCGAGGCGCCTTCGCGCACACGCGTGGTGGCGTCGTCCACGTTGTCCTTGAGCGCTTCGTTGGTCAGGGTCTCGCCGGCTGCCTGCAGGCTGCGCAGGATGGGCACGCCGGCCGACACCAGGATGGCCAGCGTGCTGGCGAAGCGCGCGGTGTTGTAGCCGCGGATCAGCTTGCCCAGCAGCGGCGCGGTCAGCAGCCAGCGGTGCCACGACAGCCGCACCCCGGGCTGGCGCAGCAGGCTGCGGATGCCGAACGCCACCGCGACGATGAAGGCCAGCGCGGCCCACCACCAGTTGCGCACGAAATCCGACAGCGCCAGCATGATGATGGTCAGCGTGGGCAGCTTCTGCTTGGTGTTGGCGAACACGCTCACCACCTGCGGCACCACGTAGGAAAGCAGGAAGATCACGATGGCGAAGGCCACCACGGTGACGATGGCCGGGTAGGTGAAGGCCAGCCTGATCTTGGCGGTGAGCGTGTTGCGCGTCTCGATGTAGTCGGCCAGCTTTTCCAGCACCAGGCCGAGGTGGCCGGAGTGCTCGCCGGCCGAGACCAGCGCGCGGTAGATGTCGGGGAAATCGCGCGGATGCTGCTGCAGCGCCAGCGACAGCGAGCTGCCGCCCATCACCTCGGCGCGGATGCCCGCCAGCAGCTCGTGCACGTAGCGGCGCTCGGCCTGGTCGGCCAGCGCGGCCAGCGCTTCGTCCAGCGGCAGGCCGGCCACGATCAGGCTGGCGAGCTGGCGCGTGAACAGCGCCTGCTCCTGGGTGGACAGGCGCCGCACGAAGGACGCCGTGCTGCTCTTCTGCACGCCGCCGACGCCGGCCAGCGGGTCTACGTTGAGCGGGGTCAGGCCGCGTGCGCGCAACTGGCCGCGGGCCTGCTTGGGGCTGTCGGCCTCGATCACCCCGCGGTCGGTCTTGCCGGCGGCGTCAACGGCCTCGTAACGATAGGCGGGCATGGTTTTGCTCGGGTGTCCTGCTAGTCGCGCGTCACGCGCAGCACTTCTTCCAGCGCGGTGGCGCCGCTGTCGATCCAGCGCTGCGCATCGCCGCGCATGGTGTGCGTGCCATGCGCGAGTGCCACCTTCTTGATCTCGGACTCGGGCGACTGCCGGTGGATCATGGTGCGGATCTCATCGTCGACGCTCAGCAGCTCGTACACGCCCATGCGGCCCTGGTAGCCGGAATGTCCGCACTTGTCGCAGCCCACCGCGTGCCACACGCGCTGCAACGGCTTGCCCTGGGCGAGCAGGGCATCGGCTTCCTCGGGCGTGACTTCGATCACTTCCTCGCGCTTGCAGTGCGGGCAGAGCCGGCGTACCAGCCGCTGCGCCAGCACGCCGAGCAGCGACGACGACAGCAGGAAGGGCTCGATGCCCATGTCGACCAGCCGCGTCACCGCCGAGGCGGAATCGTTGGTGTGCAGCGTGGCCAGCACCAGGTGGCCGGTGAGCGAGGCCTGCACCGCGATCTGCGCGGTTTCGAGGTCGCGGATTTCGCCGATCATCACCACGTCCGGGTCCTGGCGCAGGATGGCCCGCAGCGCCTTGCCGAAGGTCATGTCGATGCGCGGGTTGACCTGGGTCTGGCCGATGCCGTCGAGGTCGTACTCGATCGGGTCTTCCACCGTCATGATGTTGGTGGTGCGCGAATCGAGGCGCGACAGCGCGGCGTACAGCGTGGTGGTCTTGCCCGAGCCGGTCGGCCCGGTCACCAGCACGATGCCGTGCGGCTGGCGGATCAGGTGATCGAAGCCGCCCAGCGTGCCGGGCGCCATGCCGAGCTTGGCCAGGTCGAGGCGGCCGGCTTCCTTGTCGAGCAGGCGCAGCACCGCGCGTTCGCCGTGGCCGGTGGGCAGGGTCGAGACGCGTACGTCCACCGGACGCCCGCCCACGCGCAGCGTGATGCGGCCGTCCTGCGGCAGGCGCTTCTCGGCGATGTCGAGCTGCGCCATGATCTTGATGCGCGAGATCAGCGCGCCGTGCAGCGCCTTCTTCGGGCGCACCACGTCGCGCAGCGTGCCGTCCACGCGAAAGCGCACCACCGAGGACGACTCGAACGGCTCGATATGGATATCCGAGGCGCCTTCGCGCGCGGCCTGCGTGAGCAGCGCATTGATCATGCGGATGATGGGCGCGTCGTCCTCGGATTCGAGCAGGTCTTCCACGGCGGGAATGTCCTGCATCAGGCGCGACAGGTCGACTTCGCCCTCCACCTCGCCCACCACCTGCGCGGCGCTGCCGCTGTCCTGGCGGTTGTAGGCCTCGGACATGGCCAGTTCGAGCGCATCCGGTTCCAGCACGCGCAGGTGCAGCGGCCCGTGCACGCGCGTCAGCTCGGCCAGCGCCGCGGGCGAGGTGGCGCGGCTGACCCAGACCTCCAGCCCGTCCGCGTGCTGGTGCGCGATCAGCAGGCGCGCCTCGCGCGCGAAGCCGTAGGGGACCAGGCGCGCGGCCATGGTCGAAGGCGGCTCCAGCGCCGCCTCGGGCGTTGCGGCCGGCGCGCCGGCAGGGGCGATGCTAGTTGCCATGGCGTGTCTCAGTTCCCGCCGCGGGCGGCGTCCACGGTGCCGCTGCCGGCGCCCGGCGCGCCCGGCGCCGGCTGCTGGCGCGACTGCGGCAGCGTCTGCTCCAGCGGCAGCGGGCCCGGCACCGGCCCGCGCGAACGCGGGTCGACGAAGGGCGTCATCGGCGCATCGGCCGGCGGCAGCACCGGCGTGTTGGTGTCGCGCGTCATGATGTTGGGCGAGACGTAGCTTTGCTGCAGGCCGCGCATGTAGTCGTAGCGGTCCTGCGTGAGGCGGTCGGTGGCACCGGCGGTGCGCATCACGTAGGGTCGCAGGAACACCAGCAGGTTGGTCTTGCCGCGGTTCTTGTTCTCGTAGCGGAACAGGCCGCCAATCAGCGGCAGGTCGCCCAGGCCCGGCACCTTCTGCACGCCGTCGCCGTAGGTGTCTTCGATCAGGCCGCCGAGCACGATGATCTGGCCGTCGTCCACCAGCACGTTGGTCTCGATCGAGCGAACATTGGTGGTGGGGCCCTGCGTGAGCGAGGCGGTGCCTGCGACCACGGAGGACGACTCCTGGTAGATCTGCATCTTCACCAGGCCGCCGTCGGTGATCTGCGGCTTGACCCGCAGCGTGATGCCGACGTCCTTGCGGTCGAAGGTCTGGAACGGCGTGACGGTGGCGGCGCTGCCGGTCTGCGCATAGGAGCCGGTGGTGATCGGGATGTTCTGGCCGATCAGGATCTTGGCTTCTTCGTTCTCCAGCGTGATCAGGTTCGGCGTGGACAGCAGGTTGACACTGCCGTCGGCGCCCAGCGCGTGCAGCAGCGCCCCCAGGCCCATGGCCTTGTTGACGAGGCCGAGGTTCAGGCCGGCCAGGTCCGGGATCAGGCCCGACACCGCAGGAATGGCCGCGACGCCACCGGCATTGATCGCGGCGGCGGCGCCCGTCAGGTTGATGATGTTCTGGCCGCCGGTGCCGAAGTTGGTGCCGGCAAAGACGTTGGTATTGCTGCCGCGCGAGTTGATCAGGCCTTGCCACTGGATGCCGAGCTGGCCGGTCTGGGTGGAGGAGACCTCCACGATCATCGACTCGATGTAGACCTGCGCGCGGCGCGCGTCGAGGTCGTCGATCACGGCGCGCAGGTTGCGGTAGACCGGTTCGCTGGCGGTGATGATCAGCGAGTTGGTGGCGGGGTCGGCCTGGATGATGCCGCCCGTGGTGGGCAGGTTGGTGGTGGCGAACGAGGCCGAGAAGGCCGAGCCGCCGCCGGCGCCGAAGCCCGAGCCCGAACCGCTGCGCATGCTGCCCGTGGTGCCGCCGGTGTACTGGCCGCTGGCGGGCGTGGAGGTGTTGAGCAGGCCGCCGGTACCGGTGGAGCCCACGCCGGCGGCGCCGGACGTGCCAGGCTGGCCGGTGCTGAACGAGCTGTCGGCGGCCACGATGGCGCGCAAGGTCTGCGCCAGCTTGGTGGCCTCTGCGTTCTTCAGCGGCACCACCCAGATGTTGCCCGCCCGCGCGTAGGGCTGGTCGAGCTTCTCGATCAGCTGGCGCGCCTGCTGCAGGCGCGCGCGGCTGGACGCGCGGATCATCAGCGCATTGCTGCGCGGCTCGGCCACCACGGTGGTGCGCAGGGAGACGTCGCCGCCGGGCACCGCGCCGCCGGCACCGCCCGCCGCGCCCGGGTCCAGCAGTTTCTGCAGGACCAGCGCGGCGTCGCTGGCGATGGCGTTCCTGAGCGGCACCAGTTCGACCTCGCCGGAGGCCGGCGCGTCGATGGCGGCGATGATGCGGGCCAGGCGCTGCAGGTTCTCGGCGTAGTCGGTGATGACCAGCGTGTTGTTGCCCGGGTAGGCGGTGATGGTGTTGTTGGGGGCGATCATGGGCCGCAGCACCGGCACCAGGTTGTTGGCCGACTCATAGTTGAGGCGGAACACCTGGGTCACGACCTGGTCGCCGCGCGAGCGGCCGCCGCCGACCACGATCGGCGAACCCTGCAGCTTGGCGTCGGCTTCCGGCACCACCTTGGTGAAGCCATTGCTCTCGACCATCGCATAGCCCTGCATGCGCAGCACCGAACCCAGCGTTTCCAGCGCCTGCGAGCGCGATACCGGCTGTTCGGTCACCAGGTTCACCGAGCCCTTGACGCGCGGGTCGATGACGAAATTCTTGCCGGTGGCCTGCCCCACCGCCTTCACCACCGATTCCAGGTCGGCGTTGACGAAGTTGAGCACGACCTGGTCGCGGTTGCGCGGGGTCAGGTCGGGTGGCTGGCCGGGCTGGGCCGGCGGCTGCGCCGGTTGCGGGGCCGGTTGCTGGGCCCACAGCGGCGCCGGCGCCAGCAGGGAGAGGCCGCACACCAGCGCGGTGGCGCGGGCGCAGCGGGTCTTGAACGAGAGTCGTAGAGCTTGGGTTTTCATAATCGGTTCCGGGCTGCGGGCGGCAGGAGCGCGCGGGGCGCGCCTGCCGCCGGGTCAGAAGCGCAGCCGTGTCACATTGTCCTCACGTCGTCCCAGCAGGCTCAACAGGCCCACCAATTGCGCGGCGGCGTCGGGGTCGGCGCTGGCCGTGCCCTCGAAGCGTGCCTGGCGGCCCAGGATGCCGCTGCCTTGCAGGCGCAGCGGCCCGGCAAGGGTTGTCAGCTCTATCTTGCCGTCGGCGCCGCCCCAGTCGATCTCCGCGCGGTAGCTGCCCAGCGGGCGCACCCGGCTGACAGCCGATGATACTTGCTCGAGGCGCAGCGTCAGGTGGCCGGTCATGCCACCGCCGCCGCTGTCGCCCGCGCGGCGGAAGAAGCGGCCCTGCAGCATGGACCAGTCGATGCGCATCAGGCCGTCCGGGCGCAGGGTGTTGAACGGCGCGCCAACGCCTTCGAGCAGCGCAGCCGGCAGCCGGATGGCGCCCGCCTGCGCGGTCCAGCCCAGCGGCGTGACTGCCACGCCCACCGGGCCGCTCATCGCTTCCGAATGCGTGACCACCAGGCGCAGGGTGCCGGTGAGCAGCGGCCAGAACGCCACCGACCAGTGCAGCCGCCCGGGCAGCACGGTGGCGGTCTCGCTGCCGGCGCCGGCGGACAGCGCCAGCGTCGCGCTGCCGTTCCACAGCGAGCCCTCGGCGTCGGCCAGCAGCACGCGGCGCTGGCTCCGGGTGGCGATGCCGTCGGCGATCCAGGCCGCGGGAAAGGCCGCCAGCACCGTCAGCGCGACCGTCGCCAGGCCCAGCGCAAGCCAGCCCAGGCGGCGCCAGCCGCGCGGGCTGCGCATGCCGCGGCGGGCCAGCCGGAGCGCCTCCAGGCGCGCCATCAGCCTCGCCCGCCCGGATTGGCGGCCGGGCCTTGCAGGGTAGCGGTGACGTTCACCATGGCGGTGGCGCCCACGTAGACGATGCGCGTGTCGGTTACCTTGAGCCGCTGTTGCTGGCGCACGTCCTGCAGCCAGCTGGCCACGGCGCCGAACGGGACCTTGTCGAGCTGGAGCTGCACGCCGTTGTCGCCGGTGCTGGCCAGGCGCGTGGCCTTCAGGCCGTGCTGGGCCAGGCTGTCCTGCAGCGCCTGCGTCAGCGCCTCGCCGCGCAGCGATGGCGCCGGGCTGGCGGCCAGGCCGCGCGCTTCCTGCGCGAGCGTTTCCATCTCGGCCAGGTCGCCGCGCAGCTGCGGCAGGCTGCGCGCCAGCCTGGCGCGGCCGTCGGCGGCGGGCTCCCACAGCACGCTGTAGCCGATCACGAGCGCCAGCACGGTGCCGCCGCCGGCCAGGATGGCCTGCTCGCGCGGGTTGCGTGCCGACCAGAAGGCCTGGAAACGCTCCTGCCAGCGCTGCGGCACGCGCGGGCGCAGGCGCGCCAGCCGCTCGGCGGCGCGCGGGCGGGCGGCGGAGCCGGGCTTGGATGCGGTGTCTTTCATCGGGTTCACTTGGCGCTCCGCGCTCACAGGCTGGGCTTGATCGACCAGCGCGTGCCGGCCGGCGTATTGCCGCGCGTGGCGTCCGGCGGGCTGTTGTCCGGCTCCATGGCCAGGCCGGACTGGCGCGCCGCGCTGCGCAGGGCCTCGGCATTGGCGCCGGGCTTGAGCGTGGCGTAGAGCGTGTGCCCGCGGTACTCGAGCGCCAGCAGCGCGTCGGGCGCGAGCTGGCGGGCGGCCTGGCCGAAGCGGTCGGCCAGCGGCAGGAAATCGTCGGGCGTGCTGCGCCCGGAGGCCAGGCGCAACTGGTCGACCTGGCGGCGCATCTGCAGCGGCGCGTCGATCACTACCGGGATCTGCGGGAAGGCACTGCGCAAGACCTGCTCCTGGCCGGCCTGCAGGCGCTTTTCTTCCTGGCTCATCATCAGCCACTGCACATTCATGCCGATCAGCTGCACCAGCAGCAGGCCAGCGGCCAGCGCCAGCGGCAGGCGCCAGGCCTTCAGGTTCCAGCGGTCGGCACGGCCCTGGGCGAATTCGAACTGGGCCAGGTCGAGCGCGGGATCGAGCAGGCTGGCCCGCGCGCCCTCGATCCACACGCGCCAGCCGAGCGCGCGCGCGCCTTGCGGGGCGCCCTGCGCCAGCGCCTGCGGCGCGGCATACCAGTCGCCGGGCGGGGCCAGGCCTTGCCAGGCGCCGAGGGCGTCGTTGCCCAGCAGCAGGCCGTAGCCGGCGTACTCGCCGCTGCGCACGGTCAGCTGCCAGAAGCGGGGGGGCTGCTCGGCCGCGGGCACGCCCGCTGTGTCGAACAGGGGCGAGGCGCTGGTCAGCGTGGCGGCCTCGAGCGCCAGGGCCGCCATCGGCGTGCTGTCTTCGGCGGCTGCGCCGTCGTCCTGCGGGGCCTGCGCGGCACCCTGCGCCGGCAAGGGCAGGCACAGCTGCGCCGGCAGCACGTGCCGGCGGCGATGGCGGTGCTCGGCGAAAGCGTCCAGCACGGCGCGCAGCCAGGCGCGGTCGGTCACCATCAGCAGGCGCTTGCGGGCGCCGGCCACAGGCTTGCCGGCCGGCGCATCCAGCGCGGGGCCGACGGCGATATGGCTGAGCTGGGCGTCGGTGGCGAGCACATCTTCCACCAGGTTGGGCAGCGCCAGCTTGAGGCGCGCCGGCGCCAGCGGCGGCACCGATGCCTGGGTGAGCAGTACGTCGCTGGCGGCCAGGATCAGGACCAGCCGTTCGGCCGCGGGCAGTTCGGCAATGGGAGCGTGGCCTTCGCGCAACAGCTGCGGGGCCGCCTGGGGCCCCTGGCGACGGCCGCGTCCGGCCACGGCCGCACGCACCAGCGCGAACGGCAAGGCGCCGAAGTGCCAGGGTTGCGGCTGGTCGTGCGGCCTGTGCGGCAGGCGGACGTACAGGGTGGTGCTCAAGATTTCCTTGCTACTGCGCCAGCAATGGCGTCGATGAACGATGGCGGGGGACGGGCGGCCCGCGCGGCGGACCGCTCCGCTACGCGAAAGACGCCGGCTGCGTTGCCGCCGGCGGCACTGCACTGATGGAAGCGCAAGAGCTGGACTACCGCTCGGACTACGCTTGCGCCGGGCCGGAGCATACCTTGCCTGTGTGACGAATTGGCGTCAATACGTATCTGTGTGACAGCTGCCCTCGAGCGCCCGCAAGGCTTGCAGGCAAGCGCCTTTGGCGGCAGCCGGCGGGGTCGCCGGAGGTATCCGGGGCGCCACCCGGAAGGGGGGAAACAAAGGGCGCGCCGGGGCCTCAGCGTGGCTCGGGCATGCGCTCCAGATCGCGTACCCAGACCACCCGGGTGGTGTTGGCATTGCCCATCACCTCGCCGCGATAGACCAGCGAGACCTGCATGCGGGTGGCGCGCTCGTGGCGGATCAGGCCGTAGACCAGGAAATAGTGGGTGCGCACATCGAGCGTGCTGGTGGCGGTGTTGGGGTCGGCCTGCGGTGCCAGCGTGCGCAGCTGGGACTGCACGTCGGCCACGTTGTTGAAGTAGGCGCGGTCGCGCTGGCGTACCAGCTCGCGCGCGCGATCCAGCGGCAGCTTGTCGATGACCGCGGCCAGCACTTCGGCCTCGGCGGTGTTGGCGTTGACCAGCGTGCGCTCGGGCAGCAGGTCGACGAAGGGCTCCAGCGTCGCCACGATGTCGGGCGTGTAGCCGGGAATGGCGAGCAGGTCGTCGGCGCCGTCGGGCGCGCGCAGGCCTTGCCGGCCGCCGTTGCCATCGCCGCCCATGGCTGCGTTGACCAGGTAGCGCGCCGTGGGCTCGGCCAGCGCCGCGTTCAGGCCCAGCGTCTGCAGCAGGCGGCGGTAGATCGCCAGGCTGGACGGGTCGACGCTGGCAACGCGGCCCTGCGCTTCGCTGGCGCTCCACAGCACCAGGTTGCTGAGGTTGAAGCGGGCCTGCGCATCCTGGATACGTCCCGAGAGGAAGGAGGTCTCGCCTTCCTGGTCGGTGCGCAGCGCGGCGCCGAGGAAGTCGGACAGCCGGGTCTCGGCGATGGGCACGGCCCAGGGCTCGCCGAGCTGGTCCACATTGGTGCGGCGCTGGTCGTCGCGCAGGATCAGGCGGGCCCAGTCGACCGCCGCGCGCTCGATCCAGGTGGCCTGGGCCAGCAGGCGCTGGTTCTCGATGGAGCGGATCTGCACCTGCTGGCGCCACAGCATGCCGGACACCACCACCACCGCCAGCGTCACCACCAGCAGCGCCGTCACCACGGCGGCGCCGCGCTGGCGGCGGCGCGAGGGCAGGCCCGGGGCGCGGGCGAAGGATGCGGTGCGCTTGCTCATAGCCCGGTCATGCAGATCTTCTGGAACTGCCGGGGCGCGTCGCCGTCGCCCATGCGCGCCGTGAGGCTGAGCTCGATGGCGCGCACCGCCGTGGTGGCCACGCCGAGGCTCGCGCCCGCGCCCGATGCGGCCACGGCGCTGGCGCTGGCGTTGCCGCTGAGCAGGGCCGCCGCGATGCGGCCGTTCTCGGACTGCCAGCCACCCGGCTCGGTCCACACGCGTGCGGACAGGCCGGCGGCATCGCCCACCAGCGCGCGCGCCAGGTTGCCGCCGCCGCCCGCCTGGCGCTGCGTCTGCAGCGCCGACTGTACAGCGTTGCGGTTGTCCGCCGGGGGGCTGGCCGAGCGCACCACGGTATTGCCGTCGAGGCGGTAGGCAACCACCTGCCACTGCGTGGGACGGCCTTCGTCGCGGCGGTCGCGCACCATCAGCAGCTGGCCGTTGCCCAGTTCGACGGGGCTGCGCTGCAGCAGCGCGGGGCTGGCGAGGTGCTCGCAGTCGGACTGGAACTGTCCATACAGCAGCTTGAGCGAATTGAGGCGCTCGTCGTGGTCGGTCAGGCGCTCGCGGCTGCGCGTCATCGCGTCCAGCCCGCGCCAGGCGATGACCGCGATCACCGCCAGCAGGGTGATGGCCACCAGCATCTCCAGCAGCGTGAAGCCACGCGCGCCGGCGGCGCGGCGCACGGGGCGCACGGGGCGCCTAGAGCAGGTTGCGCGTTTCATTGGGAATGATGGTGACGAGCCAGGCCAGGCGCACGGATTTGTCGGCGCCGGACGGGTAGACCGCGATCTCGACGCGGCGAAACGAGGGGTTGGGCGTGGCCGAGACGGTTTCCTCGCAGTACAGCGCGACGCCGCCCTGCGGGCAGGCGTAGCCGCGCGTGCCGGGCTCGGGCCAGGTCTTGGACAGGCGCAGCGTGGCGAAGTGGTTCTCGGCGCTCCATTCGGCCAGCATGCGCGTCTGCAGCGAGGCGCTGGCCTCGATCATCGAGCCCATCGCGCGCATGGCGGCGGTCAGCGCCACGGCCAGGATGGTCAGCGCGACCAGCACTTCGATCAGGGTGAAGCCGCGCCCGGGCGGGGCCGCGCGGCGTGCGTCGGCGCGGCGCGTCATGGCGTGCTGGCGAAATAGCGGCCGGTGCCGTCGCCGGCCACGTCCACGCGGATGTCGCCACGCACCAGCACCACGTGCTGGGGGCCGTCGATCAGCTCGCGCCCGAACACAAGGCGCGTGC
The DNA here is from genome assembly GCF_056397345.1 of Cupriavidus sp. 05N38. Lineage (NCBI taxonomy): Bacteria > Pseudomonadati > Pseudomonadota > Betaproteobacteria > Burkholderiales > Burkholderiaceae > Cupriavidus > Cupriavidus sp. 05N38. The sequence continues at coordinate 54,211 of NZ_JBFTNF010000034.1, forward strand.
CGTTGTTGCCGCGCCCGCCTTCGGTCACGGCGACATTGTCGAGCTGGAGGCGCCATTTGGCGGGCGCGAAGACGTCGCTGGCGAGCGGGCTCCAGCCGGCCGGGGTGGCCTGCAGGAAACGCCAGCCGGACGTACTGGCTTCCCAGGCGATCGGGCGGGCGCGCAGCTGGGCTTCTTCCTGAGCCAGCTCGAACAGGCGCGCGATGCGCTGTCCGTCGTCGAGCACGCGCCCGCGCTCGTTGGGTGTGGCATTGACGGCCACCAGCGAGATCACGATGCCGGCGATCACCATCACGACCAGCAGCTCCAGCAGGGTAAAGCCGTGGCTGCCGGGCTGGCGCCGGCGGCCGTGCGGCCGGAGGTTCATGGCTGCATGCCCGCCGCGGTCATTGGCGACGGATCCCTATTCCCAGTTGCCGATATCGGCGTCATTGCCGCTGCCGCCAGCCTGGCCGTCGGCGCCGAAGCTGAACACGTCGATCTCGCCGCGCACGCCCGGGTTCAGGTACTGGTAGGGATGGCCCCAGGGGTCCTTGGGCAGCTTTTCCAGRTAGCCGCCGCCCTTCCAGTTGTTGGGGATGGGCTCGGTGGCGGGCTTGACCACCAGCGCCGCCAGGCCTTGCTCGGTGGTGGGGTAGCGGCTGTTGTCGAGGCGGTACAGCTTGAGCGCCTGCATGATCGAGGAGATGTCCTGGCGCGCGGCGACGATGCGGGCTTCGTCGGGGCGGCTCATGATCTTGGGCACCACCAGCGCGGCCAGCACGCCGAGGATCACGATCACGACCATGATCTCGATCAGGGTGAAGCCGCGCGACTGGCGGCGGGACTGGCAACGGGCGGGACGGCGGGAAGAATCGGCGAAGCTGGCAGCGAACCTACGCATCATGGATAGCCTTTTGGAATATCTGGTGCAGCGCAGGGACCTCGAACGCGGGCGGCGCTGCGGCTCGCCAGACAGTATAACCGCCACTTCATGACGGCTTTGCGGACGTGCGCCCGCATGTTCACCCGCGGCCGGTCGTGCGGGCAAGCGGCATCTCGCTGCATCCCGGCCGCGCGCGGCCTGCCAGGTCCCGGCGCGGGGAAGACAGTTGTCATGCGGCTCTGGTAGGCTTGGCGTTTTCCACGCCTTGCAGCCTGCTGCAGCCCTGATCCCCGTGCAACTCTCCATGCGGCCCGCCTTTCGCCTCGACCCTGCCGGCCTCTGGCTGCCGCGCCTGGCGGGGCTCGTCCTGTTCGTCGCGCTGTGTGCGCTGGCCACGCGCTGGGCGCTGACGTTCAGCGCGATGAAGACGATCCCGGTGCCGCGCACCGCCCGCGTGGCGCAGACCGAGGCGGTCGAGACCGGCGCCGCCGGCACGCTGTTCGGCGGCGCCGCGCAGTCGGGCGTGCGCGACGTGCAGCTGATCGGCGTGGTGGCCGATCTCGGCAGCGGCGCTGGCGCGGCCATTCTCTCGCTCGACGGCGGCCCGCCCAAGGCGGTGCGCGCGGGCACGGCGCTGTCTGCGCAGTTGCGCCTGGTGGAGATCCGCGACCGCGGCGTGGTGATCGAGCGCAACGGCGTGCGCCAGGAAATCGCGCTGCCGGTGCCGGCCATCGTCACGCGCGGTCCGGCCGCGGCGGGCCAGCCGTCGCTGCCGGCCGGCGCCGCGGCACCGCTGTCGACGCCAATGCCCGCGGCCGTGCCGCCGCAGGCGCAGCCGGTCATGCAACCGGCGCCGGCGCAGCCCACCGGGGCCCCGGGCGAACCCATTTCCGCGAAGGACTGATTGCCGCCCCGAGGGCAGGGTTTGCCGCGGTGACTCTTTGTAACCGCCATCGGCCGGATATTTACCAATACTTTCAGCGGTTTACGCAGGAGCGCCCTAACTGTGAGCCGCGTAACAACGTATTAGAGAGACCAACTTTCCTGCCTGCCGTGCGTTCTAATCCTTACCAGTCCACCGAGACGAAAAAGGAGCAAAGACATGCAAGGCAATCTCAAGACGCGTTCGATCCGGAATTTCATGGCCGCTTCGGCGGTGATCCTGGCGATGGGCGGCACGGCTTTCGCGCAGACCGCGGCACCCGCGCCGGCAGCTCCCGCCCCCGGCGCGCAACAGGCGCAACAGGGCGGCATGCATCACCATATGGGGCACGGCGACGGCATGTGGATGAAGTCGATCGACACCGACGGCGACGGCACCATCTCCAAGGCCGAAGCCGACGCGCTGTTCAACAAGATCGACACCAACCACGACGGCAAGCTCGACAAGAGCGAGCTGGCGGCGTTCCACAAGACCAGCATGGAGCAGCGCCGCGCAGCCATGCAGGCTGACTTCGAGGCGCGCTTCAAGGCGGCCGACAAGAACGCCGACGGTGCCTTGACCAAGGCCGAGGTCCAGGCCGGCTTTCCCCGCCTGGCCAAGCGCTTCGACCAGCTCGACGCCAACCACGACGGCAAGCTGACCATGGACGAGATCCGCGCCGGCATGCAGAAGATGCACGACCAGTGGGGCCAGCGCGGCAACCCGTCCAATCCGGCGGCGCCTTCGGGCCGCGGCGGCTGATCGATGCCTGGCAGGATCCCGCGGCAGACCAGCGCCGCGGGCAAGAAAAAGCGCGACCATCCGTGGTCGCGCTTTTTCTTTGGCGCGGGCGATCGGTGCGAAGTCCACGTCGTAGATGCTGATATTGCCCGCCTCGCCAGCCTTGGCACCATCCTTGCCTTCCCATCGGTCGGCGAGGCAGATCAGCGAATCGCCGATACCCTTGATGGCCTCGATGGCCTCGATGGCCGGGATGTTCAGTTCCATCGGGCCGCGCTTGTTGTCGAAGCCCCAGGCGCCCGGTTCCAGTGCACGGCCATGGGCGGGGGCGGCATCGTGCACCCGGAAGGCGATCGCGCAGATCGACGGGGCCGTGCAGGGGGGCGGCGGCCGGGGCAGGGAGGGGGGCTGATAAGCTGCGTCTATAGTCCGGACTACACAAAAAATTGCGTAGTTGTGCACAGCTTGCTAAATTTGCGCAAAAAAATTGCCGTCAAACATATTGCGGAGCAACAATATCGTGAGCAAGGTGGAGCTGGACAAGATCGACAGGAAGATCCTGGAGGTGCTGCAGGCCAACGGGAGACTGACCAATCTGGAAGTGGCCGAGCGCGTGAACCTGTCGCCCAGCCCCTGCCTGCGGCGCATCCGGCGGCTGGAGGAGATTGGCGTGATCCGCCAGTACGCGGCGCTGCTGGAGCCGGGCAGGATCGGGCTCGGGCTGCTGGCCTATATCAACGTGCGGCTGGAGAAGCATGGTGGCGCGCCCAAGGGCAAGGCGCCGCTGGACCTGTTCCGCGCCGCCATCGCGATCTGGCCGGAGGTGGCCGCCTGCCATGCCATGACCGGGGAAATGGATCTGCTGCTGAAGGTCTACGTCGAGGACATGGAGCACTTCGCGCGCTTCATGAAGGACCACCTGCTGGCCCACCCGGCGGTGATCGACGTGCGCTCGAGCTTCGCGCTGGAGTGCATCAAGGACACGACGGCGCTGCCGGTGGCGGGGGGCTGAAGGGCGCAGGCGACGGCCGGGGCGGCAATGAAAATGGCGCGCCGCCGGGCGCGCCATCCTGGCAAGGCCGCAATGCCGTCAGGCCGTGCGCTTTTGCGGCAGCATCGAGCGCCAGAAGCGCAGGCCGAAGCGGCGCGCATCGCGCAGGTTGCGGCGGACCATGTAGTCGAGGTCGGCCACCTGCTCGTCGAGCGCCTCGGTCAGGCGGCTGACGGTGTCGGCGGGCGGCAGTTCCAGGTAGGCGTCGGCCTCGCCATAAGCGTACTGCACCTTCATGCCGGCTTTCTTGGCGATGTGCATCATGGCGGCGTTGCGCGACAGGCAGTGCATGTACAGCGTGCGCACATTGCTGTTGCGGCCATGCATGGCGGCGCGCTCGAACAGCGAGCTGCCGATGCCGCGGCCGCGCGCGCTCTGCGACACGGACACGCCGAATTCGGCAACGCGGCCCTGGGTGTTGTCGCGCAGGTTGGCGAAGTGGCCCACGCCGATCAGTTCAAGGTGCTCGTCGTAGACGCCGAACACGGTGTCGTGGTCGAAGTCGATGCTGTCGACATAGGCCTCGATCACATGGTCGCCGACCGACTGGCCAAAACGGAGCAGGCGATCCTCCTCGCCCAGGGCGAGGAAATGCTTGAGCAGACGCGAGCGGTGATGCGCGGCCAGCTCGCGCACCAGGGTGGTGGGGCGATGCGAGGCCTGCGCGGCTGCGGTTGCGCGGCGGAGATCTTCGTCGGATACGGCCCCGACGGCCTTGCTCAGTTCGAGCGGATTCACTTTGTTTTCCTCGCGACGTAATCAGGTATAAAAATAGCAGTCAGCAGGTGTTTGTCCATGCACTTTCGAGTGCGGCCTGGCTTTGGAAGCCTTGGCCAAGGGCAAACACTATCTTGCTGCAACGCAAAAAGTATTGTAGTGGAATTGTCAGTCTCGCGTAAGGTAGCGGGACGGCCAAGCTGGCTACATTTTGTAATATCGGGATTTATTCAATAAAATCAATAGCTTGAATTGTGCTTCATGAAGCCGGCGAGCCCCTGGAATGTGGGTTTGTTGCAACGCCGCATATCGAGGCATCGCCAGTGCCGCCAGCCGGCCTGCCCTGATTTAACATCGGGGCGCCAGGCCCGGGGTGCCATTCTGGTGCGCCTTGGGCCTCTTTTTTATCGCAAGACCGTCGTTTCGCGCGGCGCACCTTACGTTTTTCAGGATTCTTTGTGGACCCCAAGGCCGAGCCACCGATTCTCGTCATCTACGCCCACCCCAGGCCGCATCAGTCACGCGTCAACCGCTCGCTGGCCTCGGCCCTGGAAAAGTTGCCGGCTGTCACCGTGCACGATCTCTACACCCGCTATACCGACTACGACATCGACGTGGTGGAGGAGCAGCGCGCGCTGGCGCGCGCGGGCACGGTGGTGCTGCAGTTCCCCGTGCAGTGGTACAGCATGCCGGCGCTGCTCAAGCTGTGGATGGACGATGTGCTGGAAAGCGGCTGGGCCTTTGGCCCCGGCGGCACGGCGCTGCGCGGCAAGTCCCTGCTGGTGGTGGCCAGCACCGGCGGACATGCCGATTCCTACGGTCCCGACGGCACGCACGGCCACAGCATCGGCGAATACATGCTGCCGCTGGCGCAGACAGCCGTGCTGTGCGGCATGAACTGGCTGACGCCGCTGGTCCTGCATGACGCCAACCAGGTGGACGAGGACGTGCTGGCCGAGCATATCGGCCGGGTATCGATGGTGCTCGGCGGCGCCGCCGGCGTCGCGGCCGGCTGAGGAGCGCGCCATGGATCAACACGATTTCCTGGTGGCGCTGGTGGTCTTCCTGGTCGCCGCGGTGGTGGCTGTGCCGGTGGCCCGCCGCTTCGGTCTGGGCGCGGTGCTGGGCTACCTGCTGGCCGGCGTGGYGATCGGCCCGTGGGCGTTGCGCCTGGTCACCAATGTCGAATCCATCCTGCATTTCTCCGAGTTCGGCGTGGTGCTGATGATGTTCGTGATCGGGCTGGAGCTGGAGCCAAAGAAGCTGTGGGAGCTGCGCCGCGTGATCTTCGGCTATGGCGGCGGCCAGATGGCGGCCTGCGCGGTGCTGATCGGCGGCGTCGCCTCGCTGGTGGGGGCGCCGTGGCAGGTGGCGCTGGTGGCCGGGCTCGGGCTGGCGCTGTCGTCCACCGCCATCGCGCTGGCCACGCTGACCGAGCGCAACCTGTTCGGCACGCCGGCGGGCGCCGCCAGCTTCGGCATCCTGCTGTTCCAGGACATCGCCGCGATTCCGATGATCGCGCTGCTGCCGCTGCTTGCCGCCGGCGGTGCCGAGGCCGGGGCAGCCGGCGCGTCCGGCACGGCGGGCTGGCTGGGCGCCGCCAAGGCGGTGGGCGTGATCGGTGCCGTGATCGTGGGCGGGCGCTACCTGGTGCGCCCGGCGCTGCGTTTCATCGCGCGCACCGACATGCGCGAGATGTTCACCGCCTTCGCGCTGCTGCTGGTGGTGGGCATTGCGCTGATGATGGACGCCGTGGGCCTGTCGATGGCGCTGGGTACCTTCCTGGCCGGCGTGCTGCTGGCGGACTCCGAGTACCGGCATGCGCTCGAGGCCGACCTGGAGCCGTTCAAGGGCCTGCTGCTGGGGATGTTCTTCATGGCGGTGGGCATGTCGATCGACTTCGGCGTGCTGATGCAGGCGCCGGGCACGGTGGTGGCGCTGGTGGCCGGCCTCGTGCTGTTGAAGACCGTGGTGCTGGCCGTGCTGGCGCCGCGCTTCGGCATCGCGCACGGCCAGCGCCTGTTGTTCGCCTTGCTGATCTCGCAGGGCGGCGAGTTCGCCTTCGTGGTGTTCGGCGTGGCCGGCGGCGCCGGCTTGCTGCCGGCGCGCACCGAGGCCCTGCTGGTGCTGGTGGTGGCGCTGTCGATGGTGGTCACGCCGCTGTTGCTGCTGGCTTACGACCGCCTGGTGGCACCGCGGCTGGCGCGCCTGGCGCGGCGCCCTGACGATGTGATCGCGCCGCAGGACAACCCGGTGCTGATTGCCGGCTTCGGCCGCTTCGGCCAGATCATCGGCCGCCTGCTCTATGCGCAAGGCATCGGCGTCACCGTGCTGGACCACGATCCCGACCAGATCGAATTCTTGCGGCAGTACGATTTCAAGGTGTTCTATGGCGACGCCACGCGCATGGACCTGCTCGAGTCGGCCGGTGCCGAGCGCGCGCGCATCCTGGTGGTGGCCATCGACGGCATGGAAGAGAGCCTGGCCCTGATCGACAAAGTGCGCGAGCGCTTCCCGCATCTGCGCATCTACGCGCGGGCGCGGCACGTATCGCATATCTACCAGCTCAAGGACCGCGGCGTGGAGCTGTTCGAGCGCGAGCTGTTCGAGGGATCGCTGCGGCTGGGGCGGCACGTGCTCGAGGGGCTGGGCTACGACCCGGTCCAGGCGCGCTCGGTGGCGTTGCGCTTTCGCCGCCACAATATCGCGGCCATCGATCGCTTCTACCCGCATTACACGGACCAGAAGAAGCTGGTTTCGCTGGCGCGCCAGGCGCGCGACGAGCTGCAGGAGATGTTCCGCCAGGACCGCGACCAGCGCCGCCGCAAGGAGGAAGAGGACTGGTCCTGAGGGGGCGGCGGCCGCCCGGACGCTACGCTACGCCGCGCGCCGAAGGGGCGGCGGCCGCGGGCGCGCCCGGCAGGCCGCCAGCCAGCAGGTCGATCACCATCTCGGCGAACTCCGCGTAGGACAGCTTGCCGCCCGGCTTGAGCCACGTGAAGGTCCAGTTGATCATGCCGAACACCGTCATGGTGAGGGCGGCCTGGTTGTCGTGGGTGACGCGCTCCGGGTAGGCGCGGCGCAGCTGGCGCGAGAAGGCGGCCACCACGTCGCGCTCGCGCCGGAGGATCTGGTCGCGCTGCTCGTCGGCCAGGAACTTGACGTCGTTGATCAGGGCGACATGGCGGGTTTGCGAGGTTTCGTACTCGGCCAGGAAGGCGCGGATCAGGTTGGCGAAGGTCTCCTGCTCGCTGCGTCCCCGGCGTCCGGCCTCCGCCTCGACCTCGGTCACGATCAGCATCAGCCGGCGCGTGTAGCGGTCGAGCAGGTCGAACAGGATCGCTTCCTTGCTCTCGTAGTAGTGATAGAGGCGCGCCTTGGAGGTGCCGCAGGCGGCGGCCAGGTCGGCCATTGAGGTGCTGGGATAGCTGCTGGCGGCAAAAGCGGCGGCAGCCAGGTCCAGGATCTGCTCGCGCTGCGCCTCGAAATCGGGTGCCTTGGTACGGGCCATGTAAACGTCCGCTTATTTCCGATTATTTCCGCTTGTTTCAGCTTGATTCTGCTGTTCCCGGCTTGCCGGCCTATTCGCCGCTGGCGGACAGGTTGCGGCGCAGCTCGCAGGTCTGCAGTGATTCGGCATTGCCGCGCAGCACCAGCTGGCCGGCGCCGATCAGCTCCCGGCAGCGCCAGAACACGAACCAGTCGCTGGCCAGCAGCCCTTCGATGGCCCCCATCACGGCGCCCACCACTTGCGCGGCCGGCGCCCATTCCAGCGGCGCGCGCTCCAGGATCACCTCATCCACCGTGTGGTACGCGGCGGGCACCAGCGTGTTGCCCTTCCACAGGCGCACGTCGGCGTTCTCCTTGACGTTCTGCTGCCACTCGTAGCCAAGCCGGCCGAGGCGCAGCACCGAAACCGGGGCGATCGTGGAAAAGCGCCGCGCAAGGCGCGCCGCGGGATACATGCCGATGGCGGCCAGGTTGCCGCGCGCGGGGATTTCCAGTTCGCGCAGGTCCATCGCGACTTCGTTGATGCGCTGGGGGGACTGGTAGAGATGGAACACCACCCGGCGCAGCATCAGCTGGTCGGACGCGCTCTGGCCATGCCAGAGCGCGATCTCCAGTTCTTCCTTGCGCAGGCCGTGCAGCTGGGTGAGCGCGTGCTGCATCTCGGCGGCGAAGTCGATGTCGCTGCGCGGCGCCACGCGCTGCCAGAAGCCGGAGCGGACGAGGCCGCTGCTGTCGACGTCGGCGATCGGGCCGACGGCAAGGTCGTCGCGCAGCACGACGACCGGGTCGGGCCGGGCGGCCTGGGCGAGGGCTTGCCGTAGCGTGTTGCCCGCTACGTCACCGTTGACGACATGGATGTATTGCATGGGCGTGATTGTATATGGATGCGTGGCGCGGCTGCTTCCATTTTAATCACGCGGTTGCGCCGCTTGCGGCGCGCCGCCGGAGCCCGGCGCTGCTCAGCGTTCGTCGTAGCTCACCACCACGCGCCCGGTGACGGCGCGGGCCTGGCAGGTCAGCACGAAGCCCTTTTCCATCTCCCACGGTTCGAGCGTGTAGTTTTTCGCCATCTCGACCTGCCCCTCGAGCACTTTGGCGCGGCAGGTACAGCAGACGCCGCCCTTGCACGCGTAGGGCAGGTCCAGCCCGGCCGCCAGCGCGGTGTCAAGCACATTGGCATTGGCCATCGGCAGGCGCATGGCGTGCTGCTTGCCGTCGAGCACCACCACCAGTTCCGCCGTGCCGGCATGGCTGGCTTGGTCCGCGCGCGCAGCCGGGCGCGGCGCCTGCGCCACTGGCACGCCGAAACGCTCGGCATGGATGCGGTGGGGGTCGAGGCCGGCCGCCTTGAGCGCGGCCTCGACCTCGTCGATCATCGAGGCCGGCCCGCACACGAAGGCGGCGTCGATGTCGCCGACAGGCAGCAGGGATTCGAGGAATGCGCCCACGCGGGCGCGGTCCAGGCGCCCGTGCAGCAGGTCCACTTCCTGCGGCTGGCGCGACAGCACGTGATGGAGCGTGAAGCGCGCCAGGTACTGGTTCTTCAGGTCCTCGAGCGCTTCGGAAAAGATGATGCTGTCGACGCTGCGGTTGCCGTACACCAGCGTGAACCGGCTGTTCGCCTCGGTGGCCAGCGTGGTGCGGATCAGCGACAGCACCGGCGTGATGCCGCTGCCGGCGGCAAAGGCGACGTAGTGGCGGCTAGCATCGCTTTCCAGCGGCACATGGAAGCGGCCGTCGGGCGTCATCACGTCGAGCACGTGGCCGGGTGCGAGGCCGTCGTGCAGATGCTGCGAGAACACGCCATGCTCCACGCGCTTGACCGCCACGCGCAATTCGCCGCGCTCGGCGTAGTCCTGCACGCCGCAGCAGATCGAGTACGAGCGGCGCAGGTCATTGCCGTCCACCGGCGCGCGCAGCGTGAGGAACTGGCCCTGCGTGAAGCGGTAGGCGTCGCGCAGCGCCGCGGGCACGTCGAAGGCGATGGAGATGGTGTCGGCGGTTTCGGTGCGGACCTGCGCCACGCGCAGCGGGTGGAACTGAGGGGTCATGGCAGCGTGGGCCGGCGACGCCAGCGCATCAATAGGGTTTGAAATAGTCGAAGGGTTCGCGGCAGTCCAGGCAGCGGTGCAGCGCCTTGCAGGCGGTCGAGGCGAAGCGCGCCAGCTGCTCGGTATGCAGGCTGCCGCAACGCGGGCAGGGTACCCGGTCCTGCCAGGCGGCCGGCGCCGCCGCGCGCGGCACGAAGCGCAGCGGCTGCGGCGTGGCGTGCGTGCCCTGCGCATCGTGGCAGCGCGTCGGCGGCGCGATGCCGTAGGCGCGCAGCTTGTCGCGGCCCCCGGCGCTGATCCAGTCGGTGGTCCAGGCCGGCGACAGCACCGTGCGGATGCGCCAGGGGCCCAGGCCCGCGGCATCGAGGGCGTGGCCGATATCCTCGGCGATCTGCGACATGGCGGGGCAGCCGGAGTAGGTCGGCGTGATGACCACTTCGATACTGCCGTCGCCGGCGACCACCACATCGCGCAGGATGCCGAGGTCGCGGATCGAGACCACCGGGATTTCCGGATCGGGCACGCCTTCCAGCGCATTCCATGCGAGCGTGGCGCGCGCTTGCGCGGCGGTGCCGGTGCCGGTGGCCATGGTGCTCACCACTGCGCGCCAGGGTGGGCGCGTGCCAGGCTTTGCAGTTCGCTCAGCAGGCGGCTCATGTGTTCCGAGTGCACGCCTTGCTTGCCGGTCGGGACGAAGCCGCCGGCAGCAGGCAGGGCGAGCGTCGCCGCCGCCACGGTCTCGTCCACCGTGGCCTGCCAGGCGGCGCGGCAATCCGCCGCCGGCACGCCCACGCCCGCAGCCGCGGCTTCATGCTCCACCGCATCGGTGGCGAAGCACTCGTTCATATAGGGCAGCAGGTGATCCAGCGCCTGCTGCGCGCGCGCATGGGAAAAGCCGGTACCGTCGCCCAGGCGCACGACCCAGCCGGCGGCATGGTGCAGGTGGTAGCGTGCCTCCTTGACCGACTTGGCCGCGATGGCCGCGAGCTCGGCATCACTGCTTGCCTGCAGGCGCGTCCACAGCTCCACCATCAGCGCGCTGTAGAGGAAGTTGCGCACGATGGTGACCGCGTAGTCGCGCTCTGCCGCGGCAGTGCCGGCCAGCGGGCCGGTGTGCGGCAGCTCCGTCAGCGTCCAGTTGCGGAAATCGCGCTCGGGGCGCCAGTAGGCGTAGTCGTCTTCCAGGCGCGCCGGGCCGGCCTGCCCGGCCAGCCGGCCCTCGAGCACGCCGGCGTGCGCGTAGAGCAGGCGCGCCTGGCCGATCAGGTCCAGGCTGATATTGGCGAGCGCGATGTCTTCTTCCAGCGCGGGACCGTGGCCGCACCACTCGGCGTTGCGCTGGCCGAGGATCAGGGCATTGTCGGCCAGGCGCAGGATGTACTGGAGCGTGGCGGGCAGGGCGGCGGTGGCCGGCGCGGCGGGCGGCGCAAGTGTCGGCATGCTGGTCATGGTGCCGGGCCCTTACATATGGTTGACTTCATCGGGCAGCTGGTAGAACGTCGGGTGCCGGTAGATCTTGTCGGCCATCGGGTCGAACAGCTCGGGCTTTTCGTCCGGCGCGCTCGCGGTGATGGCCACCGACGGGACCACCCAGATCGACACGCCCTCCTGGCGCCGCGTGTACACGTCGCGCGCCATGTGCAGCGCCTGCTGTGCATCGGCGGCGTGCAGGCTGCCGCAGTGCTTGTGCTCGAGTCCCTGCTTGCTGCGCACGAAGACTTCCCACAGCGGCCAATCTTTCCGCGCCCGGTCCTGGGTCGAAGTGTCTTGGGTCATGTTGCTTGTCTCCTCTGGCCTGCGGTTCAGGCCGCGCGCAGGGCGGCCTGTCCTGCATTCTGTTTCGCGGCATAGGCCAGCGCGGCCTCGCGCACCCAGGCGCCTTCGTCGTGCGCCTTCACGCGGGTGGCGAGGCGCTCCTTGTTGCAGGGGCCGTCACCGTTGATGACGCGCCAGAATTCGTCCCAGTCCAGCGGGCTGTAGTCGTGGCGGCCGCGCTCGGCGTTCCATCGCAGGCCCGGGTCGGGCAGCGTCACGCCCAGCACCTTGGCCTGCGCGACGGCGGCGTCGACGAATTTCTGGCGCAGGTCGTCATTGGAGATGCGCTTGATGCCCCAGGCCATGGTCTGGGCGCTGTTGGTGGATGCCGCATCGGGCGGCCCGAACATCATCAGCACCGGGAGCCACCAGCGGTCCACCGCGTCCTGCACCATCTCGCGCTGGGCGTCGGTGCCGCCCATCATCGCCAGCAGCGCGTCGAAACCCTGGCGCTGGTGGAAGGATTCTTCCTTGCAGATGCGGATCATGGCGCGCGCGTAGGGGCCATAGGAGCAGCGGCAAAGCGGGATCTGGTTCATGATCGCCGCGCCATCGACCAGCCAGCCGATCACGCCGACGTCGGCCCAGGTCAGGGTGGGGTAGTTGAAGATCGAGGAATACTTGGCACGGCCCGCGTGCAGCGCGTCGACCAGGTCGTCGCGCGAAGCGTCCAGCGTTTCCGCCGCCGAATAGAGATAGAGGCCGTGGCCGCCTTCGTCCTGCACTTTCGCCAGCAGGATGGCCTTGCGCTTGAGCGACGGAGCCCGGCTGATCCAGTTGCCTTCGGGCTGCATGCCGATGATCTCGGAATGCGCGTGCTGGGAGATCTGCCGCACCAGGGTCTTGCGGTAGGCCTCGGGCATCCAGTCCTGCGGCTCGATCTTGGCATCGGCCGCGATGCGGGTGTCGAAGGCTTCCTGCCTGGCCGCGTCCGGGGCGGCGCGCAGTCCGTCAGGCGTGGCCTGTGCGTTTACGCCGCCGGGAAGATCCAGACTCTGGGTGTACATAACGCCTCCTTTGACGGGGCCGCGCGTTTGTTGCTTTCATGGATTGGCAGCGGGTAGGAGCATTATATATAAACCGACTGGTCGGTCACTTTATCTGGGAATGGTGTTTTCCCGAGGCCCAGCGCGGCCGGCGTTTCACGTGAAGCACCGGCCGCAAGCACGCATATCTAGCCGCGCGGGTGAGCTTCTGGCAGGGCGGCAAGCGCAGCGCCAAGTTCGTCGAGCGGGCCGTTCCAGTCGCGCATCGCGGCCTGCCGGAACAGGCGCATGCCTGGGTACCAAGGCGAGTCCTTGCGCTCGAGCAGCCAGCGCCAGTCGGGCGAGAACGGCAGCAGCAGCCAGACCGGCTTGCCGAGCGCGCCGGCCAGGTGGGCGACGGCGGTGTCCACGCTGATGACCAGATCGAGGTTGTCGATCAGGGCGGCGGTGTCGGCGAAGCTGGCGATCTCGCCGGATACGTCCATGAGCTGCGGCAGGCTTTCAAGCGTGGCGCTGTCGGCGGCGCGCACGTCCTTTTGCAGCGAGACGAAGCTCGCATCGGCCGCGAGCAGGGGGCGCAGCTGGTCCAGCGCCAGCGAGCGGTTGCGGTCGTTGCGGTGCCAGGTGCTGCCGGACCAGACCAGGCCGATGCGTGGCCGGCGGCCGGCGGCGGAGTCCGCCTCCAGCCGGGCGCGCCAGGCTGCGCTGAGCGCGGGGTCGGCGTTGAGGTAAGGCGCGGGCGGAATGGTCGCCAGGCTGGTGCGGAAGGCCAGCGGCAGGCTCATCAAGGGGCAATGGCAGTCGAAGGCAGGCAGCTGGTCGCCTTCGGCGATCAGCTCCGCGACGCCGGGCAGGCCCTGCAGCAGCGGCACCAGCGCGGGCTGCACCTGCAGGATGACGCGCGCGCCCATGGCCGCGACGGCCGGCACGTAGCGGGCGAACTGGATGGTGTCGCCGAATCCCTGTTCGTTATGCAGCACGATGGTCTTGCCGGCCAGGCTGCCTTCGCCCAGCCAGGGCTTGCCCGGCAGGCGGTGCGCGGGCGTGCCGTCCAGCCAGCGCCATTCGTATTCGCGCCAGCCGTGATCGAAGACCCCCATCAGCAGATTGGTCTGGGCGCGGTTGCAACGCGCCAGCGCGTCGTTTGCGTCCAGCGTGACGGCCTTCTTGAAGTGGCGCATGGCTTCGTCGAAACGATGCAGGTCGCGCAGCGCCACGCCCAGGTTGACGTACCCGCCGGCGAAGTTGGGCCGCAGCTGGATGGCGCGCTGGTAGCAGTCGATCTCGTCGGCGAAGCGGTCGAGCTCGCTCAGCGCCTTGCCCTTGTTGTAGAGCGCTTCGAAGCTTCCCGGGCGCAGCTTCAGCGCGGCGTCGAACGCGGCGATGGCCGCAGATGCGTTGCCGGATGCCGCGAGCGACAGGCCGAGATCGTGGTGGGCTTCGAAAAAATAGCTGCGCAATGCCACTGCTTGCGAGAAGGCAGCGATCGCCGCCTCGTGTTCGCCCAGTTTCTGGCGCGCCACCGCCAGGTTGTAGTAGAGCTCCGGCGAGCCCGCACCCGCCTGCGCGGCGCTGTCGAGATGCGCCGCCGCGGCCCGGAAATCTCCCTGGTTGCCTGCGGCCAGCCCCAGCAGTTCCAGGGCGCCGCCGTGCCCGGGTTCCTGCGCAAGCAGGGCTTCGAGCGCCGCGCGGGCGCCGGCGAAATCACCCGCGGCGAGACGCTGGCGGGCTTGGTTGATGACTTGAGTCTGATCCATTGACAAACGCTGTGGCCGTGCGGCGTCGGGAAATCATGGCCGCGCCGGCAGTCTAAATATGGAGGCCGCTTCGCTACTGGCTTCGCCACGCCGGCTTCGCGCATGTGCCTTGACGCAGGGCAGTGCGCGAAGTCGGGCACGGGCGAATGATGATCGCAGCGGCCGGTGCAAGATCTTGTGCAAGGAGGCAATTATGCAATGCAGTCCCCATGACGGGCTTTTCGGCCCGTGCCTGCGCCACCGATTCGGCTGGCTGGCATTGTGGATATTGCTGGCCGCGCTGTCGCTCCTGCCCCAGGCCGCCAGCGCCAACAACGAGTTCGGTACCGTGCGGCAGGCGTTTGCCCGGCAGGTGCCGCACCGCCTCGAGCTGCCGGCCGCGCAGGCGCAACGGTATGCCGGCCTGCTGTCCTCGGCGCTGCAGGCTGTGGGGCACGACGCCGACGCCGGCGACTGGGTGGTGCTGGTCGACCGCAACCCGCGCGTACAGGCTGCCATGCTGTTCGCCCGGTCCGATGGCGATGCGCCCTGGCGGTGGGTGGGTTCGGCACCCACCTCGACCGGCAAGCCGGGCACCTTCGATCATTTCATCACGCCGCTCGGCGTGTTCGACCACAGCCTGGAGAACATGGATTTCCGCGCCGAGGGCACCGTCAACGAGAATGGCATCCGCGGCTATGGCGCGCGCGGCATGCGCGTCTATGACTTCGGCTGGGTCGATGCAGAGCGCGGCTGGGGCAAGGGCGGCGAAAGCCAGATGCGCCTGCAGATGCACGCGACCGATCCCGAACATCTCGAAGCGCGCCTCGGGCATCCGGCTTCGAAGGGTTGCGTGCGCATTCCTGCCGCCCTCAACCGGCTGATCGACCGCTTTGGCCTGATCGACGCCGACTACCTCGACGCCGTGGAGCGGGGCGATGCGCTCTGGGTTCTCGCGCCGGATCGCACACCGGTGTCGCGGCCGGGGCGCTATCTGGTGATCGTCGACTCGGGCGCGCGGGATCCGTCCGTCCCGGCAAGTGCAGTACGAGGCGAGTGATATCGCCGGCGGCGGCGTACTGGCGCCGGCGCAAGCGCAAGGCGGCAGCGCGCAGGCGCGCCTATCCTGCGAAGCGGATGTGCCCGCTGCGCAGCACGATCTCCCTGGCCTGGGTCAGTTCGAACAAGTCTTCGGCAATATGTTCGATGCGTTGCCGATGGCTGGTGAACGCACGCACCAGGTCTTCCTCGCGCGGAGAACGGGCGCCAAAGTGCGTCTCGAGCGCCTCGGCGGTAATGGAATACAGCGTGGGCTTGCCGTTCACGGTGGCGGGGCAGGAAAGCGTAAGACTGGCCGCACAGTAGGTGGGAACGCTGCGGGGAAACGAGATCTCGGGCATGGCGTGCCTCACACCGGTCGCTGAGGATGACACCATTCTAGGAGATCGCGCGGCCGAGCGACGCCGTGCGGCGCGTCGCCTTGACCGCCATCAACCGGGATGGGGCAAGTGCTGGCCGGCAACGGCAAGCCCGGCCGTCAACTGGCGCACGCTGGCGAGCGCCTCGTGCGCGGCCTCAGATTGCGCCGCGGCGAACGCGGCCTGCTCGAGCAGGAAGCGGTCCAGCGGTGCGGCGGTTCCGTGGTCCGCGGGACTGGCTAGGGGGCCTGCGCTTTCCCCGGGCCGCGCCGCCAGTGACGAAAGCCGCCCCGCCAGGGCCTGCAGCGTCGCCAGCGTGGCTGGTAGTGGTGCACCGGCGCCGCTCCCGGCAGCCAGCCCGGCGCGCACCACGCCGGCCAGCGCGGCCATGCGGCGTGAGGTGAGGTGAAGCCCGGCGTAGGCCGCAGCCAGTTCCGGCATCAGTTCCGCCTCCGCCTGCTGCAGCGTCAGCTCGGCCCGGGCGGACGCGCGGCCCGCGCCGATGCGCAGTGTTTCCAGGCGGGCCGCGGTCGGCGCGGGCGAGCGCGTGGGCGAAGTCGTGAACGCGCCGGCGCCCGCGAATGCCGCGCGCAGGTACGCGGCATTCGCGGCGAGTGCGTCGACGCCGTGGCGATGCACCCGCGAGAGCTCGGCGCGCGGTGCCAGCACGTAGTAACTGGCCAGCGCGATCAGGCAGCCAAGCGCGGTATCGATGCCGCGCAGCGCGGCGAAGTGGCTGCTGTCCGCCGCCGGGGCGCCCACCCATGAGAACAGGATGACAGCCGGCGTGAGGCAAAGGGCGAACAGCCCCGGGCTTCCGGCGAGCCGCAAGACATAGGCTGCCGCGAGACACGCTGCGCTGATCACCAGCGCCAGCGGCGCCGGCGGGTGGGCGAGGCCGATGGCGCAGGCCAGCAGCGCTCCCGCCAGCGAACCGGCAAAGCGCAGGAAGGAGATCYTGCGTGTGGTCTGCAGTTGCGGACTGAGCACCATGATGACGGTGACCGCTACCCAGTAGCCATGATCCACCCGCCACAGTTGTGCTGGCAGCAGGCTCAGGCTGCCGGCCAGCGCAAGCCGCACCGCATGGCGCGCCACGCGGGCGTCGCGGGCAGTGTGTTCGGCCAGGGCGGCACGCCAGCGCTGCCACCTTTGCCGGAACGTGTGACGCGGCCGGCGGTGCGCGCCATGCCAGGTGGCGAAGGCCGGGTAGCGGGCCAGGGCGCCCACCGCGGACTGGTACACGGCCGGCGCGTCGGCATTGGCCAGGGGCGCATGCAGGCGCCGCAACTCGCGGACCAGTGCGGCGCACAGCGAAGGCAGGTCAGGCGCGGGCCGGGCGAGGGCCTCGTCCACCTGCAAACGCATCTCGGCCACGCAGCGCTGCAGGTACTGGAGCGGCAGCGGGCTGACGTTGCCCTCGCCCGGGTCGCCTGCCGGCGCGCTGTCTGCGCGGCTGCGCAACTCGGCGGCGACGATCAGCAGGGCAAAAATGGCATCGGCCAGGCTGACGATATAGGCATAGCGCATCCGCCCCAGCGGATCGCGCAGGCTGCGGCGCGCGCGCACGGCCAGATGCGCGGCCTCGATCCGCTCGCGGATGTCGCGCTTGCTGGCAGCCGCATCGCCGACCGCTTCAGTGCCGGCCAGCGCCCCGGCAAGACGCGACAAGGCGCCGAACACCGCCATGACTTCCGCGCGCGGGCGCTGGTCGCGCGCGGACGGAATCAGCGCCAGGCTCACCAGGCAGGCAAACACGCCGCCGAGCAGGAATTCCTGGCTACGCTCGAACACGTGTACGGCCAGCGCGGCATCGCCGGCCGGCTGGAGGCATGCGGCGATCAGGATGACGTAGAGCAGCTTGGCGGGCAGGGCCGCGCCGGGCCCACGGGTCTCTGCCAGGCCAGCCGCGAGCCCGGCAATCCCGACCGCGGCGAGCGCCGCCCACGCAGACCCGGCGACGGCCACACCCACCGCGCACGCCACCGTGYCGCCCATGCCGACCGAACCCAGCGCCCTGAGCCGCTCGCCTGCGGTGCCGCCGCGGTCGGCGAGGCAGGTCCAGAGCGAGGCGGTGGCTGCCCACAAGTAGCCCGGCTGATCCGTGAGCCATCCCGCTCCGGCCAGGGCCAGGAACGAGAAAGCGTAGACCAGGCCTCTTTGCAGCATCGAGGCGTCGGGACGGGGCAGGTACGGCACGGAAAACATGTCGACAACTAAGTAAGGACGCCGGCGGATGCAAGCGATGGCTTGACTCTAGATCACCGTATGGTGCGTTGCAACATATCGTGTCATCTCGGGCGATTTGCACTGGGGAGGTGCGCCGCCGCATCGTCCCGGTGCGCGCAATCGCCAACCTGGCACGACGGTGGGGACGGGTTGGTTCCCGGCCGGTAATGCATTGGCGTTTCAGGGGGAAACGCAGGTGCGCGCCGAAAATCGGGCAAAAAAAACCCGCGCAGTTTCGTGCGCGGGCTGGAATCCACCGAGGTGGTGGAGGAGACAGACTCCACTATATACGATTTGTTGCGACGCACCAAGCGTCATATTGGCTGTGCGTGTCTGGCTTCACAAACATGTTGTTTGTGCACAACAAAGTAGCCGTTTACAACATCCGCCTCCACTTTTTCCTGATTTCACGCCCTGATTCCGTCGGCAATTTGCCGATGTGTTCGCGGCGTAGTGGCCGATGGGGGAATGCCCCTAGCGGAAGAACAGGTATGCAATGCCTACCGCGGCGCATAGCCCGGCAAGGTCGGCGAACAGGGCGCAGGCGAGCGCGTGCCGCGTATCGCGAATGTTGACGCTGCCGAAATAAACGGCAAGCACGTAGAAGGTAGTTTCGGTCGAGCCCTGGATGATCGCGGCCAGCTTGCCCTGGAACGAGGCGACGCCATAGGTGCTCATCACATCGATCATCAGGCCGCGCGCGCCGGCGCCGGAGAGGATCTTCATCAGGCCGACCGGCAGGGCCGGCACGAACGCCGTGTCCAGGCCCAGCCAGGCAAAGGCCGCGGTAAGTCCCCGCATCAGCACATCCATGCATCCGGTCACGCGGAACAGGCCGATCGCCACCAGGATTGCCACCAGGTAGGGAATGATCTGCACGGCCACGCCGAAGCCTTCCCTGGCGCCGTCGACGAAGGCGTCGTAGACGTTGATGCCGCGTACGGCGCCGCAGACCAGGAAGACGATGATCAATGTGATGATAAAGCCGCTACCGGCCAGCGCCGTGCCGRTGCTGACCTGCTCCGGCGGGGCATGACGCAGCCACAGGAACAGACCGCCGACCGCGGCCGCCAGCAAGCCCAGGGCGCCCAGCACCGCTGGCTTGAGCAGGTTGAGCCGCTGCGCCCAGGCCACCGCGAGCAGGCCGGCCACGCAGGAAACACAGGTGGCGAGGAGGGTGGGCAGGAAAATGTCGGCTGCGTTGAAGCCGGTCAGGCCCTGCTTGACGGCGATCGCTTGCCGCATCGCGATCACCGAGGTCGGGATCAGGGTCAGCCCGGCCGTGTTCAGGACGATGAACATGATCTGCGCATTGCTGGCCGTATCCGGGCGCGGATTCAACGATTGCAGCTCCCGCATGGCGTTCAGGCCGAGCGGCGTCGCTGCGTTGTCCAGGCCCAGCATATTGGCCGAGACGTTCATCATCATGGCGCCCTGGGCCGGATGGCCCTGCGGGACGCCCGGGAAGAAGTGGCGCAGCAGCGGGTTGACCGCGCGCGCGAAGACATCGACCACGCCGGCACGTTCTCCGATCCGCATGATGCCGAGCCAGAGGCTCATGACGCCAGCCAGCCCCAGGGAGATCTCGAATGCGGTGCGCGCGCTGTCGAACAGGCTCGTCAGCATGGCGGGGAAGACGCTGGTGTCTCCCATGGCCAGGCGGATGCAGGCGACGATGAAGGCAAGCAGGAAGAAGGACAGCCAGACGATATTCAGTGCCATCTGCGCATCGGAGGAGGGCGGGTTTGTGGAAAGTTCGGGCCCACGCATCATAGCGTGCCGGGCGAGCCATCCCGGCCACCGGGTGCTGCAGGGTGTCGCAATTGATCACGGGCAAGGACCGGGTGCGCCGCGGCGCGCAAAAACGGCGTTGCGCCGGTATACAATGCGGACAATATCGCCGCTGCGGCATCCTTTACAGGGCGCGCCGCGGTCCTTGATCCCTTTGACCCGTCCGCGACGGCTCGCATGCGCGGCCAGCCTGGCGACGGTGTCCTGCCGAGCAAAGCCAGAATCTATGTCCGACGCCCCTGGTACCGAACACGCTCACGCCGCTTCGGATTCCGCCGGCACCAGCCTTGGCGCCCAGCATTCGCCCCTGTTCGCCCTCGTCACCGATACCTTGCGGCAGCGCATCCTGGCCGGCGAGTACAACCAGGRTGACCGGCTGGTCGAAAACAAGCTTTCGACCGAACTCGGCGTGTCGCGTATCCCCGTGCGGGAAGCGCTGCGCGCCCTGGCCGCGGAAGGCCTGGTCCGCATCGAGCCGCGGCGCGGGGCTTCGGTGGCAACACTGTCGCCGAATATCGCCAAGGAAATGGTCGAGGTCCGGGCCACTCTGGAAGGGCTCAATGCCAAGCTGGCCGCCCAGCGGCGCGATCCCGGCCTGCTCGCGGAGCTCAACGAGGTCCTGCGCCAGGGGACCGAAGCGGCTGCCAGCGGCCGGTCCGAGCGCTTTGTCGAACTGAACTCCCACTTTCACGAGGTGCTTGGCAATATCGCCGCCAACAGCGTGCTCCAGGACATGGTGCGGACGCTGCGGGAGCGTACGGGTTTGCTGTTTGCGCCGGCCAATGTGACGCGTGCCCGCCAGAACTGGGAAGAACACGCGCAGATCCTTCAGGCCGTCATTGCCGGGGATGCCGATCTTGCGGCCCTGCTGGCGACCCGGCATGTCTATAGCGCGGCGAAGGCCGCGGAAGAGCTGGCGCAGGCGGAGAGCGGCGCACCTGACGTGGCCGGGGAGCGCACCGCCACCAGCCCGGCGAAGCGCAGCGGTCGCGTAGCGAGCGCCAGCTAGTCCCGGCTTGGTGGAGGATCTCGGCGCTTCCGGTATACGATATGCCGGATGCGGCACGAGCAGGCGGCCGGGCGCGAAGAGTGGTCCAGCCCTTGATTTCATTGTGCTATTGGCTGCCGGGATGCACCAGAACGGAGCCGTTGCCTGCCCCGTCATGACGCAGCGCACCAAATTTGGTATACTGTCAATCCTGATGAACCACAATAGGGATTGACCATGAGCTACCCGACGCCCTCCTATTTCCGGCAGTCGGTCGGAGAGCAGTTGCTGGCCCACTATGCCAGGCGCGACGCCGTGCGCCATTGCACGCCGCTGCTCCCCATTCAGTGGAGCGCGCTGCGCACGCTGTTCCGCCGGCAGTGCGCCGGCAGCCACAAGACGATCTGACTYGTCCCGCGCTTGGCGGCTACGCCATGGCCGCCCCTCTCTTTTCCAGCAGCGACCGCAATATCGAGCGGTGGCAGCGGCTTTCTTGCTCGCAGTAGCATCCAAGCGAAAAATTTGTCTGCCGTGACAGCGCGGCCAGCAGGTCCAGCGTCCGGCTAGCCTCGGGGCGGGCCATTTCCGCGCGAAAGTGCTTTTCGAACGCGCGCCAGGCCTTGTCGTCGCCGTCTGCCTGGATGGCTAGCGCCTGGGCAACGAGGTCCGCCGACGGCGAAAGCTCCGGGTACCAGACATCGTAGTAGTCGCGCGATGCGAACTCCGCCTTGGGTACGCCTCGGGGTGGCCGGCGCACGGTGCCAATCCGAAGTCCTTCGTCAGGCGCGCGTGGCGAGCCCAGTTTCACGATACGGATCGTCATTGCTGCATCTCCTTATATATAGAAGCACTGCGAACGTGAGTTGCGGCATCCCTGGGGGTGCCCCGACAGCACGATTCTGACTCGGTGCAGGGCCGCCGTGTGCCTTGAGAAATACTTTTTGCGCCGCAAGAAAATGATTTCAGAAAAGGCTTGCCAGGACCGTGGGCGGGCCTTAATATTCGCTCCCTCGCAACACGAAGCGCGGCTGCAAAGCAGACGGGACAAGGGTTGCGGGGTGAACGGGTGAGGTTGGCGGTGCGAACAGCGCGGCGAACCGGAGCAAAAAAAGATTGCGAAACCTGTTGACGAAACGTAGAAAGTTCTTCATAATCTCGTTTCTCTGCTGCTGACAACAAAGCAGCGACGCGGTAAGCAAAGCGAGCCGCGGCAAGTTCTTTAACAAACAAACAACCGATAAGTGTGGGCGCTTGATAGCGGATGCCCGGTGCGCAAGCACTGGAGCTTACAAGTTATAAAGTGCTCGCACAGTAAAACATGTTCGGTTCTTCTTCGGGAGGATCGAGTCAGTTT